>NZ_MCSD01000035.1:134934-459950 GCF_002872555.1 Vibrio sp. 10N.286.55.E10
AATTGCAAGAAACAATTAAATGAAATGTAGAATGTGAAAAGGATCGTGTTTTTGTTTTGAGGATCGTTATTTGAGTTGGATAAAAAGGACTTTTTTTCATGGGGATACTTTTTGAGGAACAAAAAAGCCCAGCAATAAGCTGGGCTAAAAAGAAGAAGGGGAAAGCTGAATCAGTTATTCGGCAACACTTTTCATACCGAATGTTTTTAGTGTCTCAATTCTAGCATTGCCGTTCTTAGCGTATACATAGAGACCTGCACTGTCTTCATCAGAGAAGATGTTATTGGTCATCACAGTACGACCTCCATCGGTAAAGACTTCCACAGAAATACTGTCCATAAAGATACGGATGTTTGCTCGATCTTTACTCGCACACTCTAGTGGGCATGTTCTACGTAAGGCTGAACGACTGCCCGATTGAGTACGATCAAAGGCCAGTTCGCCTTTCTTTAGATCCAACTCAATCAGTGTTTTCTGCTCACCTTTACTGCGAATTTCAAATACAATGCTATCACAGTCGCTTGCGGCTAGATCGATGTCAGCAATGATTTCACAGTGAACATTATCACCTGCTTCAAATGCGAATTTTTCACCATCGTTTAACTGGAGCTCTGTATGTCTTTTTGGAGAATGGCGCAATTTTTCAACTTCTTGCACAGGCGTGAACTTCAGTTTCCCATCGTGACATAAAGAGACTTCTCGGGCCAAAGTGATACTACCGTACCAACCCAGTTCACTGGTATCGTAAGTGCCATCACACCATGGCATGAATGGCCATGAACCGATCCAAGCTTGTATGAGAGTGCGCCCATTTTCATCATCGAACACTTGTGGTGCGTAGTAGTCGAATCCCCAATCTAGAGAACCCATCGTAGACCAATGGAACTTACCAGTTCGGTAATCAAGGTCACCAACAAGGTAAACTACTTGACGCTGTTGCATACCCATAGGTGAATACATAAGGACGTGTTTGTCACCCAATTTGAAGATATTTGGGCACTCAAGCATTGTCCCGAGTTCACCCATACTCTCTACACAATAACCTACGAATTCCCAATCGGTTAAATTGTCTGATTTGTGAAGGCAGACTTTACCGAATCCATTGGTCTCGTAGTTTGATGGGTTAATTAGATCGCTCACGCCATCTGTTACACCAGTCACCATGTACCATGAGCCTTCATGCTTCCAAACCTTTGGATCGCGGAAGTCATGTAGGTTAATTCCCTCTGGTGGATCAGATAAGATTGGGTTCCCGTCATATTTGTCAAAGTTAACGCCATCAGTCGACGTTGCCATACATTGAACTTGGCGAGCTTGTGCACATCCCGTATAGAAAAGAGTCATCACACCATCGTTATTCACAGCACTACCCGTGAAGATACCTCCGCCATCCCAGCCGTCATATTCTTCGCTTGGTGCTAAAGCTTCTGGCAGTGTTTCCCAGTGAATGAGATCTTCGCTGACTGCATGTCCCCAGTGCATGGTTCCCCACTTGCCAGTAAAAGGATGATGTTGATAGAAAAGGTGGTATTTACCCTGATATTGAATCAGTCCATGCGGGTCATTAATCCAGCCTACCGGTGCTTGGTAATGGTAATGTTCACGCCAATGGTGCTGCTTAACCGTATCTTTATGCTCAGCGATGTATTCTTCAACTTGATCAATAATTGCCTGATGCTTCTTCTTATCGAATACCACAAGGACCTCCAATGTTATCGAAATATATTTAATTGCAACCTGCAATCAAATATATTTCATTTAATTGCAGCTAACAAATATAGTATGATGAACTTGAGATTGCGCTCACATAAGTAAAGTAGACTCAATTTCTAACTATATGATTTTATTGAAACTTAACTTTTTCTATATATTGTGTAGATCCATTGGAACGTTATTGCAGATCAAATTGGTCAGGAGAACTATGAATAAGCCTATGAGAAGCGGACTGGGCGTTTCGTTAGATGATGTACAAAATCATAATAAGCGCGTCATTCTTAATGCACTTCACAATAGTGGTAGTTGCTCCAGAAAAGAGATCAGCCAATTGGTTGGACTTGACCAAGCGACGGTAACTAGAGCGATAAAACCTCTAATAGAACAAGGGCTTATTGTTGAAACTGGTGTGCGAAAAGCGGCACGTGGTCGAAGCTCTATTTATTTGGGGTTCAATACCCAACATCTACGAATTGTGTCCGTTCGAATACAGCGTACTAACTTCTCAATTGATACCTACGATCTCAATGGTGTTTCGCTAACCAGCCTAGTCAAACCAATTAATACTGATAATAGCCCAGAAGAGCTGATCGAGTATTTGACCAAGCAAGTGAGCGATGTTCTGAATGAGCAGGAAGGTGATATTTTAGGGATCTCGGTTGCGATGCCCGGCCCATTCTTAGAGCAAGATAATAAAATTATACTGATGACCGACGCAAAAAATTGGCAAGATGTTGATTTTATTTCCCACATGCGAGAGCAATTTCCAGACTATCCAATCTATGCAGGCCATGATGCAAAATTGGCTGCACTCGCGGTTTGGCGCCAGCTACAAAGCACTTATGAAGCAAGCGTTTTACTGTATGTATCTCTTGGGCAGGGTGTAGGTTCAGGCCTCGTGATTGAAGGGCAGGTTTATCACGGTAGTTTAGGGACGGCTGGAGAGATTGGTCACACATCAATCAATTTTCAAGGGCCGCAATGTAAGTGTGGCAATCTAGGTTGCCTTGAGCTGTATAGCTCAACAACGGCCTTGGTTGAACGTTACAAGGAAGAGGCCTCATTAACATCCGCGGACTTTGAAATGGTAGTAAATGCATTTCATGACAGAGAATCTGCTGCGATAAACGCGGTTGATTACTTAGCTAAGTGCTTAGCACATGGATTAGTAAACAATATTAACCAATTAAACCCTGATTTAGTGGTAATTGGTGATGAACTGACGCAATTAGGGGCTGATTTCTTAAATCGTGTAAAGGAATACACATTTCGTTTATTACTTCCGGATCTGGCAAGCAATATCGAACTGGTTCTTGATGAAAGTGATGAAGATTTGGTTCATAAAGGAAATTATCACAACGTGATGTCAAATGAGCTACTTTTGCCTTTAGCACATCTAGGGATTAAAGCCACCAACACACCTGAAAGTTCTAAATAAAGTTAGCTAACACAAACCAAAAAAATAGCCGCTAATCAGCGGCTATTTTTAGTTATCTAAACGAAGCTTCAATTACTTCGATCTTTCTACTTCTTCGTCTCTTCTACTTTTTAGTCTCTTCAACGACAGCTTTCATCAATACTGATGTATCCATGCGGCCTTGCCCTTCGGCAGACAGTGCCTTGTAGGCGTTGTTAGTCTTTTCAGTCAACGGAAGTTGGATACCTTGACGTTCTGCTTCATCTAGGCAGAAACCTAAATCTTTGATCATCCAATCAATTGCGAAGCCGAAATCGAACTTGTCTTGCGCCATTGTGGTAGCACGGTTTTCCATCTGCCATGAACCTGCTGCGCCGTTTTTAAGGCAATCAACCAGAGTTGGGATATCCAAACCTGATTTTTCAGCAAGTACCAAGCCTTCAGATAAGCCGTTCAATACACCCGCGATGCAGATCTGGTTAACCATTTTTGCGCGTTGGCCTTGGCCGACTTTACCCATCAGAACTGACGATTTACCGTAAGCTTCGAATACAGGTTGAAGGTCGTTGAATAGCTCTTGCTCACCACCACACATGATAGTTAGCACGCCGTTTTCTGCGCCTGCTTGGCCACCAGATACTGGTGCATCCATAAAGCGAACACCTGATTGCTTCGCAGCCACTTCAAGCTCTTCAGACAGGATTGCAGACGTTGTTGTGTGGTCGACAAGAATCGCGTTTGGCTTCATTGCAGCCAGTGCGCCTGTTTCGCTGGTTGTCATGCTGCGCACGTCGTCATCGTTACCCACACAAACCAATACCACGTCGGCTTCTGCGACACACTCAGCCACAGATTCTGCCGCTTTACCTTGGTGTTTATCAGCCCAGTCTAGCGCTTTGCTGTGAGTGCGGTTAAATACCGTTACTTCGAAACCAGCTTTGACTAGGTGACCTGCCATTGGGAAGCCCATAACGCCTAGCCCGATAAAACTTACTTTCATTTCTTTCTCCTTTTATTTGACCAAGTCATCGCTATGAAAAGATCGAACACTCTCAATCAATGCATCAATAAGCAAGGTCAAAGCCTTTGGCTGATATTTTCTTTCTTTGTACACTAAATACGCTTGGCGATCACCCCGATGATATTCGGGAAGCACTTGAATCAAATTCATCTCTCGGGATACATGACGAAAAGGCAATGATGCAAGCCCTAAGCCTTTTTGCGCCGCGGCTGCCACCGCATGAATGTCGTTGACGATGAACTTAGGTTTAATCGTGATCATCTGCTCTAAGCGGTCGGATTTGTAGAGCGGCATATCAAACACATCATCAACGTTAATCCAATCTTGAAGCTCTAAGTCGTCCGGCTTTTCTATTGTTGCTCGCGAATCTAAGTATTCCCGACTCGCGAAAAATCCGTGTTTGGCTTTAAAAAGTGGTCGAGCAATCATGCCTTCCATGTCCGAGATCTTAAACGTGATCAGTAAGTCACGATCGGTCTGCGGAATAAGCTGCTGCTGGCTCAGGGTGAGGTCGAGCTGAACGTTCGGATATTGAGTGAGGAATTGCTCTACTGTCGACCCTAGAAAGCCACTATAGAAGTTGTGAGGCACTGCGAGCTTAATCTTACCTTGGATAGCATCACGCTCTTCCAACAAGCTATTAAAGCCTTGATGGATAGATTCCATGCCACTGCTCAGTGCAGCAAAGGCCGCTTCACCATCTTTGGTGGCCACCAGCTCACGACCTTTTTTTTCTAAAAGTCGGATATTGAGGCGCTCTTCCAATGCAGTTAATCGACGCGACATAGTCGACACTGGCAGTTGCAGCCGTTTCGAAGCCGATAGCAAAGAGCCCTCTTCAACCACTGCACAGAATAAGAACAGATCATCAATGTTTCCAAATATGGAATTCATACTTCTATATGTGCCTATTTTTCTCATTAATGGATAGGAGTAACCTTATCTCATCAACAACAGAAAATCACGGGAGAAACATAATATGAACAACAAACAATTTTGGGTAACCGCGATTTTATCCTCCCTGACCATGGCGACCATCATGTCTGGGTTAATTTCTGGCTACAAAATGGGGTTCAGCCACGAATGGCCGCCAATCTGGATGCAAAGCTTTTTCATTGCTTGGCCGTGTGCCATCGTGCTCAACCTCACCGTGCTCCCTTTGATCAGAAAACTCTCTGCATGGATTTGTCGCCCGAGAACGCTTTGCGAACCTGAGATCACGGAACGATGATCAAGGGTTAATGTTCAGGAGCTATGTTCTAGACAATATCATTAAGAGGCTGCGACCAAAGAGATGCGTTCAAAAAACGCTGTTCATGGATAAACGCCTGAATTACGCCCATAAAAAAACCGAGCACTAGGCTCGGTTTTTTAATAACTGTTGTTACTGTAAAGATTACAGCTCAGCGTTGTGGTAAACCTGCTGAACATCATCACAGTCGTCAAGCATGTCTAAGAACTTCTGGAACTTCTCAGAATCTTCTTCAGCTACTGGCGTAGTCGTTTGAGGAACAAAAGTGATTTCCTCAACGTCTAGAGTTAGCTCTGGGAACGCAGTGTTTAGTGCTGTCTTCGTTTTGAAGAACTCAGTAGTTGGAGCGAATACAGTGATAACACCGTCTTCTAGCTCAACGTCAGTCACGTCTACGTCTTCCATCATTAGCGTTTCTAGGATGATCTCGTCATCTTCGCCTTTGAACTGGAATACAGCTTGGTGAGCGAACATGTGAGAAACAGTACCTTCAACACCGATTTTCGCGCCAGTCTTAACGAAACATTGGCGAACGTCTTGGAAAGTACGGTTGCCGTTGTCAGTTAGACAGTCAACGATTACGCTTGTGCCACCTGGGCCAAAACCTTCGTAACGAGCTGGTTGGAAGTCTTCACCGCCGCCGCCGTTCGCTTTATCGATCGCTTTGTCGATAACGTGAGCGGGTACTTGGTCTTTCTTCGCTTTAGCAATCAGGTGCTTAAGAGGTAGGTTCATGTCTGGGTCAGAGCTGCCGTTCTTAGCCAGTACGTAAATCTCTTTACCGTATTTAGAATAAACTTTAATTTTTGCGCCTGCAGTTTTCGCCATTGAGGCCTTGCGCACTTCAAAACTTCTTCCCATCGGGATCTTCTCTCTGATTCAATTAACGGTGCAAATTCTAGCAAATTACTGTGTCATTTCAATTCTACAGCACTGCTGGGCAAGGTTTGTCTGCGTTTATGCGACACCCATTACCCGTTTGTATTTTTCTACAGACTGTTCAAACCACACCTTTTCATCTGGGTCACCTAGCTTCATTGCTTCTTCAACAATGGCTTCAGGGCCACATTTCGCTTGCTTCAGTTTCCATACAAGAAACGATGCTTGCTTATCCAGTTCGATTCTATTTTTCTCGCTGGGTGGAAGGAGTGAAAGGTTGATAGACATTGCTAGCCTTCGTCTGTAATACACTTGGCCGAGAAATATATCATAGAGCAGCCTCATAAAACCAATACTATGAGTAACAGAAAGGGTTTATGAGACCCGAAACCAAGCAAGTCGCTGATGCAGGTCAAGCTAGTTTGAGAGAAGTGACGCCCCATGATGCGAAAGTATTGCTTATTCGACTCACCTAATGAGCCGAATAATGAGTTAATCACATCACAAAGGCGAAAGAGTGATTTCTAATCTATGAAACTACTCACTCACCGCGAATACATCACAGCGTGAGGCGCAGATGAAATCATTTTTGTGGAGACCTTTGATTGAGTGACTCCACCAAGTGACGGTGACTTTGCCCCACTCCAATAAGATCGAAGGATGGTGGAACTCTTCTTCTGCCAACTCTGACACTTTGTTGCTGAATGCCCATGCTTGCTTGTAGTTCTTAAACTTAAACACCTTCTCAAGCTGTGGGATGCAGTCTCTTTCCATGATCTGCCAATCAGACAACTCCAACAGTAAAGATTGTTGCTCGTCTTTACTTAGGGCAATCGCGTCGATACTGCAGGCTTCGCATTTTTGTTCATTCAACATTTGTTGGTTCCTTGGGTTCAAAAAGTGGTGGTAGTAACCCCGCATCAATCGCGAGATCAGCTTGCTGTAATAGGTTTTCCTGACTGATTTTGAAGAGCTCAGATAGCTCGTCGATCACGTAATATTTCGGCTGCATGATGTCGATGCGATAAGGAGTTCTTAAAACCGTTTGCAGATCGAACCGCTCGCGAACGGCCAAATCCCCTCCCAACGCATACATGGTTTCCGCCGGAGACGAAAGGATGCCACCGCCATATATTTTCAGTTGTTGGCCTTCTTTTACTAAACCGAACTCGACCGTAAACCAATACAAACGGGCAAGATAAGCGCGCTGTTTTGATGTCGCCGCTTGGCCTAGTTTTCCATAATGCTCAGTGAATGCTGCGAAATCAGCATTAGTAAGCATGGCACAATGACCAAAAATTTCATGAAAGAAATCAGGTTCTTGTAAGTAATCGAACTCATCTCGCGTTCTCAAAAATGTCGCGACGGGGAATTTCTTATTCGCGAGCAAATCAAAGAAACGGTCGAAATCGATTAACGCCGGAACAGGCTGAACCTGCCAACCTGTTGTTTCCTTTAGCACTTTATTTATCTCTGGAAGCTGAGGAACTCTGTCTAATGGCAGATCCAGCAGGGTCAAACCGTGCAAATAGGCATCACAAGCGCGGTCACTAATGACGTCCAGTTGCCTTTTCACCAAGTCGTGCCAAATGGCATCTTCTTCGAGGCTCCACTCAACCCATCCCTCTTGGCTCACGGGCTTAGAATGATATTGAGTCATTACACACCTCCTTTCGAATGTCTCACTTTAAGCCTATCTCCACTCCTTATAAGCGCCAATTTGCGCGATTTTTCGAAATAGGCGATCGTGTAACATTTTATTTACACAATTCCGCCAGACGCTTATTTTGCTGAACTTTTGACTTTGTAAAACCTAAATACCAGACTGAAAACGTTAACTTTTTGTTAAAGGTAAAGGAATGCACGAAAGCAATAAGCCCATTTGGCAGCCAAGCGAGCAGCGTATCGCCGATGCCAACTTAACCCGATTTATCGATAGCCTTGAACAATCTGGGTTAAACCTAGATAGGGACGTAAAAAGCTACGCCGAACTCCATCAATGGTCTGTAGAACATCCGGAATCGTTTTGGAAAAACGTGTGGCAGTTTTGTGAAATGGTTGGCTCGCAAGGCTCTACTAACAAGGCAGAAAGCGAGACCATCAAAGCTCAAGGTGAGAGCCGCTGGCAGCAGCCTAAATCGAATCGTGATGCGGTTTGGTTTCCCAATGCACAAGTAAACTACGCCGAGAACTTGCTGAATTTGGCGTACGTCATGCCTAATGAACTGGCGATTTGGTTTGAGAATGAACGTGGCGAACAACAGAGTTATACATGGAAAACCCTGTGTGAAGCGGTCTCTAGCGTTCAGCAATGGCTTGTCGATAGCGGAGTGAAGCAAGGTGATGTGGTTGCTGCGTATACGCCCTATCTGCCACAAACCGTAATAGCGATGCTGGCAACCACCAGCTTGGGCGCGATTTGGACATCGACCTCGCCTGATTTTGGTGTCGAGAGTGTGATTGAACGATTTGGCCAAGTGAAACCCAAGGTGCTGTTCACCTGTGATGGCTATACCTTCAATGGCAAAACGTTCGATATGACGGACAAGAACCGTGAAATCATCGAGCACTTAACCGATCTAAAACAGGTGTGTCAGATCGGTTACTTGGGAAGGAATGACTTTGAAAATGATGTGTCGATTCGAAGCTGGCACAGCATGATCAATCATTATCAGCCACAACCTGTACGATTTGTGCGTGTCAGCTTCAATGAACCATTGTTTGTACTCTACTCTTCCGGCACAACAGGCAAGCCAAAGTGTATTGTTCACTCGGTTGGTGGCACCACCATCAACCACCTAAAAGAGCATCAGCTTCATTGCGATGTTAAGCCAAACGACCGCGTGTTCTACTACACCACTTGTGGTTGGATGATGTGGAACTGGCACGTCTCTGCGCTTGCCAGCGGCGCTTGTTTAGTGATCTTTGATGGTAGCCCGGTTTACCCGCAACCCAATGTTCTATGGGACTTGGCACAGCGCGCCGATGTGTCGCTGTTTGGTACCTCTGCCAAGTATCTAGAAGCGATCGAGAAGGCAGAACTCTCGCCTATCGAAAGCCACTCTCTTCCTCACCTAAAAACACTGTGCTCGACCGGTTCTGTGCTCTACCCAGAGCAGTTTGATTATGTTTACGAACACATCAAACAAGATCTGCATTTGGCGTCTATTTCTGGTGGTACAGATATTTGTGGCTGCTTTGTGTTGGGTAATCCTATCTCGCCAGTGCATCGCGGTGAATGCCAACAGGCAGGGCTTGGCGTCGACATCAAGGTGTTCAATTCGTCTGGTCACAAGGTTAATCACGAACGTGGTGAACTGGTGTGCACCAATTCCCTCCCAAACTTCCCAGTTGGCTTCTGGAATGATACCGGAGAGCGCTACCACAGCACTTATTGGGATAGATTCGAAAATGTATGGCACCACGGTGACGAAGTCGCACAGAGCGTGCATGGCGGTTATCTGTTCTACGGGCGAGGTGACACTACACTCAACCCTGGAGGTGTTCGTATTGGTACTGCTGAGATCTACCAACAAGTGAACACCATTGAGGGCATCATAGATTCCATCGCCGTCGGTAAAGATGTCGACCGCAATGAGCAGATCTGGCTGTTCGTTCAGTTGCAGCAAGACGTGGTTCTAAATGAAACGCTATTGGCTGCCATCAAGAGCAAGCTCAAGTCCTCTTGCTCACCAAGGCATGTGCCGAGCCAGATTTTTGCTATCAGTGACGTGCCGAAAACACGCTCTGGCAAACTGGTGGAATTGGCGGTGAAACAGGTGGTGAATGGTAAGGATGTAGAAAACCTCGGGGCTATCGCTAACGCCGAGGTTTTGGAAGAGATAAAGCGTGTAGTTTCGCTTTAGTGTTAAGACCTAGAAGAGCGTGAGTGAGAAGCGCCCCTCCACGGATAATGAAGTGACGCTGTGGAGGTTTTTTTGATCTTAGTATTCGATGTTTTTAGGTAGAGTAGTCAGGATATGTCTGTCACTTTTTAACTCTAGCTTTAAGCCGTTCCAACAGACTGCTCGAACTCATTTCGGCCCCGTAGTGTTTTATTCAGTAGCCAAATTGGCAATGTTCTTTAGTTACTTTTTCTTATGTTGCTTGTATTTTTTAGATTGATGTCAGGTTTGAAAACGGTCTTGAATCTAAACTTTCAGACAAATTAGCAATAATGGAAAATCACTTAGTCTCGCGGTATAGGACACTACCTATGTCGAAATAGGATGGATGTATAAGTAATGCAGAACAACTATGTGAGGTTGGAGAAGGTAGTGAGGTATTTAGAATCTCACCTTGATCAACCGATGGTAATAGAAGAGCTATTATCAAAATTTCACTTCTCAAAATACCATTTTCATCACTTGTTCCGAGCCTATTATGGCGAGGGTGTATATGCGATGCGTAAGCGCCTGCTTTTAGAGAGGGCGGCACGAAGTATTGCTTATGGGGATGAGAGCATGACTGAGATTGCTTTTTCTTGTGGCTATGAAAACCAAGCTTCTTTTAATAAGGCGATGCGAAAGCAGTTCTCTTGTACACCATCGTATATTCGTCATCAAAAAACAGTTCCTGCCTTAAAAGGGCAACAACTCACTAGTTTTGAGGACATAAAGATGAATATAAACGTTGTCGATCGCAAGTCTACGGAAGTCCTGTATTCCAGAGGTAGTGGCAAATACAATGATGCTGCTGCAACCGCATGGGGTCAACTGATGCCGTTTGTTTATTCTAATCGCTTAATTCAACCCGAGACAATAACGATAGGAATAAGCCATGACGACCCGAATATAACCCTTGTAGATAATATACGCTACGATGCATGTGCAACGATCGTTACTGAGATGGAATTACCTGAAGGTATCGAGCGCAAGACAATCTTGGGTGGCAAATATGCCAAGGCCTTACACAAAGGTACTTACGAGAAACTCTCTGAAGCTTATAGCTATTTACTCTTGAAATGGCTACCAGAGAGTGGGTTTGAACTGCGAGATCAACCATGCTTTGAGGTATACCTGAATCGAGACCCAAGACGAACTAAACCTGAGAATTTAAAAACCGAAATCTATATTCCGATCAAATAGCTAAGAGAGCTTCCCTTGAGTCAGTCAATCACGGCTGACTCACTTTTGCCCCAAAGTGAGCCAGAGAGGGATTGAACTCAGTTTCAAACCCTGCAACTTGCCTTACTTTTCTCATGCCTAGAGTTCCAACAATGTAGCTAAATGTTTTAATCCACAACAGACTAACCTTTAATCATACTTACGCACGAATATGTTGTTCAACTATTTTTAAGCCATTGAATAATAGAGAACTAAAAGAAAATTTTTGATTGATAACGTGCCTTGAATCGGAAGCAATATGTGCTTGCACGGTTTTCAACTGAAAATTAGAATCAAACTTGATTATATTTATAATTTTCAGTTGGTTAGGTAAAGCTCTTGATATATGCTGTATACATCAATTCGTGCTGGCACGATATTAAAATGTTATAAGCACAAGGAGTGCATTGTGGAAAAGTTTGCAATATTATCAGATATTCATAGTAACATTTTTGCGCTTGAGGCAGTGGTTAAGGATGCTAGAGCGAAAGGTTTTACGGCTTTCATTAATTTAGGTGATATTTTATATGGTCCGATAGCTCCGAGGCAGACATATGATTATTTGAAATCATTGGGTGCTATAACTATATCGGGTAATCAAGACCGACAGATATACGAGGCAACGGAAGCTGAAATAGAATCAAATCCTACAATGCAATTTATTCTATGTGAGTTGGACCAAGAGCCACTCAGTTGGATGAAGCAACTACCATTCGACTTACAAATCACAAATGACATTTATGCATGTCATGGGACACCAACGGATGACCTTGTGTATTTACTAGAGGATATTAGTACTGGAAAACCAATAGTTCGAACTGATCACGAAATACTTGAAAGACTAAATGGTATTACCTCTCCGGTTATCATTTGTGGTCATACACATACACCAAGGTGTGTTGAGCTATCTACGGGGCAATTAGTCATAAACCCTGGTAGTGTTGGTTTGCAGGCATATACGGATGACGAACCAAGTGTTCACTCAATGCAAAACTTTTCTTCAAGAGCATCATACGCGACATTACAGCGAAACACCGATGGTAAGTGGGACGTTGTTTTCCATAAGGTAACGTATGATGTAGAAAGTGCAGTAAGTGAAGCTCAAAAGAGAGGCAGAAATGACTGGGTTCATTTTCTATCCACAGGCAGGTGCTTATAACAAGCATTTAAGGTTTCAAGATACTTTTTCTAATCTTGTATAGATGATTTAGAGCTATAGTTCTAAATCATTTTTGTCCAAAATTGTCACAATATGATTTTTAACCCTTGGCATTTCCTGGTTCAAAAGCTCTCCCTTTTCGATTAGTGCCCCGTAAAACGGCTTTTACCGACAAACGGTTGTGTGCAAGATATATGGAGCATTTCGCTATCAGACAACATCTGGAGTAAAGGCAGCCGATTGAAAACCGATGACTGAATGAAGCAAGTAACGGGAGAAGCATTAAACACTAAACACTTTAAGCAGCCCTTGGTTGGCCGATAAAAACCGATTCTAAACTACTAAGCTCGTGAATCCTCACCTCAGTATGGCCTCGTGCCTTTTCTAAAGTTCTTAATGCGATCTGCTCATCATATTTAAAACAAAAATAGAAAAATAGTCATTTTATAGCCTGAGATAATATTCACTAAAGACGAATCATTTATACCAAAAAAGACTCCACCGCTAGATTGTATCCAAGCTTATGGATATTTAATCGAATTTAAATAATTGCCGTTTCCACAGCTCCATTTCTAGTCAAATGATAATTTGATAGCTATCACATTTAGAACGGTTATTTTCCCATACTATCTCGGCATGTTAATTACTTAAGAGTAATTAACAACCTAGTCATTGTTATTAATAAGCTTGAACCCAACTAGAAATAACAAGCGGTTAATTCCTACGTAAAATAAAATCATTATAAAATGATCGGAGACATTATCATGCGCATAGTATTAGCTTTAGGCGGTAACGCTCTTTTAGCAAGAGGCCAAGCATTAACGGCTGAGAACCAACGTGAAAATATAATCAAATCCGCGGCGAGTATTGCCGCGATCGCTCGCGAGCATGAGATTGTTATCGTTCATGGTAATGGCCCACAAGTAGGTTTGTTGATGGAACAAAACGCAGCTTATAGCGAATATTCACCAGAGACGACCTCGTACCCAATGGATGTGCTCGGCTCTCAAACCTGTGGCATGGTGGGCTACATGTTACAACAAGAGCTAAGAAACATTGATCCTGAATTAGACGTAGCGACGCTAGTCACGCAAACTGAAGTATGCAAAAAAGACCCTGCGTTTGCTAACCCGACTAAATTTGTTGGCCCTGTATATACAGAGCAACGAGCTAAAGAGTTAATGGCTCAGAGCACAATGCAATTTAAAGCTGATGGCGAGTACTACCGTCGCGTTGTGCCTTCTCCTCTGCCCAAAAACATTGTTGAAATTCAGCAAATTGAAACTCTTCTAGATACAGAAAATCTTGTTATCGCTTGTGGTGGCGGCGGTGTTCCCGTGAGTATCGAGCAAGGTAAGAGTACTGGCGTAGAGTGCGTAATTGACAAAGATCTTACGGCTGAATTACTGGCTGAAAAAATCCATGCTGACTTATTTATTATCTTAACAGATGGTTCGATTTTCCGTAACTATGGTAAAGAAGACCAAGCAGAAATGAAGCAAGCAACGCCTGCTGGTTTAGCAGAATTTTCATTCCCTGCTGGTTCTATGGGGCCAAAAATTGATGCCGTTTGTAAATTCGTTGAAGCTGGATTGGGTAATGCGGCGATTGGTTCACTATTTGATTTAGATAAAATAATTACCAATGAAGCTGGTACTCTAATTACGAAAGGCGAAGGTGTTATTTATTATTAGCATTATCGAATGATAATCACAACTAATATAAAACCTTGGGTTAAAGCCTCTTATTTAATAACGAGGCTTTTTTATTAAGGCCATATTAGTGCCAAATGGGATAAATATTCATTCACTCACTCACTGAATTTAATATTTTTATTTTTGGAAACAGCTTCTTTCAAGAAACGGTTTGGTAGCGCAAGGGAAGAGTATTTGCGTTTACATCAATGAATCTACATGGACTCATTCGCATCCGCTTGATTCTCTGGCATCGCCTCAATAAAAGCGGGCAACTGATTACACGCCTCAACAATCGAGTTAATCAACGGATACGGCGACATATCAACGCCAAAGCGCAGCGCGTTATACACCTGCGGCACCAAGCAGATATCGACAATGCATGGTGAATCCGTGAGGCTATACACCGAGTCACCGTGTGCTTTTCTGTGCTTTGCCAACTTCTCTTCTAGAGCACAGAAACCTTGGCTCATCCAATAGTGAAGCCAGTCCATTTTTGCCTCTTGCTCGCACGACAACTCTCGCTCCAAATACTGCAACACACGTAGATTATTCAGAGGGTGAATTTCCATCGCAATGTCCTGAGCCATCGCCAGTGCTTGATAGCGCAATGGTGTTTGCTCTGGAATGAGCGAGGAGTCAGGGCTGCTCTCACACAAATAGTGTTCATCGAGATATTGAAGAATAGCCAGTGACTGATTGAGTTGAACTTCACCATCCACCAGCACGGGCACTAATTGGCTGGCGTTGAGCTCACGATATTGTGGGTCATGCTGCTCGCCGCCATTACGCACCAAGTGCACCGATTTAGACTCGTAGTTGAGTTGCTTCAGGTTTAATCCAATACGCACTCGATAGGCTGCGGACGAGCGCCAGTAACCGTAAAGTATAATGTTCTTGTTCACGATGCTCTCGCTCATACAGAAATCCTATTACGTGGATTATAGCGCTCGATACTGGCTCACTTTTTGGTCAATCGCACCAAAAATGGAGTCACCAGCTGCATCGAACATCTCAAGCTTGATCGAATCGCCAAACGACATGAATTGAGTCGAAGGCTTACCATCACGAATCGTCTCAATCATTCGCACTTCGGCAATACATGAATAACCCACACCGCCTTCGGCAATTGAGGTGCCGTGGTCAGTCCCTTGCTTATTAGAAACCGTGCCCGAGCCAATGATTGCACCGGCCGATAGTGGGCGAGTTTTCGCAGCATGGACTACTAGTTCAGCAAAGTTGAAAGTCATATCGACGCCCGCATTCGGACAACCAAAAGGCTGGTCGTTGTAGGTCGATATCAACGGTAGATGTACCTTGCTGCCTTTCCATTGCTCGCCAAGCTCATCAGGTGTTACCGCAACCGGAGAGAACGCCGAAGACGGTTTAGACTGGAAGAAACCAAAGCCTTTCGCGAGCTCAGCCGGAATCAAGCCGCGCAGCGACACATCGTTCACCAACATCAGTAATCGAATCGACTCGTGCGCCTGTTTAGCACTTGCACCCATTGGCACGTCACCGGTCACAATCGCGACTTCGCCCTCAAAATCGATACCCCACTCGTCGCTAGCAAATTCAATATTGTCACGTGGACCAATAAAGGCATCTGAGCCGCCTTGATACATTAATGGATCGACCCAGAAGCTTTCTGGCATTTCAGCACCACGAGCCTTACGCACCAGCTCAACGTGGTTTACATAAGCGCTGCCATCAGCCCATTGATAAGCGCGTGGCAATGGTGATTCACAATACTGAGTGGCAAACACTTCACTTCCCGTCACATGCCCGTTATTGAGCGAGGTGTATAACTCTTCTAACTGAGGAGCAACGCTGTCCCAGTTATCCAAGGCTACCTGCATGGTGGGTGCAAGATGTATTGCGTGGAAAATCTCCGTCGCTGGCACGCACTGTTTGAGATCTTTACTCACGACCATCAATAGGCCATCGCGAGTACCATTTTTCTTGGTTGCTAATTTCATCCTTGTTGCCTCTTACTTCTCTTGCCAACTGTAGACATATTCTTTGTTTTCAACGCTATCGAGTTCCTCAGAGAACTGCAGTGCATGGCGAGTATCGATCATCACCGCCACTTCGTCGGTGAACTTTTTCTTATGCGCCTGACCTGCCTTAAAGGCTTTAGGGTGAGGCCCATGCGTGAAGCCAGCTGGATGGAAGGTCACCATGCCCGCTTCAATATTGTCGCGACTGAAGAAGTCACCAGCGTGATAGAAAAGCACTTCATCGTAATCATCATTGTTGTGGTAGAACGGTACTTTCAGCGCACCAGGATCGCTCTCAATCGGGCGCGGCACAAAGGTACACACCACAAAGCCTGCGCCAACAAAGGTAGTGTGTGCAGAAGGTGGCAAGTGGTAGCGATGCGACATCAGCGGTCTGATATCGCGCCAATTCACTTTCACCACAGCTAAGTCGCCATGCCAGCCAATTGCATCCAATGGATTGAACGGATAGGTGATCACGCTGACTTTGTCGTGGCGCTTCACCTGAACCTGAGTCTGGTTTTCAGAATACTGAGCGCGGAATTGATCGTTGATCGACGGGGTTTCAAGAACCGCCGGATCAAATACCGCGTGATTGCCGACCATGCCTTTCTCTGGCAACGAGTAAGCCGCGTCTGTGTTCTCAATCATCAAGATAAACATCGGCTCGCTTGGCTCTAAACGCCAGTTGGTCGAGCGCGGGATCATCACGTAATCCCCTTCACTCACCTCTAGATGACCATAGTCACAATAGAGATCGGCGCTGCCTTGATGAATGAACAGCAGCTCATCACCGTCAGAGTTACGCACCAAGAAATCCATCTTCTCATCCATGCGCCATACGCGGATTTTGCAGTCTGCGTTGTGCAAAAGATGAGGCACCGCCCAAGGGGTTATCTGGCTAGCTTTCTCCACCAGCGTAAAATCAAAAGCGCGAGGACGTAAATCGCCCTCCCACTCCGACCAACCTGTTGGCGCATGTTGGTGATGAAAGTGAGCGGCAGGGCCGAAGAAACCACTTCGGCCCGCCTCTCGCTCATAGATTGCCTCTTCAGGGAAGTCGGCATGCGCTTGTTTCGAGCATACCCCCTCCCGATGAGGAAATGAGATCCATTTATGCATCGTCTAATACTCCTCGACGAATCTGGTCCTCTTCAATCGATTCAAACAGCGCCTTGAAGTTGCCTTCGCCAAAGCCTTCGTTGCCTTTACGCTGGATGATTTCAAAGAACACAGGCCCGATTACTGTCTGCGTGAAAATTTGCAGCAAGATGCCGTCTTTGGTCGGCGCACCATCAATCAGAACGCGCAGGTCACGCAACAGATCGGTGTCTTCCCCATGGCCTTTAACGCGCTCATCAACTTTCTCATAGTAAGTATCTGGGGTTGGCATAAAGTCCATGCCGCGATCACGCAGGGTTTTCACTGTTTTGTAGATGTCATCTGTAGCAAGTGCGATGTGTTGAATGCCTTCACCGTTGTATTCGCGAATAAACTCTTCAATTTGTGATTTATCGTCTGAAGACTCATTGATAGGGATACGGATTTTGCCACATGGTGAGGTCATGGCGCGGCTCACAAGGCCTGTTAGCTTACCCTCAATATCGAAGTATCTAATCTCACGGAAGTTGCCGATACGCTCATAAAAACCAGACCACAGGTCCATGTTGCCTTGTTTCACGTTGTGCGTGAGGTGATCGATCTCGTAAAGGCCTACATCAGCTTTCGCCATACGCTCTTCCGCATCATCATAGAATCGGAAATCAACATCATAGATGCTCTGCTTGCCGTAACGGTCTACGAAATAAAGCAAACTTTCACCGATACCGTAAATGGCAGGAATGCTCAGCTCCATCGGCCCTATTTCTGTTTTGTACTCTTCACCACCGCCCTTGAACGCTTGCTCCATGGCCGTCGTTGCTTCGTTCACACGAAAAGCCATGCCGCAGACCGATGGCCCATGTACCTTAGCAAACGCTTCAGCTTGGCTGTGTGGCTGTTCATTGACGATAAAGTTGATGTCACCTTGTCGATACAGCCAAGCCTCTTTTGAACGGTGCTTAGCGATCTCAGCAAAACCAAGTGACACAAACAGCGCTTTAAGTTGCTCAATTCCCTTGTGGTCAACGGCCGTGTATTCAACAAACTCGAATCCATCCGTGCCAAGCGGGTTGTATGTATCCACCATGAACTTTCTCCTTGTACCTATTGGTTTTGTGTTACGTTTTTTGTGAAATGATTGTTTTTTGTCCTTAATTAAATTTGGCCCACAAGCCGAGATAATGGAATGGGTGGAGGAAAATGGGCAATTTCGATGAAACCCTGTCAATTTGTAAAATATTTGTTACACACAGACAGCTAAGGCAGGAAAGTGAGTGCTATCAAGGGATTGAAAGGTGGTGGTTTGATTTACAACTGAGGAATGGATGTTATTGAATTGTTACATACGTACTTTTGTCAGCTGAGGTAATAAATCGAACATTAGACTGATGATGCAAAAAAGCCGCTGTGTCAGCGGCTTGATGAGTTCTAGAACGAAGCTAATTCGAATATAAGAATCGCGTTAATCCCAGTCGAGAATCGACCAATTCGGTTGATCGGCTAACGCTTTTAAACGCGGGCATGGGTTCACCAAATAAGCAAAATCAGCGTGTTCACACAAAGGTAAGTCGTTGATTGAATCCGTATAAAAGTGAATGTCTGAGTAGTTGGTTTCTTGGTTGTCTAACCACTCTTTTAAACGGGTGACTTTACCTTCTCGGTAACTTGGTACACCTGATATTTGAGACGTAAAACGGCCTTGTTTTTCAATCAAATCGATACCAAGTGCGTTTTCGATACCCATCTTACGGCCCACGGCTTCCACTAAGAAAGTTACGCTGGCAGAAATGATCAGCATATCGATGTCGTCATTTTCTAGCTGTTCAATCAAAGGTTTCGACTGCTTGAATTGCTTAGGCAAAATATGCTGTTCGACACACTCTTCAACCAATGCGGTGACTTGCTCTGTTGGCATGTCGGCCAGTGGCTGCATGGAAAATCTTAGGTAATCTTCCATGTTCAGCTTACCTTCTGAATACAGGCCCATTAAGCGCTTATCTTCTTCGATAAAGTTGGGGGCTGTGGCAATGCCCTTTTCAACCAAGAATTCATTCCAGAGCATCGCTGCATCGGCATTGATCAGCGTTTCATCCATATCAAATACATACAAAGGTTTGAACATCTTAGGCTCTCACAGGTTGAATTTCGTTAAGGTTAAACAGGAGTTCAAGTTGGCAGTATGCTATTACGAAATTGTGACAAATTAAGCGTATTTTCGTGGCAGTTGCATTTCACCCATATGACAACCGTTCCTCCTTGCTTACGTCTTAAGTACAACAACTTATGAATTCAATCTGTATTGATAAGCGGTGCATTGGCTATCTAAATGTTTTGATTAACTCGATATGTGTTAGCTAACCAAGTACTAATTAGCTAAAAAAACTCCGACGGATTCAGTCGGAGTTTTATTTGATTGAGTATGCTTTAGCGAGACATCAGCTAGTTGAACCTAAACAATCTTCTGCTCACTTTCGCCCGCGAGATCGCTTTTATCCGACATAAAACTCGCGGCAATCTCTCTCAACTTGCCTTGATTAACAGGCTTAGGTAAAAACTCATCCATCCCCACATCGAAGCATAAGTGCTTGTCTCGCTGTACAACGTTGGCAGTGAGCGCAACGATAGGGATATGTTTAGAAGTCCCCTCCTCCAGCGCTCGAATCTGTTTCGTTGCTTCAAAGCCATCAAGAACCGGCATCTGACAATCCATAAAAATCATCACGTACTCATTGTATTTGAATTTCTCGACTCCAACTTTACCGTTGTCTGCGATGTCGACTTCAAAACCCAACTTCTTGAGCATCATTTTGGCGACTTGTTGGTTCACTCTTGAGTCTTCAACCACCAACACTTTTCCGCTAAATAACGCGGTTTCAGGCTTAGACTCTTCAGCCTTGACGCTCTCTTTCGCCACCACCGCTGGTTTAGTTGTTGGTGCAGGCTCATTATCCTTAAACGCGACTTCACCTCGGTTTGGATAGGTGAAGGTTGAAGTATCCGCCGATCTTGCGAGTACCTCACTGACGGTCCATTTAAGTTGGTTATCTTGATAAGGACGAGCAATGTAGGCAACAAACCCCACTTGCTTAGCGCGTACTTCATCTTGTTTTCTTGGGTCGGCAGAGATCATTACCAATTTAGGACAATCTTTACCAAATCGCTCCATTAACCTTCTTGCTAGCTGGAACCCATCGATGGAAGGCATGACTTTATCAATCAACACCAGATCATAAGGTGACGACTTCGCAACAGACTCTGAAACCAGATCTAACGCTTGAGTAGCGGTTTCACAGCACTTGGAGGTCACGCCAAATGACTGAAGCTGTGTAGAGGTAATACGCATGTTCAGCTGGCTATCATCAACCAGTAGTACAGAGACTTTATTAAAATCAATGTTGCTCTCGTCGACGTCCAAACACGGGTCAAAGTCAGCAGTAAAGTAGAATGTACTTCCCTTACCTTCGACACTGGTTAGCTCAAGCTTACTGCCCATTAGGGTTACGATCTTATCGCATATCGTTAGACCAAGCCCGGTGCCTCCGTAAATACGCGTAGTGCTGCCATCTGCTTGTTGAAACTTATCAAACACCGATTGTTGCTTGTCTTCTGCGATACCGATACCACTGTCGGTCACCTCAAATTTCACTCTGAGCTTTTGTTCTGGTTCGATGACTTCTTCCAAGCGAAGTGAGAGCGTGACATGACCATGCTCAGTAAATTTGATTGCGTTGCCGACTAGGTTATTCAGGACTTGTCTTAACTGGGTTCGATCGCCAATCACCATGGTTGGGATCTTAGGATCAATCGCCAGTTGGAATCTGAGCCCTTTCTGTTCGGCTTTGACTCTGAAGGTCGACTCTACATCAGCAGCAATGCCCATCATTTTCATCGGTTCTTGCTGAAGTTCTAAACGACCCGCTTCAATTTTCGAATAATCCAAAATGTCGTTGATAAGGTCGAGAAGAGTCAACGAAGAGGTATTAAGCATGTTGACGTACTCTTTTTGCTCTTTCGGCATATCCATTTCTGAAAGCAGAGACGAAAGTCCGATAATTCCATTCATTGGAGTGCGGATTTCGTGGCTCATGTTAGCCAAAAATTCACTCTTGTTACGGTTAGCAACTTCAGCCGTCTCTTTGGCTTTAATCAACTCTTGATACTGTTGACGAATGCGTTCAATTGATTGGTTGTAGCTGTTTTCCAACGTCGATATTTCATCTTTATAAGTAGAGTCGGTTGGCGTTAAAAAACGTGGTTTATTGTCTTCAACTTGCTGCTCGTTTATCTGAGAAGACATGGTCATTAAGCGTTTGACTACCAAGCGATAAACAATGGCCAAAGAAACCAATGACAACAAAAAGATTTTCACGGCTTCAAAAGCGAGTAGCAACAGCACTCGCTCTTCGAAGTCATTGAGGATCATACTTAAATCGGATTGCACCGTGAGGGTTGCAAGTGGGAAGTCTTTTCCCCCCATCTGATACACCATTTCCCATGACTGAGAATACGATTGCCCAGCAGTAGGGCTGCCAAGCTCTAAGATTTTTTCATCAGGGTTTTCAATGAGGAGATAACTAACCGAAGGGAGGCGTGAGATGCCCTCTGCTTGCACAAACAACTGAGCACGATCTTCAACCCATAGGCTTGACGTTAAACCAGAAAGGTAGCCAGCTTTAACCTGCTCGATCTGAGAACTGATAAAAGAAACTCGATTTTGGTACTCCACATACAGCCCCAGACCTGTCACTATAACTGTGAATAAGGTACTGATGGCAATGATGGCCCCGATCAACTGTCGAGAGAGTCCAATATAGCGTTTTCCTTTTTTCACCATATAAAAATTACCAATGTTGTTATCTTAGTAAACTACAATTACTCAACTAGTATAGTAGTAGTCATTCATCAAATAACTAGGGAAGGTTATGAAAAAACATCTTATCGTTGCATCCATAGTCAGTTTGTTTTCAAGCAGTTATACTTTTGCAAGCGAACCTCTTCACTACTACATTATTGCCAGCCAAGCGCAACCTTTTCAGATCGAAACTGACGGGTCATCTCACAGAGGAATGGTTTCGGATATCGTTGAAGCCGTGTTTGATGACAGCCAGTATGAGATCAACTACCACACCTACCCATTTAATCGAATGATCGATAAACTCGATGCTAGAGAGAATCCAAACTGGGTAACCTATGGCAGCCCTAGTTGGGGAAATATCCAATCAGTTAACCTGTCTAAAGACCCGATTTACAATGTAAAACACGTATTACTCAGCAGCGGTAAAAAGCCGTTCGAGTTCAATACGATTGACGATTTAGATGGTAAAGCAGTGGTATTGCTGGTGGGATTTGAATATCCAAACTTAGAGCCTTACATACAACAAGGTAAGCTCAATGAGATCCGAGTAAAAGATTATACGGCTGCATTCCGCGTTATTAACCGTGCACCTGGTGATACCGTATTTGTAGAAATGGAATCACGAATCAAATACAACTTAAACGAGCAGAAGCTCAGTATCGACGACTACCAGATGCAAGAGTTTGGTTCAGTAATCAATAACTACCCCATCCACTTAGCGTTTGACCCTGAGATGGATCCTAAGCTCGAGACTTTTATTAACCAACGTTTAGACCAAATGAAAGACGATGGACAGCTTGATGACATCGTCCAAAGTTACTTATAGTTCTAGCGTCACTCTATGGCTCGTTAGCGCCCTCTAGCGACTTCGGATACCGGAACTACAGAAATACAAAAGGCCGCTCTGTTTTTAGCGTACAAGCTAACTAGAGCGGCCTTTTTAATGTGTACTTAATGTGATGTGATCAACGAAGTTGTTGGCGCACTGCCATCAAGATTTTTCCTAAGTGATTTGCACCGGTTCCGTCTCCCCCGTCCCCCCAAAAGTGGTCTTTATGAGAGTGTTCTTTGATCACCGAATCACCCGTGCTCGTTAAAAACAAAGCAAACTGCGGGTTTTGTGTGAATTTCTCGGTCACGATGAATCGCATCACCTCAACACGAATATCGTACCAGTCCTCTCGAACCTGCTCTTCGTATTGTCGGCTTAATGAGAATGCTTCAGCAGGTGTGCAGGCTTCAAGAATCATGTTTCTCAGCGATGGTGAAGAAAACTTCATCGCCTGATAATAGTGCTCACTGGTTGCCCACACTTGCCCATCCACCTTGATCGGGCAAGCGGCGAAATTTGACAGGTATCCGTTCGGATCTTCTGGTTCATAAAACAACACTTCTTCAGCTTGAGCCACAGAGTTCGACATAGCCTTCTCCCTACCAACGACATCGCATATTTTTGCTTTAACTTTAAAATTAGTGGCGTTGCATATTACTGTCAAACAACTTAGTTCAAGAGTATGTCATGTGTGTGCTTTTCATCTGAAAAGCGTAATGTCAAAAGGGAGCAGCTTAGCGGAACAGTAAGGTCAATAACTAAGATATTGATTTAATCTAGATAAGATTTATGAAAGAAACACTTATAAATCAAAGGGTGGCATGGTACCACCCTTCTAAATGCAATGGGGATTATTAGTGAATAAGACCTAACTCCCTCGCTTCTTCCAGACTCAAACCGCTTTCTCTAATTTCTCTTAGAGCCTCGATACGACGACGAGCTTCAGCAGACTTCATTTTCTTTTCTGGTTTGAAAGCTACTTCTTCTTCAGCATCCCACTTGTTTGCAATATTTGTCATTTCATCATGGTTGATAGAATTAATGGACATGTTTTCCTCCGAAAAGCACCATGTAATGGACAGGTAATCTGTAGCAAATGCTTTTTCGCTTGTTAAGAAATTCTGTACTGAAGTGTGATGATTACGACGCTTCATAAAGCTAATTAATAAATGCCTCATTTAAACTTTGCCAAAGCCATTTTCTGCAATTACATTTAAAAGATTCCCCATAATAAATGTGGTTTGATCCAACTCTCATTTCCCCCTCTTTCAATGCTTCTTTTCTGCTGAAAATTCGTGAAATAACCCAAGATAAATTTCGAGGCACTTCATCCTTTTCGTGCTCGTTGCTTCCACTAAATCCAACACATGCTAATGATAATGGTTATCAATATCATAACTGAGTATTTATCATGTCTGTGGGAAATTCAGATAAACCACTTCTCGAAGTGAAGAATCTATGTGTCGACTACATCACCGATGACGGTGATTTCAATGCAGTTAAGTCCGTAAGCTTTAGCATAGGCCAAGGCGAGATTTTCGGCTTAGCCGGAGAATCCGGTTGTGGCAAAAGCACCATCGCATTTGCCATTAACCGTCTGCATAAGCCGCCGGCTTTCATCTCTGAGGGTCAGATACTGTTTGGTGGGCAAGATCTACTGAGCTTATCGGACAGCCATTTGAATACTTTACGTTGGAGTGAGATCGCCATGGTGTTCCAAAGCGCCATGAATTCACTCAACCCAGTATTAACCATCGAAGAGCAGTTTGCTGATGTGCTGCGTCACCACAAAGGCATGACCTACGAACAAGCCAAAGATCGCGCAGAGAAGTTACTCGACCTAGTCAATATTCCGCGCAACCGACTCACGGAATACCCTCATCAATTTAGTGGCGGTATGCGTCAACGATTAGTGATTGCGATTGCTCTCGCGCTCAATCCCAAACTGATCATCATGGATGAGCCGACCACGGCTTTGGATGTGGTCGTACAGCGTGAGATTCTGCAGCAGATACACCAACTCAGAGAGGAGTTTGGCTTCTCAATCCTCTTTATCACTCATGACTTAGCATTAATGAGCCAACTGTGTGACCGCATTGCCATCATGCGCCATGGTCAAATCGTTGAAGTCAATCAAGCCTACGAGATTCGCAACAACCCGCAGCACTCCTACACCCAAAAGCTATGGAGTTCTTTCCCTAATATTCACGAACATGCTCACGCGACAGCTTGCTAGGAGAGCTCTATGTCACAACCTATTTTTCAAGTAAAAAACCTCGTCAAAGAATTCACTGTTGGTGGGGGATTTGGCAAAGAAGAGATCTTTAGAGCATTGCATGGTGTGAGTTTTGACTTACATGCAGGCAAAACACTGGCACTGGTTGGCGAATCTGGCTGCGGGAAAAGCACCTGTGCACGATTGATGACCAAGGTTTACCCTGCGACCGAGGGAGAGATACTGTTCAAAGGCAGAGACATCTCTACGCTCAAAAGCCGTAAAGATATCTTAGATTATCGCAGCCGTGTACAAATGGTTTTTCAAGACCCCTTTGGTTCACTCAATCCAACTCACACCATTGAGCACCATTTAACGCGCCCACTTAAGATCCATAAACAGGTAGCCACTAAACAAGCTCTCACAGAGCGCCTCAAAGAGTTATTAACGCTGGTGGAGTTACCCATAGAAACTCTCGCCAAATACCCTCACGAGCTCAGTGGCGGCCAAAGACAGCGGGTTAACCTAGCTAGAGCGCTTGCGGTTGGCACTGAAGTTATTCTTGCTGATGAACCAACCTCGATGCTGGATGTTTCGATTCGACTTGGCGTGCTCAATCTAATGCAGAAAATGAAGAAAGAGTTAGGGATAGGTTTTTTGTACATAACCCACGATCTTGCCACGGCACATTACATCGCAGAAGAGACGGCGGTGATGTACAAAGGGCAGATCGTCGAATGGGGCTCAACCCAGTCGATCCTTACTAATCCTCAACACCCATACACTAAACTGTTGATCTCTGCCGTTCCTGATCCTGATCTGCCGTTTGGCGAACTCGTCAAAAATGAGCCAAACTATTCAATAGACGCTGATCGTATTCGAGAACAGAGCAGTGAAATACAGCATGAAATCAAACAAGTTGCTGATAATCACTTTGTAAAACAGTGGGATAACGTTGCATGAATGAACTAGACACTTGGTTAGATCGGATCGGAGATTGGTACAAAGACCGAAAGCATGATCAAGTGGACCGGTTAGAACCTTTGATCTTAACGCCTCCAGATGCTCTCTGGGGGCCCTTGATCACGGATGAGCAAAGCAAAGGCATCGCATGTTGGCTAGACGGATGCCTGAGAATCTTTAATTTCTATCGCCACCACGCGGACTCACTGAATCCGGAGTTGGCTTCGCAGGAAGCCAGCAACTCAACTCATCAAGAAAAGGCCTACCAATACCTGATGTTTGCCTATAGCAAGCTCCAAGCCGTATCCTGTGATTCAAAATCAGAACCGGACTTACAAGAGTGGTGCACACAGCGGTTACAACATTTGTGTGTATTGGCTTTGGAATTTACGAACCAACAGCAAGAACCACGTTGGAAAGCAGAATCAGAGAGATTGATCGAATCGCATGTACGCTTTATGGCAGCCCATCCCCGAAACGATGATCAAGGTAGTCTTCAACGCCACCTCCACTGATCAAGCCCTTCTCGATCAAACATCAAATCAGGACCTCATCAAAGTTAGATCCGTAGAAAGCATGATCTAGCCTTGATCATGCTTCAGCGATTAATTCTGTAAGCTATTGAATTTTAATAGTTAGCTGAATTTCAGGCAAAAAAAAGCGAGTCCCTTAGGAACTCGCAAAAATCTATTCAGTATGATGTAACAAAATATGAGCCAATCTATTAATCATAAGAAAGGACAAAGGTTGTCTATTCGGGATAAATATTAATCAACTGGATGCGTTACTTTGTCATCACTTTGTCAGCGTTAGGTGCGATTTTAATCAGCACCTAATGTGTTCAAAACTATCCATTCATCAGCGCTAAATACAGGCTTATCGCTACAGGATAATGACTAGTGGCCAATCGCCATTTCATCGAGCGCAAGGAACACGTTTTCGTCAAGGTGACCTTCGTGAACCTGTTTACACACTTTACGACGCACAGCTAAACCAGAGATCAAACGTTCAATGGACAAGTGTCGATTGCTGGTGCTATCACGATCGTTGTACAGCTCAATCAAACGACTCAGTGTTTCGTATGGAATAACCTCTTCCCCTACTCTCAACCAATCAAGCTTCTCAATGAGCTCTGAGCACTCTTCTTTGATTGAGGCATGTGAGTGCCCTGTCATAGCGGATAAAGCCGTTATACTGCGTTCTAGAGCCTCTGCAGAGGTATATTTAGAGAGAGTAATCATGATCTCGTCAGCGTTGATCTCAACAGAGTGTTTACGTTGCTTAACTCGACGTCCCAATTTGCCTCTTGGCGACGGTGCTTTACGCTGAATTGGCTCAAACTCACCATCGATAATCTCAGACAACTCTTCCAGCTTCTGCTTAGACACCATCTCGTTACGAAGTGGGTTCGGAAGCGTTGGCGCCATATTACGCTTACCGGCGTTGGTAGTACGCGCTCTTGAATATCGTAATACTTCTTCCACATTACATTTGATATCTACTTGATAATCCGTCGTTTTGCCTTTTTCGATCAACGCCGTGATCGTCAAGTGATAACCCCAAAGATTAACCAGGAAGGTATCTTCTTGATCCCCGACTTCGCCCAGTTTTCTCAGTTCACGGATCAGATCCATCGAGAACCGACGCCAATCGATGTTACGGGCTAATTTCTGATTCAGTTCGCTCAACAACATGCAATCAGAATGGCGACGTGCCATACGGCTTCTGAAGTACGAATACATTTGGAAAACCAAGGTATGTTGCTTCAGGATTTCTGGCGGAAATAGGAAGAAATAGTCACGCGTCAGCAGCTCTTCGTAGAACGAAGGTTCCCAAACTAGGATGTATAGGTTGGGTTTAATGCGAATTTCGCCGTCAGAGCCCTCTGTAGGCGCTTCTTCTGATGCAGTAATGGTTCTCGCTAAGAATCGGAAACGATCACTCTTAAAGCCTTCTGGCATGTTCTCACTAAGCCAGCGGCCTGTAAGCTCATGCAGTTGGAAATCCGTAAATTCGATACGATCAATACTGTCGCGGATCGAATCACGTGCCGGGCCACTATCTTTCTTACCACGTAAAGACAAAATGTCAGTGATGTAGAGTGGTGTTTTGTTCGGCGTGTGTTTAGCGTCTAGATGGTAATCATCTTGGTGATGATCATGATATTGAACGGTAAGCGTGAATAACGCGAACAACGTCATCAGATCATCAACTGTCATGATATTTTTAGAAGATCGTGTCTCGATCACAGCTCGAGTACCGGAGATCGAAACCATAGATTTCTGGTAGCTCTTACGAGTTCTAGGAGGCGCTAACGCTTGATCAATAATCCCCGCCCAATTGGTTGGCGAAACAATGAATTGATCCGCTTCATCTTTCATTGTCGGTGGGGTATTCAGTCCATGCTCGTTCAGTAAGCGCTTGTTTACTTTGGTTTGAGCTAGAGCTTTAGAGCGTTTTTGCTTTTCATTTTGCTTCACGCTTTCTGTCACTAAACTGGTGGCACCCAGTACCGATATCAATTGGTTTGGGTTCACAAAGCGATGCAACATAGTTTTACCAGCAAGGCCTTCTTCAAAGCGAACGGGGATTTGTTTGAACAACCCAATATTTACTGCCGCTCTTAGCCTTTGTTGTAAGGCTGCGCGAGTGACTTGACCATCGGTTGATTCAATAATCTCAGTGGTGGAAACGTACCCGTCTTTGCTGCTAAACCCACGAAGTGAAATTAGATTAAGAAGCTCAACTATGCTTTTAGTGACACCTTTGAAGTGTTGATATTGTTCTATCCATTCAACGGCTGTTTCAGATACCTCAAATAAATGACCATCTTTGTGGCTTCGTGCCTTAATTAACAATTTCTCTTCTGGTTTCATTTTTGATCCGTATCACACTAACCGTAATTTCACTATAGTTCCTGAATGATAAAGAAAGAATGATCATAAATAAAGAGAATTTATTGGCTTTTAAATAACTGATCTTTTTGATTAATATGATCTTAAATGATTAAATGATTAAGTGATCTAATGATCTGGACGTAAGTTTGCTTTTAAGTTGCTGAATTTAAAGTGTTAAAATAAATCAGCTTGGAAAGCATGATCATAAAGGACTCGAAACTATGATCATTATACTTAAGAAAGCATGATCACAGAACATCAGAACGATGATCATTAAGTCATTGTAAGCATGATCATTATTGGTTCGAAAGCATGATCATTATACTTATACAGCTTATCCACAGATCGGAATTCAGCATAGGTTTCTAACTCGCTTTTAACTTGTCTCCGTGGACACTTCTGACGCCCAATCTAGCGGAACAATGATCAAGAGAGTGTACTTTTTTATCGTTCCCACCCTATTGAGCACAAAATTTAGTCTGTATTCGCTGATAATGAATTGCTTTGATGGATTGAGCACAGGTGCGTATTAACTAGGAAGCATGATCATGAAATTGTCATGTTTGTGTATTCTTGGTCTGTGTAGATTGAATTTTCAATGGTTGAGCCCTTATAGGCGTTGAATCCCCATTGCAAAAGCATTTGTCCGTAACTTAGCTCCTAAATTATATGCTTCCGGAACGATATTTACTTGATCATTTTTCCGGAAGTTGATCATTTCTAATGTGCAGTTACTTGGATCAATATCGCTAAGTTTGTGCCTTGATCATGCTTCATAATTTGGCGTTATTAATTATCTTACGCGTTACGTATTCCATGATCATTCTTCCGGTTACGCTCTAATCTTATCTTGTTTTCTGGCATTCAAGCTTCTCTTCTATTTTGAATCTTTTGTCCATTCTGCGTTTTTAAATTTTTATTGGCTCGAAAATCTATAAATTAGAATGCAAATCACACCAACCGTAATCTATGATTGTATTTCAATCGTTCCGAAGATTTTTTGCTGAAATTCCATTTACATTGTAAATAAGTGATGCTGTAACACTTTAAATGTATGTCAGAAATAGCATGGTTATACATGATAAAAATGGTCATTTTTTGTGTTTGTCTTAGCCGCTGTTTCATCAAACTGTAAAAATACAGTCTATTTTATGTGATTTCACTCATAAATGTATGTTCATGTTTTTGTTGTGTTTGTTGTTAATCGCTGTACAATTTGTACTTAGTTAATCATTACGGAAACTGGCAATGAAAAGAGAACAAACGATTGATAAGCTCTATCAGCTAGCCGAACAAACTCAACAAGTTCAGGCTGACCGAATTGAGATTATTTTGGAAGAGCGAAGTGATGAACATTTCCCTCCAATGTCTAAAGCTATGATGGAGACTCGTTCTGGTTTAACGCGTCGCAAACTCGATGAAGCGATCACTAAGCTTGAAGCTGATGGCCATCAGTTTACAAAGAACAACGCCAATCATTACTCGATTTCATTGACAGAAGCTCACATGTTGATGGACGCGGCAGAAGTGCCAAAGTTCCACCAACGTAAGCAGCACGCTGACAATAAGCCATGGATTATCAACGTACAAAACCAGAAGGGTGGTACGGGTAAATCAATGACAGCGGTTCACTTAGCTGCTTGTTTATCTTTGAATTTAGATAAGCGCTACCGTATCTGTCTAATTGACTTGGATCCACAGGGCTCTTTGCGTCTGTTCCTAAATCCACAAATTAGTGGGGCAGAGCACGACAGTATCTATTCTGCCGTCGATATCATGTTGGATAACGTGCCTGAAGGCCAAGACGTAGACCTAGAATTTCTTCGTAAGAACGTACTATTGCCAACTCAGTATCCAAACCTGAAGACAATTTCTGCATTCCCAGAAGATGCGATGTTTAACGCTGAAGCGTGGCAAAGCCTTTCACAAGATCAATCTCTTGATATTGTTCGTCTGTTGAAAGAGAAGCTTATCGATAAAATTGCCGATGATTTTGATGTGATTATGATTGATACCGGCCCGCACGTTGACCCTCTAGTGTGGAACGCAATGTACGCGTCGAACGCACTTCTGATTCCATGTGCAGCGAAGCGTTTGGACTGGGCTTCAACGGTTAACTTCTTCCAGCACTTACCAACGGTTTACGAAATGTTCCCGGATGATTGGAAAGGGCTAGAATTTGTTCGTCTAATGCCTACCATGTTTGAAGACGACAACAAGAAACAGGTGTCAGTTTTGACAGAAATGAACTACCTGTTGAATGACCAAGTCATGATGGCAACCATTCCAAGAAGCCGTGCTTTTGAGACCTGTGCCGACACTTACAGCACGGTTTTCGATCTAACGGTGAGCGACTTTGAGGGCGGTAAGAAAACTCTAGCTGTTGCTCAAGACGCAGTACAAAAAAGTGCTCTAGAATTAGAGCGCGTATTACATAGCAACTGGCCTTCACTTAATCAGGGATAACAACAATGGCAATTAAAACATCTGACTTAAATGCAAAGCTATTTGGTAAAGCAAACAAACGTCGCGTAGCAACACCTCAAGAAGCGCAAACTGCTGCCAAAGAACAGGCTCAAGTGATTGAACTTTCAGTTGCGGGCGAAGAGTTGGTTTCATTTGAATTGGTTCGTATTCCGGCAGCCGATGTCGCAACTCGAACGGTTGTTTTTGAAGAGAATGCTCGTGAGCAATCTTTCTTAAACGAGCACGCGCTTTCTGATGTTCTTACTACATTAAAAGAACGTGGTCAGCAATACCCAGCGGTTGGTCGTAAGAACAAAGACGGTAAGATTGAAGTTCTTGATGGTAGCCGTCGTCGTATGTCATGTATTTTGGCTGACAAAGAGTTCCTAATCTATGTTGCCGAAAACATTAACGGCGACCATGCTAAGTTCTTATCTGATGTTGCAAACGCTCATAAACCGCTTTCTCTTTACGAGAAGGGTAAAGAGATGCAAGCGAAGCTGGATAAAGGCGAAGCTGAAGACCAAAAAGCACTGGCGAAAATGTTCCAGTGTAGTGAAGCTTTGGTGAGTGGTGCATTGAAAGCGGCCGCTTTACCACTTGAATTGCTACAAGCTTACCCAAATGTGAGCGACCTTGGTCGTCCAACTATTGTTAAACTGCACAAGCAGTTTGGTGGATTGACGAGTGAACAACAGCAAACATTGCTGACTAAGTGTGATGCTTCTGAAGGTTTTGTTTGGCAGCGTAGTGAAGCTCAAGGCGTAACTCGTCTAACCAAAGACGTGACAGAAACTTTGGAAGGTTGGATTCTTGAATTGGCACCCGCGCCAGCAAAGAAAGCCTCTCCAAAAGTTGAGCTCATTAAAGGCCGTGCTTCATACAGCCGCAAAGGTTCAAACTTAGCGTTGAACCTTAAGAAAGTTGATGATGCGACAATGGAAGAGATCCTTGCTTTCGTACAATCGAAGCTCGACTAAGTCGACGACTTTTCATTCCTACTCTAAAGCCGCTTTATGCGGCTTTTTATTTGGCTGTGATAAACTGTGTTTAGATGAATCTGGACGCTAACTATGACAAACCCAACCAACTCTTTTCTGCATACACTTTCTAATATTGCTCAACATAACGATCACCGTTACGGTGTGGTCTTTGAAGGTGATTTTGATTGGCAAAACTCTGCTGTTTTTACCTTCCTTCAAGACTCATGCACTCCGAGCATCTTCCAGATTGGCGGTACGCCATTTGAAGGTGTAATTCATGTTCCAGTAAAAAAAGGCCAACAACTGCTTGGTCGTGAGTGCCAAGTTCTTGTTTGTGATTTTAGAGAACAGTTTGATGCGAATGGTTTTAGTGCCGCGCTCGGTTCGTTAGTCGGTGGTGGACTGTTGTTGGTGTTGCCGCCAAAAATTGATGGCTCTGAAGATAGCGAGAGCTTTGGTCAACGTTGGTTAAAACTCCATTTCGACAAACTGATCTCTGTTTCACAGCACAATGAAGCAGAGGGGGTTACTCAAGCGACTAACGCTCTTCCTAAGAAGCAAAGCGTTAAAAATGGTTTGGACAAATTCGAACAGCAAAAAATGGCCGTCGAGTTAGTTAAGAAAGTCGTCACAGGACATCGAAAACGCCCACTTATTTTAACTGCAGACCGAGGGCGAGGTAAAAGCTCAACTTTGGGTATTGCAGCTGCGGAGCTTTTGGCAGAGCGACAGGGCTTAAATATTATTGTTACCGCTCCGTCTGTGAAAGCGATTGAGCCGGTATTTTCTCATGCGTTACAGGGACTCGATACGTGTGAAGCAATTAACGCGACTCACATTGGTTATCAAGGTGGAAGTTTAAGGTTTGTCCCACCAGATGAATTACTTAAATCTAAGCCTGATTGCGATCTGTTATTGGTTGACGAAGCGGCTGCAATTCCAATCCCAATGCTTAAATCCATGGTCGATATCTATCACCGTATGGTTTTTTCAACCACGGTACACGGTTACGAGGGTAGTGGACGAGGGTTTGGTATTAAGTTCGAATCTTGGCTTTCTGAGCATCGTCCGGGGTGGAAAGGCTTTAAGCTCGAACAACCGATTCGTTGGAATAACAACGATCCACTAGAAGCTTGGTTGTTTGATTGCTTCCTGCTTGGTAACGACGTATCGCTAAGTGACTCCGCAGTTCATGAGTTAGATAGCTTTTCTGCTGAAGAAAGCAACCAGTTAAACTTGGTCGAGTTGTCAAAAGCAGAATGCTTGGCTAATCCTGAGCAGCTACAGCAATGTTTTTCTCTTCTCGTTGATGCGCATTATCAGACGTCGCCGAACGACTTAATGCAGTTCTTAAATAATCCAGCTATCCATTTATATGCTGCTTGGCAGAAAGATGAATGTCTTGGTTGTATGTTGGTGACGGAGGAGGGCGGTTTAGATAAAGAGTTGACCACTCAGGTTCAACTTGGAAAGCGCAGGCCTCAAGGTCACCTGGCTCCTGTTTTACTCGCAAACCAACTTGGCTGTACTCAGGCTGCGACTAGTCGTTGCCTTCGAGTTATGCGCATCGCAGTTTCAACTCACCATCAAGGTTCGGGAATTGGGCGTTGGATGCTGAAGCTGCTATCACAGCAAATCAGCCAAGCAGATTACCTGGCGACAAGCTTCGGTGCGACCAGTGATTTGATTTCTTTCTGGCGTGATAGTGAATTTGTGCCTGTTCATATTGGCCACCAGCGAGATCAGGCAAGTGGGTGTCATTCTGTTTTGATGGTTAAGGCACTTAACTCAAGCTCTCAAAGCTGGATTAACCAAGTTCAAAATCACTTCGAGCGTAGCTACTGTTTTCTTGTTTCTGGTTCTTTAGTTTCACTTGAAACGGATATGGTGCGCGCACTGCTGCCAAAGAGTGTACAAACCGTGAGTGAGTTTGAAACTCAATTAGTTAGAAATCACGTAAACGGTGGCAATAGTTATGATACGATTAGCTTCAGCGTATTGAATTTGATTCTGCTCAGTAACGATCGAGAAGCCAGTGTTTCTGACTTACTTATCGCAAAGGTCGTTCAACAGAAAGAGTGGGAGATTTGTGTCGAGCAGTTTAATCTTGTTGGTCGTAAACAAGCAGAGAGTCAGTTTCGCAAAGATGTCGGTGTTTTGTTAGCAAATTTACATTGTAAATAGACAGGTCATCATTTTAATAAACTTACCGCTACGAATTAGATTTACAGTGTAAATTAGAATCTTGGATTTACACTGTAAACTGGAACACAATAACGAAATCAGGTTTTACCCGGATTTCCTGATTTAGCCTTTCTGTTTTATCTCTCCATTACAGCCTCTAATCTTTTATATCTGCTGGTCTTTACTATTTGGCCCAACCTCGTACAACATTCAATCGCACGAAATATCTTGGAAAATTCACTAATGTATTTGTAAAGGTGAAGCCGATCATAAAATATGTCAGTCTTATTTATGAGTCATGTTTGCAGAATCGAAAGTAAGTGATGTGACGCTGATTATTCTAATAATGTGATTCTAAGCGCAGAACGAATTATATAGACTGAATAACAACTGAGTCATTAGGGATACTCAATTCGAATGTGGGATAACATCGTTACATTGTCGGAAGATAAGCAACAAGTGATGGCGTGTCTGCCAACTGGGTTTGTGGTCGACGCAAGCTTTGATAATAAGACGCTGCCAGCAACCTTGGAAGCTTTGAACGCATCAAACTATTTTATTTTCGAAGAAGAGGTTTTGCGTTTTGTCACTCTTGCTAAAGAAGGTAAGGGGGAAGCTTATGAAGGAATCTTGATTGCAGAAGTTCGAAATGCCAATGTTACGGTCGAATTATCTGATGATGAGATGCTCGCAAGTCTTGTGGTAACGGGGCCATATAATGGACATGCGCTGCGTGGTAGCGACATTATTCATTGTTTAGCTCAAGCCCACATAACAAAAGGAATTAATAAGTTAGCGCTCAGAAAAGCATTAATGATGAGTAACAAGCTTAAGCCGGGCGAAAAGTTTACTCAGCCAGTCGCCAAGGGGACACAACCCGTAAAGGGTAAAGACGCAAAATTTGCCGCTTTGGTTGAAGATATTACTCGCCAAGTTTTGAAGCCTCGCAATAAAGACGAAGGCAAGATCGATATGCGAGATTTGGGACAAACCATTACCGTTGGTCAAAATGATCACTTAATGAAACGTACCCCCGCAACCAAAGGCATTGCAGGCTTTACCGTCCAAGGTCGAGTTATCCCACCGCTTCCTGGACAAGACAGTTTAATCAAGCCTGGAAAAGGTACCTACATCTCCCCTGAAGATCCCAATCTACTACTCGCCTCACACCCTGGATTGCCCATCATTAAAGATCGAACCATCGAAGTGGATGACGCCTTATGTGTCAGCAACGTCGATGTCTCAACTGGGCACGTTAAATTCAAAGGCAATGTCTTTGTCTCTGGCAACATCGAGCCGGGGATGATCGTCAAGGCGACCGGAAGTGTCACGGTGGGTGGTTTTATTGAATCAGCCGAAGTTCAAGCTCAGGGAGATATCAAAGTCGCGAAAGGTATTATCGGCCACACCACCAAAGAGGGTGAGCCAAAAAGTTGTAAGGTATTCAGTAAAGGTTCCATTACTGCAAGCTACGCACAGAATGCCGAGCTACAAACCGCCGGTGACCTTCGACTTGGTGTGCACAGTATGAGTAATGACATTCGCTGTGGTAACAATCTTATCGTGATGGACAGTTTGAAAAAGCATGGCACGCTCAGTGGTGGCGAAGCCAAAGTCGGTGGAAAGATAGAATGTGTGTTCTTAGGTGTTGAGGGAGACACCGCAACCAAGGTACATGGTTTTGCACGCTACGATGGCTACCGACAAAAGATAGCCGAGCTGAAGGAAACTTATAAACACACTCAAGAGCAAACCATGGGTGTGATCCGCCAAGAGTTAGAATTTAAGAAGCGCCCGAAAGCTGAGAGAAGCGAAGAGCAAGCCCTAGAAATTGAGCAGCAACGTGAGAAGAACAACCTCGCCATTGAAAATACTAAGTCGCAGTTGGATACCCTCGAAGCGGAATTTGAAACCAACCTTGCCGAATGCACCATAGAGGCTCATGAAAAAGTGTATACCCGAGTGACGATCCAGTTTGGTGATGAGACGGTCACTACTAAGCGAACGCATGGTGGCAGTGTATTCTCGTTCAATCAATACGAGATTCAATGTTCATTTAAGATGGAACAAGAAGATATCTCATTGTGATTGAAAGACTCTCAATCTGAATGATTCTGACTAGATCGGTTCGAACCGTTTTCTATATATTCGAATAAAAAAAAGGGGGGGAGCTGATGCTCCCCCCTTTGCTTGTCACTGATATTGATTTAGTTAGATTCTTTAAGTCACATGAGCGCTTTAACTTGCAGCTCTTACCTTACCTTGCTTCAAGTCTGACAGAACTTGCGCTTTTGGCCCGTCAGCAATAATGCAGCCTTTCTCCATTACGATCACTCTGTCGACAATGTCCAACATCGATGTTTTGTGTGTAATCAGAATTAACGTCTCGCTTGGTAGCAATTGGTTAAGCTGGTGCTTGATGTGCATTTCTGAACGGTTATCCATCGCACTGGTCGGTTCGTCCATCAATAGCACTGGAGGACGGCCTAGGAAGGCTCTAGCAATGGCAATTGACTGACGTTGACCACCAGACAGCAAACCACCGCCTTCGCCCACTTGGCGTTCTAAGCCTGCTGGATCTTGCTGAGTAAAAGCGGTAACACCTGCACGGTTCGCAGCATCCATTACATCACGGTCATCGACCAATGGACGACCTAAGGTAATGTTGTCTCTTACTGAGCCATAGAATAGGTTACTGTCTTGCGGTACACAGCCTATATTGCGTCGTACGTCGACATGATGCAGTTGCTCCATGTCGGTGTCATCAATGCGAACATGGCCTTCTGTGGGCTTATACAGGCCCATAATCAGGCGCTCTAGAGTCGTTTTACCTGAACCAATTCGGCCAATGATCGCCACCTTTTCACCAGGTTTAATATGCAGTGTTAAGTCTCTGATAGAAGCGACTGGCGAGTCAGGGTAGTGGAACGTCACTTTGTCTAACGCGATATGACCTTGGATAATCGGGCGATGAATGTAGCGTTTGCCTTCTTCTTGTTCATCAGGCATCGACATGACTTGCTCAATCAGAGTCATCGACGATTTCGCTTGGTTATAACGTGTAGAAAGCAAAGACAGTTGAACAAGAGGACCAATCGCACGGCCACTCAGCATGGTCGCAGCAATCAAGCCACCCATAGTCAGTTCACCTTCAGCAATGAGATACACACCAAAAATGATCATACCTACGTTAGTACTTTGCTGAACAAAGCCGGCGGTGTTTTGGATGCTGTCTGTGATGCGTCGGCTTTTGATATTCCAATTTGCCATGTGCGCAACCGCTTCTTCCCAACGGAATTGGAACTGACTCTGCGCGCTGAAGAGCTTAACCGTCTCTAACCCAGCCAAACTTTCAATCAAGTTCGCGTACTTCTGAGAAGCAAGACGAGAGCCCTCTTCAATAGTACGACGCAGTGGACCTTGGATTAACAGTGCATAGATGATCAGAATAACCACGCCGACAACAGGAACAAATACAAGGTTTCCGGCCATTAACCAAATCAACGCCAAGAACATCAGCGCGAATGGTAAGTCGATTAACGAGCCGATGGTTGCTGAGGTAAAGAACTCACGGATTGATTCGAATTCTTGCAAGTTTTTGGCAAAAGCACCGACAGAAGCAGGCTTTGCTTCCATACGAATCCCTAATACCTTACTAAACAGCTTGGAAGAAATGAGGATGTCGGATTTCTTACCGGCAACGTCAATGAAGTAGCTTCGCATCAATTTGAGCAGCAAATCGAATAGGAACACGACAAAGATACCACTCGCTAGCACCCACAAAGTTTCAAAGGCAAGGTTGGGAACGACTTTGTCATACACCAAGCGTGTGAACATTGGCGCGGCTATCGCGAAGATATTGATCAGAATGGAGGCTATCAACACATCTCGGTAGATGTTTTTTGATTCCCAAATGGTACTCCAAAACCAATGCCCTTTACGTGTTTTTAGAACCTCTGGTGAACGTTCATCATAGCGAAACTGTTTCTTTACCAAGAAGTAGCGGCCGATGAATTGTTCTTTCAGTTCTTCGACAGGAATGATGATTGGCACCATTCCGCTTTCCGCTGTAATGATTTCCGCTTCTTGCTTTTCTAAATCAACGCTGTTGAGAACGCACGCCTCACCTTGTTTAAGTAGTAAAACCGCAGGCAGAATCAGGTGAGGTATCTTTTCCAAGTCGGAACGGTTTTCTTTCGCCACCAATCCTGCTCGCTCTGCAGAACGAGGGAATAGGAAAGGGGTTAGCTTTCCGTCTGATAATGGTAGCCCATTGATCAACGCTTCAGGCGAGTTAGCTAACCCGTAATATCGGCTAACGTAGATCAGTGAGTTCAATAGTGGATCTTGCATGTGATATAACCCTTACAACTATTTATCAACAATGAAGCCTTGGAACACTTCTACGTAGTTATCAGACAAGATATCTAGCTGAGTCTGAGTTTCTATTCGAGACGCGATGGTGGTGACGCCTAGGTTGTGAGCGGTTCTAGAGATCGACGTTAAGGTGAACTTTTGTTTTTCGTCATCCAGGTTATGTGTGAACAGGTAATCTAGCTTCACATAGCTTGGACGGTATTCGTTGATGTAATCCAGAGATTGGAAGTTACGTCCGTAGTTATCGACACCAAACACCGCTTCAGCATTGCGAATGGTGTTACACAATAGTGCCGTGTAGTGCGGAACGTTGATGAAGCAGTTTTCTGGAATCTCAAAGTGCAACAGGTGAGCGATTGAAGTATTTTGTTCAAGCGTCTTACCGATCCAGCGGATGAAGCTTGGTTGAGAAATACTGCTTGGCGAAATATTGATAGCAACAGGGCTTGTTACTTCTTTCGCATTCAGTTTTTCAATTATCTTCTCGATAACGTATTGGTCGAGAATGTGGCTCATTTCAAGCTGTTCTAGTGCGTACAAGTACTGGTTAGCACCGTAACGCACGCCATCTTTTTCAATCGCAGAGAATACTTCTTGGTGATACGTTTTACCAAAGGCATTATTTGCAGCCTGAAGACGGAAGGTAATGAGGTCGTTGATGATCGCTTCTTCAACCAACATACGCCATTGTTGTTTACCCATCACAGCGCCGTGATCGTCTGCGGTTACGTAACCGTAAGCAAGCTCTCGGTTCGCCTTGGCACTTGAGAGTGCGTTATCAACCAACGACATGATTTCGGTACTGTTTTTTCGGGTGTTGCTGTATGTCACACCTAATGCGATGTGTGGATTCGCCGTACCTGTAGGGTCTGAACCTAGGTTTTGAATGCAATTTACGATGCTGCCCGCGACAAGTTTAAGTTCGCTTTCGTCAATGTTCGGCATAATGAAACCAAACTCGTCACTAGAAATACGGGCGATGGTGATATCTGGTGATGAAATTGAAGCCTGTAGCTGTTCAGCCAGTTGATGAACCAAGGCATCACCCTCTTGGTAGCCTTTTTCGTCGTACTCTTCACTAATAAATTCGGCTTTTAGTACCGCTAAACCACCTAAGCTAGACTCTTCTAACCACTGGGTTAACTGAGACATGTAGTAAGCACGGTTACCTAACTGAGATACAGGGTCGATATACGCTCTTTCACGCAGCTTTTGAGCTTCTTTCGCTTGGTTTTTAAATGCCAGTTCAACTTGAGTCGACATGTGGTTGATACCGTCGACAACCAAGGTTAGATCTTTTGTCTTTGGACGAGCTAGAGGTTCGCCAAACTGGTTCTTGGCGATCTGATCCATCTTAGTAATGATCAACGAGAGCGGGCGTAAAGCGCGTTTAAGGATCCAAGATATAGACACTAAACCGAGCAAGAAGATCGTGCCAAAGATGCTTAATAAGCGGATGAATGCTTGCCAAAGTTGATCGTAGGCAGGGCCTGGATGACTTACGATCTCTACTTCTGCCAGTTGCATCCAGCCACTGGTGATCACGCGGCGGTCATGAACAGGCTCGAACAGGTTTAGGTTGGTAAACCACTCCGGTACGCCAGTTGGCTTTACAGGGTATGAGCGGAGAATGTCATCACCGCTGTCGAGAAAGATCAATCGAACGACGGAATAAGAACTGCCATCAAACAGGGCGTTGATTACAGACTCCACTGCCACCTTGTCTTTTTCTTCTAGGTAAGGGGCGAGAGCCAGTCCAACAGTATTAATGGTATTACTTACCTCAGAGCGTTGCTGCTCCTCTAAGTATCCTCGGGTGGTATTGAATTCGATCATAAAAACTGACGTCATCAGCAGTATGAACACTGCAACCATCCCGACCACAAGCTGTTTATATAAAGTCATTGTACCTACTCATCGTAATTGATAATGGGTTTGTTTAATTTTAGAGAGCGCTCACGAGAACGTAAGTCGTTCCATAAGCTCAATCTTGAAGATTTCCCTGCTAATTTACCGCTGCCCGCTGCCGATTTTATCAGCCAAAGATTTTTACCGTTGAAACTGTAAATCGGTCGTAGATCTGGGCGTTTGGAACCGCGTTTAATTTCAGGGTTTAAGTTGTCCAAAATTAGTGGCTCTGCACTCGGTGTTGAGTAGTACGCCAACACCATATGGAATTGGTTTAACTCCAGTGCTTTTACGTACACTAATCGCAATTTCTTATCTGGGACGCCCAGTTCAAGCAAAGAGAAGTATTTTGCGATAGTGAAATCTTCACAGTCACCAGCATTGCTGCCTAAAAACTCCAGTGGTGTTGCCCAATAGTCGTTTTTTCCCCACAGTAAGTTGTCATCGACAAAGTACATCTGGTTGAAGAATTGGTTCACTGACCTGAGCTTCTCTTTTTCACTTAATCTGTCGTATGACGTCATGTTTGAACGCCACGTTGCTACTCGCTTTCCGGCTCTATCGCCGTAGGTTTTGGTCACCGCATCTATCCACCTTTGGTCGCTCTTGTTGAGCGCCACAGAGGTAAAAGAGGTAAGAACTAGCAGCAATAGCGAAATCCGAGACTTCATAGCCTCTGCTCTTGTCTATTTACTGCGTACTGAAAGGCGTTATCAAACATCCAACGTCCTTACTCTTTTAGTGCATTGTTTTGAGCACTTAATAGTGGCTTCAACATGTACTCAAGCACGGTTCTTTTGCCTGTGATGATATCGACTGAGGCAGTCATGCCCGGAATGATTGGCAACTCTTCGTTCTGTCCAAAATTGTGTTTTTCGGTGCGCACACGCACGATGTAGAAGCTGTTGCCTTCTTCATCTTGAGTGGTATCGGCACTGATGTGCTCTAGTACGCCTTCTAGACCGCCGTATTTAGTGAAGTCATAGGCACTGAACTTAACGATGGCAGTCAATTCTGGGCGTAGGAAAGCGATATCTTGTGGGGCGATTTTCGCTTCAACCAAGAGAGAGTCTTCTGTCGGTACAATCTCAACGATGTCCATACCCGGTTGGATAACACCACCGACAGTATTAATGCCCAATGTTTTAACGGTGCCAGTTACAGGAGAAACCACCACAGTACGGTTTACTCGGTCTTCAAGGCCAACAGCCGATTCGGTCATTGCAGAGAGCTTATCTTGCGCTTGATTGAGCTTTTCTTGTTGTTCGGAGCGGAAGTTCAGGGCAGCATCAATACGGCTGAGCATGGATTCTTTGATTGCTGAGCGTAGCAGAGGGATTTTTAGCTCGCTTGAGGTCATTTCTCGGCGAGTGTCGTTCACTTGTCTTTGCAGTTTAAGTAATTCAATTCGTGGTACCACACCTTCATCGGCGAGGGGTTTGGTGATATCCAGTTCTTGGCGAGCAAACTGGTAACTCTGTTTTAGGTTGCGAACCCGCGCCTTAATCTCAACTAGGTCTTGCTGTTTCTGTTCAACTTGTTGATCAAAAACAGAAAGTTGGTTTTTTAGGTTATTCAGATCTTGACGATATTCGGCTTTTTGGCGATTAACCAGTTTAGGCTGAAGCTCGTAGAACTTGGGTGGAAAGGCGAGTTTACCGTAATCAAGCAACACGCTTTTTTTCCACTCTTCAACAGAGAACTCTTCGTTAATGACGACACTGGTTAATGAAGCGGATAGCATCAACACGTTGGCGGTTAAGTTCGCCACTTGTTGTTCACGTTCGCGGAAGTCCGAACGGAATCGAGTGTCATCGATCAACAGTAGCTGCTGACCTTTCTGAACACGTTGACCTTCTTTAACTAAGATCTCTTTAACTAAGCCACCTTCAAGGTTTTGCACCACTTGGATTTGAGAGGAAGGGATCACTTTGCCTTGGCCAACGGTAACTTTGTCGATCTCTGCCCAAGCAGACCACCCAATAGCAGCAATAAAAAACAGAACGATCACCCACAGCATAATACGCGCACTGGTGGGCGTATTGAGGAGTAGTGCCGCTGTTTTATCGTCGACATACTCAAGCTCGGTCTCGTTCAATTTGCTGAAATTTTTCTGACTCATAACAGTCCTTGTTCGCTAAATAAAAGTGCAAGCCTATTGAGTGTATTCTTACTTCTTATAAATGTTAAGATTTTGTTCCTTTAAATCTTTGAATTTATATATTTTTTAAGACTTATCGGTTCTTGAAATCGGTTTTATCGAGCTGATGCTTTCTTAGTTTGTCATACAGTGTTTTTCGCGACACCTGAAGCTCTTGTTGTACTTCTTTTAAACGACCTTGATGGCGATGTAGTGCCTCAATCAAGATAATTTGTTCAAAGCTATCGGTACGTTGGTTTAACGACTGTTGTTGTTCCTCAATGCTGACGTCGAGCTCGTTATCGTCATTTTGCTCACTAATATCGCTGTCGAGCGACGGCTGCTTAATTTGAGTCAAGACTCTGAGTTCGGCATGCTGGCGAAGCTGGCGAATGTTCTCCACCCAATGCGTTGCAATGAGTCGTTGAATCTCTTTTTCTGTAATAACGGGCGGCGGCAACTGATAGCGACTTGCTGCACCGCGAGCAAAGTGTTTGAACAAAGACCCAATATCTTCCGTTCTTTGCGCCAAGGGTAGTAAATTAAATTGGCGCAGTTCACCTGTAATTGTAGTAGGAACTATTTTGGTTGCGATAATGATACAAGTTGCATTGGTCTTGCATGAGTTTTCACGAAGTAGAGTGGGTTTTAGATTCGCTAACCACAGCCATTGATCCTGAGTTAATGATTCTGTCTCATGGATATAGATCGTTCCACCTTGATGCTTCAAGAACAGTTGCAAAACAAACTGATGAAATGTCGCTTCGTCACTGCGTGGCAAATTAAACGCAGCAACAGGGCAAAGCTCCGCAGTTTGATGACTGTGTAAATCATGAGTGTATTGTGCTGTGACCCTTTTCCCCGTTCCTAAATCACCAACAAACAATAGAAGTGGGTTGGTTTTGGTGTCTAAGGTGATCAGTTCTCGGCGTAATGTCTGCATTGATGGCGATTGACCAATCAGTTTTGGACCCACCTGATTTTGCATCGCCAACTCTTTACGCAATAGGTTGTTTTCTTCAACCAGTGCGAGCTTATCTGCGGCTTTTCTTACTGCTGTGAGGAGGGCATCGACCACAAACGGCTTTTCCAGAAAATCATAAGCCCCGGCTTTCATCGCAGATACCGCGGTTTGCACGTCACCATGCCCGGTAAGTACAATGACCTGAAAATGAGGATTTTGGCTCAGTAATTTTTGCGTTAATTGAATGCCATCCATCACCGGCATGTGAATATCGGTAATGACAATCCCGGCTTGCGTGGTATTTATCTTCTTTAGAGCCTCAATAGCATTAGGAAAGCAGACGATATCGATGCCTTCAATCAGCATGGCTTGTTCTACGGAGTCTCGGATAGCGGGTTCATCGTCGACAAAATAGAGTTTGGGCATAGAGTGCAAAGCCGAGTCCTTAGCTGTATGTGAGATTAGCAATAATGTGAAATTCGTTTTCTCGTTAACAATACCAATTCTGCGTCAGTTGTTAACTTTGTATAACGGGATATTAAGCGAGAATACCATGCCTGACGGCTCCAACTGGGCTGCACTGATCGAGCCGTGATACGCTTCAATAATCCGTTTAGATATAGAGAGTCCAAGCCCTAAACCTTCAGGCTTAGTGGTGAAAAACGGGTCAAAAAGTTGTTCAAGCTTGTCGGCAGACATACCAATTCCGTTATCCCAAATGATCACCTGACACATGTCTTCATGCAGTTGCCATTCAACGCCTATCTGTGGAATAGCCTGTTGGGCTGCTGTTTGTTGAACTGTTGTTTGTTGGAGCAAGGTTTGTTGATCTATGGCTTGCTGCTGAAGAGCTTGAGTCGCGTTGTGAATCAGATTCACCAGCACTTGTTCGAGCTCGGTCGGATGAATCGCGATATTAATGTCATCTGGTACCGTGCTTAACCTGAGCGTGATGCCTTGCTTGATCATCAGTGCGCTGAGAATACTGGTGGCATTGTTGACCGCTTGATGCAGGTTGGCTACATGATGCTCTTGTTTGGTGACCTTGCGAGTAAAGACTTTGAGTCGCGCGATGATGTCGGTAATGGTGTTGTTTAGGACAATCATTTTCTCAAGATTACTTTTCACCAAATCGGTTCGTTCCATTTCAAGCAGTTTTAAGCTGTTCTCGCTGTAGGTTCTGAGTGCTGCAAGTGGTTGGTTGATTTCATGATTAATGCTGGCTGACAGCTCACCCAGAACGGCTAATTTGGCGGTTTGGGTTAGCTCTTGTTCTGTCTGCTTCAACTTCGATTGCGACTCTTGGTATTGAAAGATGGTTTGTTGCAGCTGTTGATTGGATTGCTTCAAGTAGTGAGTCCGTTTATCAACGGTTTGCTCTAAGTTTTGGTTGAGTCGGGTCAACGCCACTTTCGCTACGTAGGTTTGGCGCCATGACCAAGCAATAAGCATCACCAAGCTGTAAATCACGACGAAGATGACATCGATCTGCAGTACTTTTATAAGCTCAGCCCGGGTCTCTTTTAGTGCGACCACTTGGTACTGATTGTTACTGACGGCAGCTGGGTAAAGATTAAAAGTACCAAGCTTGAATAACTGGTTGGCCGTGAGCTCTTTTTGGATTTGGTTGGATTGAAGGTTGTTAGAGCGATTAGCGTTAGCTTCTGGCTGAGAGCTTGAAGAGCGAAAGGCTTCGATGATCGAAATTTCGCTTTGACCGTATTGGCGTTGAATTGCGATATCCGTTTGTTGTTGCTGCGTTAGTGGCAACAATGAATGGTAAAGCCACGGAGCTTGGCTTGATAGAAATACCACTTGGTTAGAGTCGAGTACCACAATCTCAAATTCGTCGCTGGTTAGGATGTTTTCGAGGTTCTCTAAGCTCACTTTTACGGTGATAACACCAACAATGTCATTCTCAACATACAGCGGTGAAGATAGAAAGTAACCGCGTACATTCGAGCGGGCACCCAGTGCGACGTAGTGTGTGTTGTTACCTTGAATGGCAGAAGCAAAGTAGGGGCGAAACGAGAAGTTCTCACCCACAAAGGTGCGAGGCTTTTGATAATTACTGGAAGCGACCACAGTACCACTTGGGTCATGGATATATATAGTGTCGGCCTGGCTTTGATTTGACCATTCAAACAGCAATTGATTGAGCTGAGCAGCGGAAATCTTGTCTGTTTGCGGTGATGAGTCAAAATAAGAAAGCAAGCGCGGGTCATGGCTGAGCAAATTCGGGATCTGTTTGAATTTATCCAATTCAGAATCAATTTGTAGGTTGGCTTTATTGGCCGCTTCATTGAGTTGCTGAGTGACGATTTTTTCTTGGAACTGTACTGCCATAAAGTGGGTTGCAGTCAGCCCAGCAGCTCCCAATAACAATGAGAATAAAACAAAGGGAGTCATTAGGTTAGGCAGTATTTTGGTCACTTGGATCTCTGCTTGTCATCGGTTTGTATAAAGATTATCAATATGATGGATAGAGTACCGAGATCTTGTTAACACCGAACAGCTTCTGTGAGACAAAACCATGGCTGAGACTTGTGTTTCAAAGGATTACAGCGCAAAATCACAAAAAAATTGAAAGGAGCAACCAAATGGAACTGACAGATATTCGTCGCGAATACGCTAAGGGTGGATTGAGACGTAAAGACTTGGCCGCAGACCCGATTGAGCAATTCAATCTATGGCTAGAGCAAGCCATTGAAGCGAAGTTGACGGACCCTACTGCCATGACAGTTGCTACGGTTGATGAAAATGGTCAGCCATTCCAACGAATTGTTCTGCTGAAGAATGTTGATAAAGACGGGTTCGTTTTTTACACCAACTTGGGTAGCCGTAAAGCGCACCAGCTTGAGCACAACAGCAAAATCAGTTTGCACTTCCCTTGGCATCCACTTGAGCGACAGGTTCATATTACGGGCACGGCTGAAAAGCTGACGGCTATGGAAAATATGAAGTACTTCTCGTCACGTCCAAAAGAGAGCCAATTGGCCGCGATTGCAAGTAAGCAGAGTAGCCGCATCTCAGCTCGTGGGATTTTAGAAGGTAAGTATCTAGAGCTTAAACAGAAGTTTGCTAAAGGAGAGATCCCAGTGCCTTCTTTCTGGGGTGGCTTCCGAGTTCGTGTCGATAGCATTGAGTTCTGGCAAGGTGGTGAACACCGCTTGCACGACCGTTTCTTGTTCTCTCGCCAAGACAACAGCTGGGATATTGATCGCCTAGCGCCTTAGGTTGCTTGATCGCTTAGCTGTTAACAGATCCAAAAATGCCGTTGATGAGACTTATCAACGGCATTTTTTTGTCTGCATTTTCAGTTGAACAGTAAATCAGTCACTGTGCAGAACAACGGAGATCTGTTTTTTGAGCAGAGTTTCTGGGATCACTGAGCCTAATCCTGAGTCCAATGCATACTCTATTAACTGGCTTTTACTACGTGCATCAAACTTCTGTTTCAATCTAGCGACATGACCTTCGACCGTTTTGATTGAAATGTTTAACGTCGACGCGATGTACTGTGGTTTCTTGCCGAAAAGCAGTAAGAACAGCACTTCTGATTCTCTCGAAGTCAGCCGCTTTTGCAGTTTAGACACGCGCGGCTCTGACCCCGCAAGCGATGCCTGGTTGCCTTTTGTTCCTGTTGCCTGACAAACCCAATGACCGACCTCTAAGATCGCGGTATCGGTAAGCTCTTGGCCATAGAAGATGGTGCCTTGGACGTTGTCGTCGTCATCAAGCCAAGGGGTTTTAGTAAAGATATGGGCGTGCCAGCGTCCGTCTGGATAAGGGTGAATATCGAGGATCTTAAGGGTACTGCGTGTATCCATCACATGTTTGTCTTGAGCTCTGAAATCTTGTGCGCACTCAGTGGTTTGACTGGGCATGTCGAAGTCAGTCAAGCCAGTACAAGTCTCGCCCTGTTTTAAGCCGATCAATTGGTTGTAAGCAAGGTTGGCGTACACGAAGACCGAGTCAGTATCTTTGCAGCCCCAGCAGCCTGGAAGTTGCTCGAATAAAGAACGATGTATGGAGTTGAGTGGATCTGGCAATGTTTTATCTCGCAATCAGAGGTATCACAATGATATCAGTTTCTTATAGTGCTGCAATGGCCATTTGAGTTTGAACTCTACACGAGAAGTAAAGGGTGAATATCAGTTGAACGGACTGCTGACTAACTGTGTCAATCTCGGAGAATCAATGGGCATAAAGGGTAATAAACAGGCAAAAAAAAGCCAGCCTGAAGAGGGGCTGGCCAAAGACAAGATATGCCTTGTCGACATGTAGAAGATTTTCAGTTTAATTTACGAGGGTCAGGTAAATTAAACTGAGGCATCAATTTGATACCCAGAGTGACTTACTACTCTATCGACGAATCTACTCCTAGGAGTGCTTATGCATAAGGGGGGAATTCCCCTATAAATGCTGTTCAATGTGATAATTGAGAACCTAGAGTAAATATTTAAGATTTTGCTCCTGTGATTGGGAGCCTATAGATCTCTTACTACTCGGAATCCTAGATAGTTAGCTGCGGTTGAAGGTGGTACGTACAGTTCGTTATACACTTTCGCTTCTTCAGGAGAGAAGCTCCACGCGCCACCTTTCGCTAAGCCTTTCTGAGCGGTTGTCCATTCCCATACGTTCCCCACCATGTCGTAGAAGCCTGTTGGCGTTGGCAGGAATGACTTAACTGGAGATGTGCTAACGTTTGACCAAGGTGTACCCGCCCAGCCTGTATTGGCTTTGCCAGAGCGGAATTCGTTGCCCCACCAGAAGTTGGTGTCTTGGCCTGCTCTTGCTGCAGCTTCCCACTCTTGTGGCGTTGGCAAACGGTAAGTGAAGCCTGTGTTTTTAGATAACCAACGAGTATAAGCTTTGGCATCATTTTGGCTAACACAAACGACCGGCGAGTTATCTGCTTGCTTAAAGCCAGGATTCTGCCAGTCATTGTCTGAAACGGTTGTGATCTCTGCATTGACGAACGTATCGCAGGTGTTCATCAGTTCTGCGTCTGTCTGGTAGCCTGTGCTTTCAACGAATGCTTTAAAGTCTTGAACACGAGTAGGCGTAGCGGCTAATGCAAAAGGCTGTTTGATGGTCACTTGCTTGGCATTGTTTTCACCCAGTAGGTAGCGACCAGATCCAACCACAATCATTTCTGGGCTCTGAATGTCGTTACCCATAGGGTCGGCAAATTTGGTGCCGACATTCAATGAATTCTGTTTGGCTTGTAATACGGCTCTTAGGTTGTGATCGCGGGCTATTTTTAGCTCTTGATGGAAAGAAAGGTAGCCTTCTTTTTCGATCGTGACCATGTGCTGGCCCGTTGGCAACATCACTTCAACCGGTGTGCTGCCATAGTTCACGCCGTTGATAGAAACATTGTCGTTGTATTGATTGGAACGCACCACCAAGTTAACCCAAGCGACTTCTTTTTGCTGGTCGTTGGCTTGTTGCTCGCTTTGCGTGAAACAGTTTGATGATTGAATACCAAGCAGACGACAAGGTGTGTTCTTATCTGGGCGTGTTTCTAGGTTCGCCGCAATCACCGCTCGGTAACGGTTATCTTCAGAGAAGCCAGAGGATTTCACTTTGTGTTGCAGAACGTGAATATTCAGCGAAGCAGACGCAAGGTGCTCTTTCACTGTGTTCGATTCAGTCGCGTTATCTACCAGACTATGTTGGAACTGTTTTACCGCTTTTTGCAGTGCCAAGGTCACCGTTTGGTCTGAACATTGCGCCAGTGTCATATCGCTGCTGCAACGGTTAGTAAAGCTCACGGTTTGCTCTTCCGTCTGAGTGATCTCGTTTCTTAGTCGTTCTGCTCTTGCTCTTAGCTTGTCTTGATTTAGGGTTGCGATTGAAGCTTCTGCCGTCGCTTTCTCGGCTTGAATAGCCTCAAGTTCCATCATCAAGCCTTGCTGTTTCTGCTCAGAGTCTGAAATCGCAAGCTTGCCTTCTTTTACTGTTTTCCACGCGTCTTGGAATAGGCTTTGAGCTGGCGAGATGTCGAAATTGGGCTCATCAATCATGCGCGTATAATCTTGCTCTAGGCTGGCTTTCGCTTTTGCGAGTGTTTGCTCAGCTTGAGCTGATAACTTGGTTAGACGTGCCGTTTGTTGCGCTTGGTTGTCGACTTCATTTTGTTTGTCAGCCAGTTTCTTCTCAACAGCCGTTAAGTCGGTATGCTTTTCGAATAGTGAGCTTTCAATATCGGTGACAGAAGGTGCGATCGCTGGTGTTGTTGCTTCTGCGAAAACAGCAGGAGTCATTAGGCAGGGAGCAAGTGCAAATAGTAGAGTAGGAAGACCTTGGCGCATGATGGGCTACTTCAATCGTAATTTAGGTTAATCGAATATTCTAAACGAGAACGCCATTTCGTCTGCAGCTACTGTTTATAACGACTATACAAGGTTATAACGATCATACAGTTTATAACTATCAACAAAATGGCGAGTGTTCATTCAGCTTTGTGAAATAGGCACGGCTATCTGATATAGAGCTAAGCGTTTATATCGGCTTAGCTCTATGTAGAAAGGGTGTTTAGCTTTCTTTGCTAGGAAGAAGCTTAACCCAAATAGTGTCGCTGCCGTTGATGGTAACTGTGCGGTTGTAAGACTCGTAACCTTGTTTTGAAATGGTTACTTGGTGACGACCGCTTGGTAGCGCAACCTCAAGAGGCGTGCTGCCGTACTTAATGCCGTTGATGGTTACTGAGTCGTTGTACTGATCAGAACGTACCGTCACGTTAGCCCACTGTTTGTCACTCTTCTTAACGACCGCAGCGTCACTGCCTGTTAAGCAGTAGCGAGTCGAAACATTCAATAGGTTACATGCTGCAACTGCTTCAGGTTTTGCTTGAAGCTGAGCTTGCATCTGCATGAAGTAAGAGTTGTTACCAGAGAAACCACTCTTGATTGCTTGGCTGTCTTGAACATGGATGTTCAGTTGAACACCTTGCAAGTTTTGCTTCGCTAGTGTGCTTTCTGTGAGCTGCTCAAGTAATTGGCTCTTGAACGTTTGCACGGCTTTCTGATTGGTCAGGTGTTTACCCTGTGCAGTACACTCACCCAGTGTCATTGTTGATGAACATGTGGTGGTGTAACTGGTTTCAAGAACCGCACTTTCACGCAATTCTGTCGCGATACGTTTTACACGAGCTTCAACTTTTGACTCTCTCAAGTTTGCTAGCTCATTATTCAGGCGAGCTTGCTTTTGCTTGATTTGAGAAAGGTGAATTTCGCTCTCGTTCATCGCTTGTTCGTTATCGAGCTGAGCCGATTGATTCTCTTTAACCGCAGCCCAAGCGTCTTGGTAACTTTTCTGGAAAGAGACCAAATCCGTTTCTGGATCTTCAAGTAAGCGACTGTACTGTTTGTCGAGTACAGACTTGGCTCTGTTGCGTTTTGCCTTAAGTTCTTCACCTTCGCGTAACAACTTGCTGTTCTTGTTTTGAAGTTGTTTTAGGTTTTCAGTCGCCGATACTTTGGTTGCTGAAATACGCTCAATATCTGAGTTTTTCTCTGTTAGCTTTGCATCGATAGCTGAAACGGGATCGACTTGATTCAGTTCTTCAGCTGATACCGATGCAGATACCCAAAGAGGGGATAGCGCAAGTAAAAGCGCTGAAATTCGAAAGTTAGTCATAGGTCCCTGCAACTTGTAGATTGAAATTGGCTCGTTAATAAAGTGTCTACTTCCTAGTTGTGAGTCACTAGTTATTAGCAATTAACACAGTACCCGTCTTTATACCGTTTTATTGCTATCCAATCTACTCAAAAGCCAAGTTTCGGTACTTCGGATACACTTTTTACAGGTTTATAGCCAATTATTTGAGCTATATAAGAAAATTTATTCATTATGTTAGAGCGGTGAAGCATTTATTGATGACATGGTTTTTCGTGCTTGCATGCTTGTGAAGCCCCTAAACTTGCCGGAACGATTGGTTTTACAATGGCCGTAGTTTATACACTCTTGATCATCTTTCCGGAGGCATGATCAAGACGATCGCGGTGATGATCTTTTGTTTGAGGTCAGGAAATGACTCTCATGATCATTTACAAATTCATCTTGTGCAGATTTCAGAGTATTATTCTTACTATGTTGACCTGAGTACTTTGCTGTCATGCCAAAACCTTTACCCTTTCCAAACCTAGATTTGTCTCCGCTAGGCCTTACTGGCCCTCGTCCCGCAGAGATCATTACCTTGCCTTCGCATATGGATTGTCATGATCACCATTATTCTCAGGTGGTGATTGGTCTAAAAGGTCAGGCGGAATTTGAAGTCAGCGGTAAGGGTAATCTTGTCGGTCCAGGGCAAGGATGTGTGGTGACAGCAAGCTCTGATCATGCTTTCGGTGGTGTGGTCGGTCAGTCGGATATTCTGGTACTTAACATGCCTGTGCCGAGTGACGACGACCCTCTGATGCTAGAGAAGATTAACCAGCTAGAGTCATCAAATGTCTACTTCCAATTAGACGCGCAAATTCAAAAACTTATCCATATGTTGGTACAAGAGATGCAGTCAAGCCCTGATGATCTGCTATTAAGCCGTGCCTGTAATGATACGGTGATCGCATTGATGCAAAGACACATCTCGGCGTTTGAAACCTCAATCAAAGATTCGCGTTTCGACCTTGAAGCTCTGGATCGTTACATCGAGCAACACCTCGCGAATAAGATCTCTGTCGCGCAGCTTGCAGGCAGCGTGTTTTTGGGCGAAAGCCAATTCCACATGCTATTCAAAGAGCAAATGGGCATTACTCCTCACCAGTATGTATTAGGTAAGCGTATCGACCGCTCTCGCCGCTTGATCGAACAAGGTAATCTGAGTCTTGGTCAGGTTGCAGAATTGGCTGGTTTCTCCGGTCAATCTTCCTTTACTCACACCTTTTCACGCCTTCAAGGCATGTCACCATCCCAATACAAAAAGAAAATTTCTGTTAAATAGTGAAACAAAACGGCATATTATTTTAAAGTTTCATATGTGACGTTGTGTTTGTTTTGTTAATAAAGCGAGTTTTTAGCAAAAAACTCGGAGTTTTTGACAAGTAATCCTTATATACTCTAAATACACTGCAGCCATTGTAGAGATCCCCGGGCTAATTCCGGGTGTGAGATTAAGGAAAACGCATGTTTACAGCTACTGATGTGTTAAAGCCAGAATTCAACGAGCAGCCGCTTGCTGATCTATGGTCGCTTATCTCACCATTATATATGGTGGATGAAACCCAATGGCTAGAGCAACTTCTGCCACTAGCTACCCCTTCTGAGTCTGAAAAGCAGCAAATCACAGAGAAAACGACATCATTGATCGAGGCTATCCGTGCGGATAAGACTTCTATCCAGATGATCGATGCACTGCTGCTTGAATACAGCTTAGATACTCAAGAGGGCATCTTGCTGATGTGTCTGGCGGAAGCCTTGATGCGTATTCCTGATTCAGCAACAGCTGATGCACTGATTCGCGACAAACTGAGCGTTGCGGACTGGAAGTCTCACCTTAAGAATTCTGATTCGGTGTTTGTGAACGCATCCACTTGGGGCCTAATGTTAACGGGCAAGGTGGTTGGACTTTCATCTAAAGAGCAGAGTGCAGGTCAAGCGGTTAACCGTTTAGTGAACAAGCTTTCTGAGCCTGTGATTCGTAAAGCGATGCACCAAGCGATGAAGGTGATGGGTCACCAATTCGTTCTTGGTCGCAGCATTGCTGAAGCGCAGAAGAACGGTAAGTCTATGCGTGACAAAGGTTTTACCTACTCATACGACATGCTAGGTGAAGCGGCACTGACTACAGCTGACGCAAACAAATACTTCAAAGATTACCTAATGGCGATTGAAGCTGTAGGTCGAGACACGTATGTCTCTTCAAAATCGAGCCCTGCGCCATCGGTATCTATCAAGCTTTCTGCGCTTCACCCACGTTATGAAGTGGCGAACGAAGACCGCGTACTGAGTGAACTTTGCGACACGCTAGAGCAGCTATTGCGCCGTGCAGTAGAGCTCGATGTTGCAATTACGATTGATGCGGAAGAAGCGGATCGCCTAGAGCTTTCTCTTAAATTATTCGAAAAACTGTACCGCACTGATCTTGTAAAAGGTTGGGGTAAATTTGGTCTGGTTATTCAAGCTTACTCAAAGCGTGCACTTCCGGTTCTAGTATGGCTAAACCGCCTAGCGAAAGAGCAGGGTGATTTGATCCCGCTTCGCTTAGTTAAAGGTGCTTACTGGGACAGCGAAATCAAATGGTCGCAACAAGCTGGCTTTACTGATTACCCAGTTTACACACGTAAAGAAGCGACAGACGTAGCTTACCTTGCATGTGCGCGTTACCTATTGAGCCCAAGCGTTCGTGGCAATATCTTCCCGCAGTTTGCGAGCCACAATGCTCATACGGTTTCTGCTATTGCCGTAATGACCGACCATAAAGACTTTGAATTCCAACGCTTACACGGCATGGGTGATTCTCTGTACAACCATGCGATGGAAGCTTACCAACAGTCGGTACGTATCTACGCACCGGTTGGCAGCCATAAAGATCTACTGCCATATCTAGTACGTCGCTTGCTAGAAAACGGCGCAAACAGCTCGTTTGTCCACCGTCTAGTTGATGCGCGTTGCCCTGTGGCAGAGCTGACTCAACATCCTGTCGATATGCTTCTTGCATTCGATACACTGCACAACACTAAGATTCCATTGCCACCGGCGGTATTCCCAGAGCGTAAGAACTCTTACGGTGTGAACATTGATATTGAAAGTGAAGCGCATCAGTTTGAAGAGCAAGTAAAAGGCTTCTTAAACAACCAATGGACTGCGGGCCCTGTGATCAACGGTGAATCTCTTGCCGAAAGCATGATCAAGGCTGATCAGAACGTTGAGCAAGTGACTGCACCTTATGATCGTCGTATTAATGTGGGGCAGGTGGCTTTCGCTAACCTTGATCATGTTTCCGCAGCGATCACTGGCGCAGACGCAGTATTCGCTGATTGGAACGCAACATCGGTTGAAACCAAAGCGGCGGCACTTGATAAGCTGGCTGACCTGATGGAAGACAACCTCGCTGAGCTGGTGGCAATTTGTCATCAAGAAGCGGGTAAGACAATTCACGATAGTATTGATGAAGTACGTGAAGCCGTCGACTTCTGTCGTTACTACGCAAAACAAGCGGACAACCTACAAGGTTTCGAACTAAAAGGTTTTGATGGCCAAACTCGAATCGCTTCTCGACAAGGTCGTGGTGTGTTCGTTTGTATCAGCCCTTGGAACTTCCCTCTCGCTATCTTCCTTGGCCAAATTACTGCAGCACTAGTGGCGGGTAATACGGTTGTGGCTAAGCCTGCCGAGCAAACAAGCCTGATTGCTGCTCGTGCGGTTGAACTGATGAATGAAGCGGGCTTCCCTGCTGGCACCATTCAGCTACTGCCGGGTCGCGGTGCTGAGATCGGCAGTGCACTAACAAGCCATGATGCGATTGCGGGCGTTGCCTTTACGGGTTCTACGCCAACAGCACAGCGTATCAATGTGTCATTAGCCACTCGTAACGCTAAGCCAGTTCCGTTTATTGCGGAAACAGGCGGCCAGAACGCGATGATCGTCGACAGTACTGCACTGCCTGAACAGGTAGTTCGTGATGTGATTCGTTCAGCATTCGCTTCAGCAGGTCAACGTTGTTCTGCACTACGTGTGCTTTACATCCAAGAAGACATTGCAGACCGCGTGGTTGGATTGATTCACGGTGCAATGGACGAGCTGAGTGTTGGCATTCCACACCTTCATAAAACCGATGTTGGCCCTGTTATCGACCAAAACGCGAAACAGAAGCTAATGGCGCACTTAGAAAACATGACCAATACCCAGAAGAAGGTAGCTCAGCTTTCTCTAGGTACGGATTGTGAACATGGTGATTTTGTTCCACCGAGTGCTTTTGAGGTTGATGACATCAGCTGCTTGAAAGAAGAACAGTTTGGCCCAGTGCTACACATTGTTCGCTTCAAAGCGAGTGAGCTAGCGCAAGTGGTAGACCAAATTAACCAAACGGGCTTTGGCTTAACCATGGGTATCCACAGCCGTAACGAGACAACTTACCGTTGGATCGAAAAACACGTTCGTGTGGGTAACTGCTACATCAACCGTGACCAAGTGGGCGCCGTTGTTGGTGTTCAACCATTTGGTGGTCAAGGCTTGTCAGGTACTGGCCCTAAAGCGGGTGGTCCTCACTACCTATACCGCTTTACTGATGTTCATTTCTCTCAATCACAAGACAAGGCATAAGGAGCATTATCATGGTTCATCAAGTGACAGGTTTTTCTGATGCTTTGCTAGCGTGGGAACAATGGAACCTTACCGACTTTGATTACAAGAGTGCTCAGGTACTTGCGCTGAAATCAGAGATCGAAAGTCAATCTGCGCCTTTGGCGACGGTGGCGACTTATCATCTAGAGCAAGCGTCTGCGCTGCTTTCTGAACAGCACCTAATGGCAGGTCCTACGGGCGAAACCAATGAGTTGTATGCCGCTGGCCGCGGTGTGGCTTTGGTGATTGTTGATGATTGCGAAGAGAAAGTGCCAGCACTGCAAACTGCAATGGCTTTTATTACTGCTGCGCTATTGGCAGGTAACAGCGTTCAATTGTGCAGTGATGATGTGCAGTTCAATACCTTAGTTGCAGACGCAGCTAAGTCGGCGAACTTGCCAACTAACTTGGTGCAAGTTGCCTCGTATGACGCTGCTCAACAGTTGTTGTCTTGCGATGTACGTAGCGTGGGTTACGTGGGTAACTCGCAAACGGCACAAGCTATCAATTTACAGCTTGCTAAGCGTGACGGCGCAATCGTCGGTTTAGTAGCTGAAACGGATCTGGCGACAATGAATGTTGCCAATGATCCACACCTATCGCTGCGCTTCATTACCGAGCGTACGCGAACTATAAATATAACAGCCGTGGGCGGTAACGCGACCTTGCTCGAACTTGGAAGCGAAGCTCACTAACCTTCAGTAAAATTGGCTCTAAGCACTTTTGGTTCTTTCCAACTTTGGTTTTCACCATCTTTGGGTTTAACTGATAGTGCTTTGGAGCCTGAATACCTAACTCAATGCACTTGCTTGCCTTTATGGTGAGTGCCTTGCATTGAATTAGGCATGGAAGGCTTTCTACAAAATGAGGACTATCAAATGATAGAAAACAGTTTTGCAATAACGACGACGTTCATTGCGTATCTAATTATGATGCTAGCGATCGGTGTTATTGCTTACAAACGTACATCTAACTCAACTGACTACTTCCTAGGTGGTCGTTCGTTAGGCCCATGGCCTGCTGCACTTTCTGCTGGTGCATCAGACATGAGTGGTTGGTTGCTACTTGGCCTGCCTGGTTACGCTTACGCTGCTGGCTTTGAAGCATTTTGGCTTGCTGGTGGCCTACTTGTTGGTACTTGGGCAAACTGGTTAATCAGTGCAAAACGTCTACGTACTTACAGCATTACGACTGAATCACTGACGCTGCCTGAGTTCCTATCTCGTCGTTTCAATGATAATTCTAAGCTGATCCAAACAATTTCTGCTTTCTTTATCCTTTTATTCTTCCTTTTCTACACAAGTTCAGGCTTGGTAGCGGGTGGTAAATTGTTTGAAACGGTATTCGGCCTAGATTACACAACGGCAGTAATTATCGGCACAGTATGTGTGGTTTCGTACACACTGTTTGGTGGTTTCCTTGCTGTATCTTGGACGGACTTGGTTCAAGGTCTGCTGATGTCTGCTGCGCTATTGATTGTACCAATCGCAGCAATGAACGGTGGCCTTGGTCAACTATCGACTGACCTACACAACATCAACCCAGAGCTTCTAACGCTATGGAATGATGCGAAAGGTGAGCCGCTTTCTGCTATCGCGATCATCTCGCTAGCGGCATGGGGTCTAGGTTACTTCGGTCAGCCACACATTCTTGCTCGTTTTAAAGCAACACGTACTAATAAAGACCTAACAACAGCGCGTCGCATCGCGGTGGTATGGACTGCACTGTCTATGGTTGGTGCAATGCTGGTTGGTCTTGTTGGTCTAATCTATGTGACGAACTCTGGTGCACCTAAGCTAGACGATGGCGAGAAGATCTTCATGCTTCTTGTAAACGCGATGTTCCACCCAGTAATTGCAGGTATCCTACTGGCTGCAATCCTAGCGGCAATCATGAGTACTGCGGATTCACAACTTCTTGTTTCTTCATCTGCGATGGCAGAAGATCTGTACAAGCAAGTTCTGAAGAAAGACGCAACGTCAGAAGAGATTGTTCGTGTAGGCCGTTTCGCGGTTATCCTAATCTCTCTCATTGCTCTTGTACTAGCGATGACGCCAGACAGTTCAGTTCTTGGCCTTGTATCTTATGCATGGGCTGGTTTCGGTGCTGCATTTGGTCCAGCTATCGTGTTGAGCCTATACTGGTCTCGTATGAACCGTAACGGCGCTCTAGCGGGTATCGTGGTTGGTGGTGTTACGATTGTACTTTGGAAACAGTTCACGGGCGGTTGGTTCGATGTTTACGAAATCGTACCGGGAATCATCCTATCGACTATCTCTATCGTTATCGTGAGCCTAATCACTGGCGAGCCAGAAGACGAAGTTAAGAAGCAACACGCTGAGTTCGAGAAGAACCTCGTTGAGCTAGACTAATCCCAATGACTATCGGTTAAAAAACAGCCGAATTTACATTGTAAAACTTAGAGTAATAAATAGGGTCACTTTGGTGGCTCTATTTTTTTATGTGAGTACGACCTTTGTCTTATTTCAAATTAAGTCTATTCGAGGTTTTCTGATGTTGAAATTGGGGTTTACAATGTAAATCGAAAGCGTAGGATCTTGAGCGAGAAATGAAAGATCAATCTTGTTGATCGCGTTTGATGTCAAAAAACAAAATAGAAAAGTGGCTGTTTTTTGAACTTAGCGCTCACTTTTGTCATTAGCTCGGTGAATTGTGGAACCGAATTGGACATGATGTGTCAATTGTCAGTAACCACTAAAGACCTATAGGACAAAGGTATGCCTGATCTATATTGCAAAGGATGTAAAAAAACAACACTACATAAGTCTATAATGAAACGTTGTGAAACAGAGCCCGAGACAGCCTCTGGCCGTATGATGCAATGGACGTCAAAGCTATTTAGTGGAAACCTGTACTACGATATGGAAACTCAGCACTTCTGCCGCACGTGCAATTGCCGCTGCGAAACCGGAAGTACTGTTCCCCAAGTTGGTTTAGCCTAACCCATAGTAAGTGCTTACTAACTTGATTCAAAAAACCTCCGTGTTGGGAGGTTTTTGTGTTTCTAGGCTGCTTTGAGTGCAAGTTCAGTTTCAATGGCATTGCCATCAATCTTCACATCCCAACCATAGTTTGAGTACTCATTTGCTAGTGCTTGAGCAACATCTTTTGATACCGTTACGTATGTCCATGAACCAATACCGTAAGGTTTATATGCGAGTTCTTGCGTTTTCATAATAGAGTCATCCTTTCTCTTTGATAATTCTATTATTCACTCTGGCCTATATCCTTTCTTTCGTTTCCGGCTCAACTTATTTGTTAATCGGGTCATTTCTATAATAATTTGTTAATAATCAGAGTTTGATTTATAAGCTCCATTATCTATTTGTATTTATTTATATTTGACGTGAATGCCATGCGTGCATTTAGTTTTTTAAATGTGTGAGCGAGGTTTTCTTCGATTGCTCTAGGTATGGAATATACTGAGCGGAATTTAGAATGTTTAAGGAATGTTATGTCTCAGCATCAACTTGATCGTATCGATAAAGAGATACTACGAATTCTGCATATGAAGGGGCGTTTGCCTGTTGTTGAACTTGCAAAGCAGGTTAACCTCACGACGTCACCTTGCTCTGACAGGCTCAAGCGATTGGAGAAAGAGGGATATATCACAGGCTATCATGCTGAGCTTTGTTCAGAAAAGTTGGGACTCGATGTCCAAGTTTTTATCCATATTCGTCTCGACCAGACTAGCTTTTCTATTTTTGATAAGTTTGCCCAAGCGGTTGAAATGATGCCCGAGGTGGAAGAATGTTATTCATTGTCGGGAGACTTCGATACCATGATCAAGGTTCGAGTGAAAGACATGAAGGCGTACCAAGCGTTTATGGCAACAAAGTTAGGTACCTTGCCAGGTGTGATTCAGACACGCAGTGAGGTCGTGATTGAAGAGCATAAAAAGGGCTTTGGTGTTAACCCTGAATTGTTGGCAACCTTAAAGTAGGGCACCGGTTTTACTTCAAGCGTGTTTGTTTAGATATAAAAAATGGAAGCCAATAAGCTTCCATTTTTGTGGGACGTTAGAGCAAGAGTAATCCGATAAACTTGTCCGGCTTACTTACAGCGTAATTGCCGCAGAGATTAAGCCAATCACACCACCGAATATACCACCCCATACTACTAGCCAGCCAAGGTGTTTTTTGATCATGGTTTGAACCATCTCTTTTACAAGCTTCGGTGTCAGTTCATTCAAGCGCTGATCAATGATCGCCTCAATGTTCTCTTTGATTTCATCCATCATCGCAGGCGATTCTAACTCGTCTTTGATGGCATTTTTTACAGAGTCACTCTTGCTGATTTCAATCACTGACTCTTGCATTTTCTCAACAAATGGCGCTTTCATCGGCTGTAGTGCCTCTGTGCCACCAACCATTGCCAACATACCGCCAAACTGTGAGTTCTCGATAACATGCACCAGTGAGTCGAATGCAGGATTAAAGTCGATCTTCTGAATCACAGGCTCTAGATTAAGCGATTTTCCTGTCATCTCGCTGCTTAGGAAGCGGTCGATATTACTTTCAGTAAAGAACTGCTCCATCATCAGTTGTTTGATGGCTGCCTTGAACTCTTCAAAGCGCGCCGGAATAACGCCAGAACCGTATAGGCCGGGTACTTTCTCGAACAACATGTGAATCGCAAGCCAGTTGGTTATGGCACCTGAAAATGCGAATAGGCCTGCGTAAAGCAAGTATTGGTTTGCTGTCGCATAGCCGCCAGCAAGCAGTGCTAACGCGATAACGTTAGTTAAGACACTTTTGTTCATGGTTGATCTCTAGAAATAATACTGCGCGCATTTTAAGAAAAAAACGCCAAGAAAAAAACAAAAGGATCGATGAAGTTTACGTAACAGGTGGGGAAAGGTTGCTGATCTAGGGGCATAAGAAAGGCTAGCCTCCCCCCGAAGTCTAGCCTTATTCCAGAACGCGCAAGCGAGGCGTCTTTGGTGTTAATGTCATTATATAATTACGACATAACATTCTGCCACGTGTAATTTACCACTAATTAACAAATTGTTGTGAATCACGCCGCACTTTTAAAATAGCACAAAAATTAAGCGCTCGTAGCCTGTTCAAGATCATCGGCAATGAAGCCACCGGTTTGGTGATTCCACAATTGAGCATAGATGCCATTTTGTGTAATCAGCTCTTGGTGCGTGCCTTCTTCAACGATATTACCTTGGTCAAGTACGATCAAACGGTCCATTGCTGCAATGGTCGACAGGCGGTGTGCAATCGCAATAACCGTTTTGCCTTCCATTAGCTCAATCAAACTCTCTTGAATCGCTGCCTCTACCTCAGAATCGAGTGCAGAAGTTGCTTCATCCAGAACTAATAGTGGAGCATTTTTCAAAAGAACACGCGAGATAGCGACACGTTGACGCTGTCCACCAGAAAGCTTAACGCCTCTTTCACCCACTTGAGCATCGTAACCAATATTGCCAAACGGGTCGGTTAGGGTTTCGATAAACTCATGAGCGTGCGCTTGTTTAGTCGCCGCGTATACCTCTTCGTCGGATGCCTCTGGTCGACCGTAAAGAATGTTGTCTTTGATCGAACGGTGCAGCAGTGAGGTATCTTGAGTCACCATACCTATGTTACTGCGCAGTGAGTCTTGAGTAACGCTGGAGATTTCTTGGTCATCAATCAGGATGCGACCACTTTCTACATCGTGGAAACGCAGTAATAAGTTAACTAGGGTCGACTTACCTGCACCTGAACGGCCCACTAAGCCCACTTTTTCACCTGGCTTAATGTTGAGGTTCAGATTGTTGATCACGCCCTTGTTCTCGCCGTAGTTAAAGCTGACGTTGTCGAAGTTAATACCACCTTGTGGAACGTCCAAAGGCTTCGCATCTTTTTTGTCTTCGATAGCGATAGGTTTAGACAGGGTTTTGATGCCATCAATCACAGTACCTAGGTTTTCGAACAGACCACCGATTTCCCACATGATCCATTTCGACATGCCGTTAATACGCAGAGCTAAGCTGACTGCAATCGCAATTGCACCCACGGTGATTGAACTATCTAGCCATAAGTAGATAGAGATACCCGCAATGCTGAACACTAATAGATAGTTAGCGAACTCTACACAGATGTTGAAGCCAGTTACCAAGCGCATTTGACGGTGCACAGTATCAAGGAAGCCTTCCATGCCTTCTTCTGCGTATTCGGTTTCTCTTTTACTGTGTGAGAACAATTTCACCGTCGCGATGTTGGTGTAGCTATCAACAATACGACCTGTCATCAATGAACGCGCATCGGCTTGTTCTGATGACACATCTTTCAGCTTTGGTACGAAGTGCAGTTGGATACCGATGTAAACGAACAGCCAAATCAGCATCGGAGCCATCAAGCGCCAATCTGATTCGGCGAGCATGAATAGCATCGCAGTGAAGTAAACCGTCACGTAGACAAAAACATCAACCATTTTAGTCACGGTTTCACGCACTGCGAGTGATGTTTGCATCACTTTAGTGGCGACACGTCCGGCAAAATCATCTTGATAGAACGACAAGCTTTGCTTCAAAAGATAGCGGTGCGCTAACCAACGGATCGACATTGGGTAGTTGCCCAACAAGGTTTGGTGAAGCAAAAGCGAGTAAACACTGATCAAGATCGGCATTACGACCAATAACAGAACACCAAGCCCCATCAGTGTGGATTGGTTATCTTCTAAGAAGGTTTCTGGGTTGCTGGTTGATAGCCAATCAACCAGTTGGCCCATGTAGCCGAACAACGCGACTTCGATGATCGCGATGGTCATGCTCATTAGGCCGAGCAAGATTAACGGTTTTTCAAAACCTCGAGTGTAATGGCGACAGAATGCCAGTATTCCAGTAGGAGGTTGTATCGGCTCTCCCTTTGGAAAGGCTTCAGTAAAGCCTTCAAATTTTTTGTACATAGATTTCCCTTTATAACGAATGCATCTATTAGCAACTGCATCGTCTGTGTAGCTTTGTTTTTATAGGTTCGGTTTGAAATTGGGCGTCTTAGCTTGAAATTATATAAGCGCCAATTCGTTCTTATAAGCATTAAGCCATTCGATGGATTTTGGTTTAAGCGTTTGGTTGAAAAACTTGGCTCACGAGTTCGTTTAACACTAATACGTTGTTTAAGCGATGTCGCAGGAAAGGTCCAAAGCGTGTCTTTCATGACGCGTATTTTAGATTGAATCGGACAGGAAAAGTTAAGCTTATTTCAAACGTAATTGATTGTTATGCAACGGTGATAATCCTAACGCTAAATGGATTAAATTGTAACCTAAACCCGCCGCAAGCTAGAGAATGAAGCTCGGATATTTATTCAGCAAAACCTGCATCTCATATGCAAACTGTTGGTTCTTTCTGATGTGCTGTTATCTTGCAGTAAAAATTACCGAATAAACTGAGTTTTGCAGGAATTGTCTGGGATAAATATTCAAATCATTATTCTTTTCAGTGAATCTTGTCGTAACAAGTTGTTTACAATTCTGAGGTAAATAAAAGATAGGGACGGTTGAGATGTTAAACCTACACAAAAAATCACTTCACATTACTAATGTTCAAAACGCCAATTGCGTTGTTATGGTGCCGCCAAAAGAATTTAAATTTAATGAAGAAACGGCACAAGATAATGAGTTTCAGAACAGAGTGAATCTGACCGAAGCTGAGGTCAAATTAGAAACCATGGCCGAATTTAAGGCGATGGTCGCTTCGTTGCGTAAAGAAGGTGTGCAAGTTGTAGAGTTTGATTACCCAGAATTGGGAGTTGAAACTCCGGATGCTGTTTTCCCAAACAACTGGTTCAGTACCTGTAGTGATGGAAGCTTATTCACTTTTCCTATGGCGTGTGAAAACCGTCAGAATGAAGTTAAGCCAAATGCCCTTATTGAAGCTTTAGAAGCGTCTGGTCGAATTGTTAACCACAGTGAGTCTCTAGAGTCTTATATCACACAAGGTTCATACCTTGAGAGCACTGGCGTGATGGTGATCGACCATATCAATAAGACTATCTACGCGGCACTCTCTCAACGTTGTGACCGCGAAGTATTAGAAGATTACGCGAAGCGCATTGGTTATTCTCGCGTGGTGTCATTCCAAACAGCACTGCCGTCTGGTCAGCCGATCTACCACACCAATGTGATGATGGCGATTGGTGATAATTTCTGCGTGATCTGTGATGAAGTGATCCCAGAGTTTGAGCGCCGTTTTGTGGTGAAGTCGCTTGCTAAAGATAAGCAGGTTATCTCTATTTCAATCGATCAGATGAACCGTTTCTGCGGCAACATCCTCCAGCTTGAAACCGTGAATGGCGACAAAGTGATCGCGATGTCTCAATCGGCTTACGACGCTTTCTCCCCAGCTCAACTCGCACAACTTTCGACACACGGTAAGCTACTACCATTTAACGTGAAAACGATCGAAGACATTGGTGGTGGTTCGGTGCGATGCATGTTGGGTGAGGTGTTCTTACCAACGCGAGTAAATCGTCTGTAACAAGCACTCATTTCTAGTAATCAATCTTCGAATACCACTCTCATTGAAGAGTGGTATTTTTGTATTAGCTTATCTTTGAATTGGTCTATCAGAAGTAAGAAGACAGAAAAAAACCAAAGCTAGATACAAGAGCTAACTTACAAAAGCTATGAGGCGCTCTTGAAAGCCCTGTGTTCGATGAATTGAGTTGAGAGTGAGACTACTTCCTTAGAATACACCAGTGCAGTGTGATTGAGCTTGAGTGCGCAGGTGTCTGTTGCGCCTCGCAGGTTAGCGTCTTCAAGTGTCACAGTGCCATCACCAGGGTTTCTGCCCAATACAATGCGACCGACACCCGCATCATAAGTACCTGTAATCACACCAATCGGCACGTCAATATCATAATCACCCAAGCCATCGCTTAAGATCATCTTGCTCGAACCAAATATAAATCCGAGGCCATGATTTGACAGCGTTTTCGCGATAGTTGCGCCGTTGTGTGGAGTTCCCGCGGTAATGATGCAGGTGTCGGCAAAGTCGGGCTGGTAAAACTTAAAGTAGTGGCGGATCAGCAAGCCACCGAGCGAGTGACCAAAGAAATAAACCTCATCGTGTTCATCAAAGCGTGCATTCACGAAGCGGTTAAGGCGTTTAGCCGCAGAAGGGAAACGCAGCGAGTTGTAGGCAAACTTGTGGGTAGTGAAGCCGCGTTTTTTGAAATTTCTATCTAGATATTGCATGATCAACGCAGGCATATACAGACCATGAATTAAAACTATGTGTTTGTTTTTATTATTCATTATTGCCCTCCGACTGATGGTGTTTTCAGTATATGGAGTCGCAATTCTAAACTCAACAAAACTTGCTGTGAATGGGACACAATAGACAGAGAGTGTCGTAGTGGCAGTTCGTTATTCTGACCTGACCCCGCCATAAACGTCTATAGTTAATCCCCCTTGTTTGGCATAAGTATTGGGTGTTAGGCCAATGGTTTTCTTAAGGTAACGAATTAGGTGCAGTTGGTCGCTAAACCCAAACTGAAAGGCAACGTCTAGCCAATCAGTGTCATTAAATTCTCTCTTATAAAGGTATTCGAGCATTGCCTCGAGTCTGTTTATTGATTGGCACTGTTTTAGCGTGAGGCCAGTCACCTTGTTAAAGCTTCTCTCTAAGGTTCGTTGTGAGCAAAACAGTTTGTTGCCAAGCTCTGCAATCGGCGTTGAACCAAGCACCCCCAGCACCTTGCGTGTCAGTTCGCTGTGCCTGTCTATTTGACTTGCCGATATCTAAGGCACCAGTAGATCTTATGATTTTGAATTTTTAGTTTTGATTAGCTCAGAATCACTTGCTTCACTTTTTGCTTCAGGTTCAAACAAAACTTTTATCACGCCTTTTTGTAGGATCAGGTTATTAGGGTAGGTGATGATGTTGCCCGAACTGTGTCGAAGAATAACGTGGAACATGGTGATATCGATGATCACACCGCTGATGTCTTCGTCTTTCTCTGCGACCCTTACTCTATCACCAATGCGATAAGGGAATACGAAAAATATTAGTACGCTGGCTGTTAGGTTACTTAGAATCGACCATTGCGCGAATAAAGCGACACCCAGCACCGCAAATATGGATGACAAGAATAGTGAAATATCACCAAAGCCCAAGTTAAGAACAATCGTAAACACAGCGATGAAGAGTAAAAACAGAACGATATTGAAACACTTAATCACGAACTGCTTTCGCTTCAACTCGACACGCTTGTTCTCCGCTAATGTTTCTATCCAGTTTTTCCCTAAGCGTTTTATCACCCAATACACAGTGATAAGAAGTAAACCTAAACTTACTTGTTTAAGCCACATATTGGATTGCAAAAACTCAATCATTAAATAAACCTCATTTTTCAAAATAACGACCTCTGGCTCTACGGCCACGAGTAGCCCAACGTAAAATGGTGGGATTGCTATTGGGTTATTTGTTCCGGGTATCCCTGCAATATTGACACCCAGTAAACCGGTGAAAAACCCAGCAGGGAGGAAAATACCCGCAATGATAGAAAATAGGTACGTATTTCTATTCTTTTTTTCAGTTTGTTCAGGCAACTCGAGCTTTCCGATGGTTTACATAAGCAAAAGCACTACCGACACGGTGCGAAGATGTCTTGGCTCGCTCGGTATTCGTTGGTTTGCACGTCCATCAGGCCAAGCAAGGAGTCGAACAGGTTATCGTGAGAAAAGCTCTGCTCTTTCCCCGCCTTTCTTAAGCAGGTCTCGCTTATCCCTTTCTGCGCAGCAAAACCATCAGACATCCATAGGATCATCGGTACGTGGGTTTGTTCTTTTGGTGCCAGTGAGTAGGGCATGCCATGAAGGTACACGCCATTCTCCCCTAAAGACTCTCCGTGATCCGAGATATACATCAGCGCGACATTGTACTTGTCGGTCAGTTTCTCCAGTTTCTGAATCGCCTGTGAGAGAAAGAAATCCGTGTACAAGATGGTGTTGTCGTAGGTATTAACCACTTCTTCTTTGGTGCAGTTTTCAATGTCGGCGCGAGCGCAGTCTGGTGTGAATTTCTTATGATCGTCAGGGTAACGTTCAAAATAAGTTGGGCCGTGAGAACCCGAAATGTGATAGAAAATGATGCTATCTTGCTTAAGATCTTGAGTATCTTGCTCAAAGTTCTCTAACATTGCCGTGTCGTAGCATACATCGTTATTGCACAGCGGGTCGCTGTCTTTGGCAACGAGAGTCATCTCTTTGATTCGATGTGCGACGGCTTTGTCTCCCCCATCATGCTCACGCCAGATAGAGTGAATACCTGCACGGTTCATAATATCGACCACGTTATCTTGGTTGTAAGCTTTGTCGCGATCGTAGTTGCTGCGATTCATGTTCGAGAACATACACGGAACAGAAACCGCAGTGGCTGTTCCGCACGACTGAACATCAGAGAAAAATATCGGGTTGTATGGCTTGGTATGAGCGTTGGTTTCTCTCTCATAGCCATAATATTGGTAGTTGTATACACGTGCGGTTTCACCAAGAACAAACACCAGTAAGGTTGGTTTTTCTGCTTGTTTCGCTTCTGGTTTTAGCTGCGCATCTAACCCTAACTCTTGATAAGGGATAGGCTCTTTTATGTAGGTGTTATTGATGTATTTAACCGTTGATGCCACGTATTCGGTTGGGATAATCATCTTTTTGATATGCGAGTTATTGCGGCCAATCGAAACGTAATCTTTGTAGAAAAGCCCGGCAATAATCGCAATGACGATCAAAGAAGAAAGTAAGCCAATCGATTTCCAGACAAAGAAATCTTTCCAAGACTCTTTTTCAAGTTTGGTAAACAACAGGATGAGTGATGGAATAGCGCCCATCGTTAGTAGCCATAATATCGAGTGACCACTGATATAACTGGTTGCTTCACCGCTATTGGTCTCAAACACATTCTCTATCATGCCGTAGTCGACGAATATGCCGTAATTGAACATACTGTAGCTGACTAAGGTTGAGGTGATCAGCAATAAGATGAAAAACGGCTTAGAGAAGATAGGCCAGTTGAATACTTGGAAGATGAAATTAAAGGCAGCAAGGAAGAAGATAGGAATGGAGATAAGAAACGCAATGCTTTCAGACTTCGATGCTTGAACAATACTAAACAGTTCTTGGGTGAGAGGTAGGTTGATGACAAGCAGGTAATACACGGCCAACACAAAAGGCAGCTTGTTTATCGAGATGTTTAAGCTTGGTAGATTCATAGGTCTTATTTTCCTGCGTCTCTTATCCCTTTATTTTAGTCTGGCTACCAAGAAAGCTCTAATATCAACGCATAAAGCTCAGATAGGCGGCGATAAACCGACTAAAGTGAAATGACGCGATAGGTGTGTAGATACAAAAATTCACTTTACTGAGTGACCTTCATGACAAGGTGGAACAGCAAAGTGAATTAGTAAGTTCAGCTTATTCTATGTGGCTCAATCACATTAGAAGTTGTATGAACCACCGAAGCTAATGCTGTTGAAGGCAAGTGTTTTGTCTTCTTTATACAAACCGTAGTCGTTCTCTACGCTTACTGCATCTGCTTGCGAAATTAGACGAAGTGTTAGGTGTTCAACTGGCGTGTATTCAACACCAACACCAAAGTGGAAACCCGTACCGCTATCGTCAGCATACAGAGCTGCGGTATTTGCGTTTAGGTCAACAGAACTTAAACCTGCCAATACGAATGGGCGGATTGTGTTGTCGAATGTGTAACCAAGATTTGCTGACAAAGAAACAGACGTTGGAGACAGTTTTGCAGCCCCTTTTTTGTAATCTGCGTAATCGTTGTAGCCAAGTTCAACACCAACGATACGGTTGAATTGGTAGCCTCCGTATAGGTTGTAGCCCATACCGTCTGAATCTAAACTACCTTGACCGTCTGTGTCAGAACCTTGGTATACGCCAAGACCGCCACCTATGTAAGCGCCGCCGTCAGTGCCTGCTGCTAAAGCTGGAAGAGAAACCGCGCTGATTAAACCCAGTGCTAATGCTGATTTTGTTATCTTGTTCATCTTTGTTACTCACTCTTAAATGTCATGCCAGTATCAATCATTGTTGTATTTCGACCTTTCGACCGTTGGTGAGTATTATTCCGTAGTCTTGTATGTATTACTGTATGGCTTTGTAAGCTGAATCGTTACATAGTAGAAAAAATACACATCAGATTACGTAGTGAGTTAGGCTGCCCAAAACAAGGAATACACATGCTAATGAGACAAAACACAGGCTTGGTGGTTGTGGACGTACAAGGCAAGCTCGCACGCCTCGTCGATGACAGCGATTCGCTGATTTCTAACTGTGGGAAGTTAATTCAAGGAGCGCAGGCTTTGGATCTGCCAATTATTAGTTTGGAACAGAATCCCGAGAAGCTAGGTGCTACAGTCGATGAACTGAATAACCTGTTGAGTGATGCTAAGCTGATACCGAAATTCACTTTCAACGCGTGTGACGAACCTAAATTTGTTGAGGCGGTGCAAGCCAAGGACGTGGATACTTGGTTAGTGTGTGGTATCGAGGCTCATATTTGTGTCTATCAAACCGCAATAGGGTTGTTAGATCTTGGGTACAAGGTGCAGGTGGTCAGTGATTGTATTAGTTCAAGAACGGCCCTCAACAAGAATCTGGCAATCCGCCGACTAACGGATGCTGGTATCCAAATCACAGGATTGGAAATGAGCTTATACGAATTGGTGAAAGATTGTCGCACACCAGCATTTAAGCTCATTCTGTCCTTGATTCGTTAGTCACCGAGAGGTTGTCGGTCGCCGCCGCCTCGGTAGGAATCGAGTGCAACCTTCAAGCGGCGCAGTTTATCGCGCGAGCGGTTCTTGTGATTGACCGCCATACCCATAGAAAGCACATCCACTAAGGCTAACATTGCGTAGCGAGATGCCGATGGTTTGTAGATGAAGTCGGTTTCCATGTGTTTGATAGGTAGCAAGATATCTGCAATCTTTGCCAGTGGTGTGTCTTGTGGGGTAATCGCGATGATCTTAAGCCCATACTGCTTAGCTAGCTCTGCGGTTTCGGTGATCACAGGCGTGAAACCGGTCGCGGAAATCATCACCATCACATCATTAGCATCGGCTGTTGCGGCAACCATGCGTGACATTAAGCCATCGTTGTATGACACCACAGGATAGCCTAAACGAAATAGTCGGTGTTGCAGCTCTTGAGAGGCTATAGTTGAGCCGCCACCCATGCCGATTGCAATGATCTGCCTGGCGTTATGCAGCCAGTTTACTGCAGTTTCAACATCTTGCTCTTTGAATAGAGTACGGTTGATGTCGAGGCTCTGCTTGATTGACTCGTAGATACCTTGATAGCCAGTTTGGTTAACCGGTTCGAGAATAAAGCGCTGGCCAACCGTTAGGGTTTGAGCAAGCTTGATCTTCATATCACGTACGTTGTTACAGCCGATCGCCTTAGCAAAACGGGTTATCGTGGCTTCACTGACCTGAGCTCCTTCAGCAAGCTCTGTGATACTGGCATTGGCAGCAAAATCAATGTCGTCCATGATCAGCTTGGCGACTTTTTTCTCTGCATCACGAAGAGCGGGAAAACGCTCGGTTATCTGTGAAATGATATCTACTTCTAAACTCAAGAATCCTGATCCTTTGTTGATGGGGCTAATCGTATTGCTTAGTTTTTAAGAACCTAGTTCGAAAGAACCTCTCTCGTAACAACCAAGCTTTTTAGCCATTTAGTGCTAATCCATTTAAAACTAAGCCTTAGCCCCGTTAGTATATCTGATTGCTTCGCTGATTCTAGCTTATTGAAAAATCGAACTAGAAGCAGGTTTCTACCCAGTGGCTTACCTGATAATCGTCATCGCTGATGGCAATGTAGCGCCATTTGTCGAAGGTTAAACATGGGTGTGAGGTAGAAAACGCAATCATGTCGCCCACTTCAATCTCAGCAGAACTGTCCGTTTCAACAAAGGTATGCTGATCCATCACAGCCGTCGCGGTGAGACCTTTTACTGAGATAGCTTCACCATTGCGATAGCCACGCTCAGCAATAGGCAAGCCCGCATCGAAGGCCACATCACGCTTACCTAGCCCGATCACCAGTTTGGTTGGCTCCGGACGAGAGATCACATACGCCCACACTTCAAGTGCCGATTCTAAATCTCCCCCCAACTCACACGCGTAACCTTGGTTTACTTGCGCACGTTGCAATACCTTGCTTTGGGCATCTAGGTAGATCCCAGTATCGTGAATGGCATAGCAGCCTGGGCGGATAATCGCTAAATAATCCGTTAGGTTCGCCAAGCATTCTGCCACCACGTCATACCAAGCCGAGCCTGCGCCAGTAATGATAGGTTGACCGGTCATTAAGCCGTCTGATGCAAGGCTTTCGACCGAAGTGAGCGCTTGGTTTAAGAAGGTACGAATGTCTTGCTCGGCATTGTCGCCATGAATCACACCCTCGTATACCTCAATACCCGCTAGCGAAAGCGCAGGCATATCTTGGATAATTTGCGCCAGCTCTAGAACTTCTTGAGGTGAACGACAACCACAACGGCCACCCGGAACACCAAACTCGATTAGAACTTTTAGCGTCTGCTTTTTGTTGGCGAAATATTGGTTGAGTTGCTGCACGTTTACTGACGAATCCACGCAGCAATAGAAATCAACGTCGAACTCATTAATAAGCTGTTCGATGATCGCCATGTTGGTTTTACCTACCAATTGGTTAGCCATGATGATTCTTTTTGCGCCTGCCATTGCTGCAATTTCTGCCTGTGCAGGTGTCGCAACCGTAATTCCCCAAGCGCCATTTTCTAACTGTTGACGGAAGAAGCCAGGTGTCATCGATGTTTTGCCGTGTGGCGACAATTTAACCTGGTGATGATCGGCGAATGATTGCATCCAATTCAGGTTATTGGTCAACGCTGATTGTTTGATAATTGCTACCGGAAGCGAAATATCTTCATCAACTAGTCGATAAACACCGTTCTCAGATTGTGATACTGCTCTCCCTTTTTGGCCTTTTTCAGTCAAGATGAAACTATCTTTTTGATACTTTATAACATCTTTTTGCGCAGGGTTATGTTTCATTGCTGATTCCTAACATGATTTAAGTGGTTGTTATTTAATGTTTAAATATATCCGTAGTGTGCTTTGTGATAGAAACTATCACACAAATTAAAATATTATGTGTGTTTTGTCACTGAAAATAATCGGCTGGATTTCTAATATAGCTCCATCAACAGAGTGGATTGAGAGAGTGAGAAATGTTGTTCGATACGATAATTAAAAATGTAGAGGTGTTTGATGGCACCGGCGAACAATCGTTTTGTGCCGATGTAGCAATCCGAGATGGAAAAATCGCTGAAATTGGCAAAATCGATCATGAAGATTGTAGCCAGTTGGTTGAGGGAGCAGGCTTAGCATTGGCTCCTGGATTCATCGATGTACACACACATGACGATACCAATGTAATTCGTTACCCAGACTGCCTACCAAAGATCAGCCAAGGTGTGACGACCGTGATTGTTGGCAACTGTGGCATCAGCGCATCGCCAACGGTTTTGGCGGGCGATCCACCTGACCCAATGAATCTATTAGGCGCGCAGGCTGATTTCAAATACCCAACCTTTGCCGCGTATGCACAAGCCGTAGAGCAAGCGCAACCAGCGGTGAACGTAGCAGCGTTAGTTGGCCACACCACACTGCGTAACCAAGTGATGGACGATCTACAGCGCACCGCAAGCGAAGAAGAAATTGCAGCCATGCAAACCAACCTTGATTTAGCGATGGAGCAGGGTGCATTGGGTTTGAGTTCAGGTTTGGCTTACGCAAGCGCGAAACAAGCCAACGCTAATGAAGTGATGCAGTTAGCGAAAGTGCTGTCTAGTCATGGCGGTATCTATACCACGCATATGCGTACCGAATTCGAAGAGATCTTAAGCGCGATGGAAGAGGCGTTTGAGACCGGGCAATACGCGAAAGTGCCCGTTGTTATCTCTCACCTTAAATGTGCAGGTGCGGGCAACTGGGGCAGAACCGTTGAAGTACTTGATTTGATGGACAAGGTTTCTGAGCACCAAGATGTGTCTTGCGACTGCTACCCATACTCAGCCAGCTCTTCGACATTAGATCTGAAACAGGTTACAGACGATTTCGACATCTTCATCACTTGGTCTAAAGCAAAGCCTGAACATGCAGGCAAAACGCTTAAGCAGATTGCTGATGAGATGAACCTACCACTGATGGACGCAGCAAAAGCGCTTCAACCAGCCGGTGCGGTTTACCACTGCATGGATGAGAACGACGTAAAGCGCGTATTGAAATACAAGCTGACCATGGTTGGTTCTGATGGTTTACCAAATGACCCGCATCCACACCCAAGGTTGTGGGGCACCTTCCCGAAAGTGTTGGGTCACTACTGCCGAGATGAAAAACTGTTCGCGCTGCCAGAAGCGATTCACAAAATGACCGGAATGTCTGCGAAGCGCTACAACCTCGCGGGAAGAGGTGAGATTCGCCAAGACGCATTTGCTGATTTAGTTTTATTTGATCCAAAGAGTATTAAAGACACAGCAACATTTGAAAATCCTATTTCAGTTGCTGAGGGAATAGAAAGTGTATTTGTAAATGGTGAGTTAACTTACCAAAAAGGAAAAGTAAAAAATAATCGTTCAGGCGTTTTTATTTACCGTAATTAGAATTTAATTATTTCATTAAATATACAGTAGTAATAAAACGACGAATTAATTTAAATATATTGGAAAAGAACCAATATTATCTATAAAGAAGTGGAGTTAAAAAATGACTATTAAACGTTACGGTGTTGAAGGCGGTACAGGTACAGGCGGACAACATTTACCATTTGCACGCGCAACTGAAGCGGGTGGTTTCCTATACGTTTCTGGCCAGACACCGATGACAGATGGTGAAGTGGTAGAGGGTGGCATTGTAGACCAGTCTCGCCTAGCGATCCAAAACTGTGTCGATATCATGACTGAAGCGGGCTACGCCCTAGAAGACGTAATGCACGTAAAGGTTGTGCTAACGGATTCTCGTTACTTCCAATCTTTTAATAAGGTATTCAAAGAGTTCTTTGGTGCTAACCCACCGGCTCGTATCTGCATGGTTTGCGACCTAGTTGTAGACGTGAAGGTTGAAGTAGATGTGACTTGCTACCGTGCTGATCGCGTTTAGTAATAACCTAATCACAATTACCTACTTAGAGAGTATTAGGGGGTAGTCTTCCCTGTTATTATCCTTTAATACTCTCACCCTACATTTATAAAAATTACTTTAATTAAAATAGATAGAATCAATAAAGTAATTATATGAAATATAAAAATGAATGAATCATAAATAAAGTTCAAGAATGAACTCAATATTTCACTGAGAGGTGTCAAATGAACAGCACACTTTTTCTTACAGGCTTCGGCGTGTACGTATGTTTTTTAATTTGGTTAGGCTGGTTTGTCTCGCGTAATCAAAAATCTGGCGAAGATTTCTTATTAGGCGGCCGTGGCCTGCCACTGTTTTTAGTACTTGGTACAACTGTTGCGACTATGGTCGGCACGGGTTCAAGTATGGGCGCGGTTGGCTTCGGCTACGCAAATGGCTGGGCAGGTGCTCTGTACGGCATTGGTGGCGCTATAGGCATCCTATTGCTAGCCCTTTGGTTTGCTCCGGTTCGTAAACTGAACTTCATGACCATGAGTGAAGAGCTGGCTTACTACGTAGGCGCTAACCGAATCGTGAAAAACGTGGTTGGCCTACTTATCTTTATCGCGTCAATCGGTTGGTTAGGTGCGCACATTCTAGGTGGTGGCATGTACCTAGCGTGGATTGCAGACATCGACCTTAACCTTGCGAAAATCATTATTGCAGCGGCATTCACTATCTATGTTGTTATCGGTGGCTACACAGCAGTTGTATGGACCGATACGATTCAAGCAATCATCCTTTTTGCTGGCTTCATCCTAATGGCGGTAATGTCTGTTGATCACATTGGTGGCATGGACAACCTTTACGCTGCGATGGACCCTGCTGCTACAAGCTTTTTAGCAATCGATAAACTGGGCATTCTGCCTGCTGTTTCTCTGGCTGTGGTTATCGGTGTGGGTGTACTGGCAACGCCTTCATTCCGCCAACGCATCTATTCTGGTAAAGATGTTTCAACTATCCGTCGCTCATTCGTAGCTTCTGGTGTGTTGTACCTTTTCTTCTCAATTATTCCAGCAATCATTGGTATGGCTGCTCACGCAATCGACCCATCATTGGATAACCCGAACTACTCGTTTCCTTACGTAGCTGCAACGGTTCTTCCAGTTGGCGTAGGTATGATTGTTCTTATCGCTGGCCTATCTGCAACGATGTCGAGCGCAAGCTCAGATGCGATTGCCGGTGTATCTATCCTACTGCGTGACGTGTACGTGATGTTCACAGGCCGCGTACCAAACAAAGAATCAATGCTGAACTACTCTCGTCTAGCTTTAGTTGTGGTGATTGGCTTCGCACTACTGTTTGCACTGACCTCAAATGACATCATTGGCTACATCACTAAGATGATTTCAACGGTAATGTCGGGCATGTTTGTGTGCGGTATGTTGGGTAAATTCTGGAAACGCTACAACTGGCAAGGTGCGCTTGCAACGCTAGCGGGTGCTTCTGTCGCTTCATTCGTAGTAATGCTAAACGCTGACTACACAGCCTTCTGGGGCAACCCAGTGATTCCTTCATGTCTATTTGCTCTAACGGCAGGTGTGGTTGTGAGCCTAGTGACTCCGGCTAACCAAGTAACACCTGAAATGGCAAAAGCGATTCTTGATGACGAGCGTGCTCTGATGGAGATGGAAATGTCTGAGTCTGGCGTACTTGAAGAAGAAGCGGCACCTCAACGTCCAGCAAATCAAACAAGCTAACTCAACGCTCCGCGGCGAGTCAGTACAGCAAAGTTAGTACGACAAACAGTGGAGTGATTTAGTTAGCTCAGGCTCTGCTTAGCGGCAGAGCCTTCTTCCCCATTTATCTCTATTTTAGGAGCGGCTATGCCTGCATCTTCTCATTTCAATATTGCTTTCTTTGGCGAATGTATGGTCGAAATCAGCGGCTCTCCATTAACCAAAAAGTTTGGCGGTGACACACTTAATACCGCACTTTACCTTTCTCGCTTAACTCAACATCAAAACATCTCTGTGCATTACGCGACAGGGCTTGGCAGTGATGAGCTGTCTCAAGATATGATTGATAGCTGGCAGTTAGAAGGTATTCAAACCAATTTCGTAGAACGCATTGTGAACAAGCTTCCTGGACTCTACATGGTCGAAACCGACGAGACAGGCGAGCGACACTTTCACTACTGGCGCAACGATGCGGCAGTAAAATCTTACTTCCATGCTAATGACTTGAATAAGCTTGAAATCGCTCTGACAGAGAAGCAAGTCGACGCGGTTTACATCAGCGGGATCAGTATCGCGGTTTTGGATGACGCCTCTCGTGAGCGCCTATTCAAAGCCATTAGCGTGTTCTCAAACCAAGGCGGAAAGGTGATTTTTGATAACAACTATCGCCCGCAACTTTGGAGCATCGAGCAAGCTCGACATTGGTATGCCAAGCTACTGCCGCTGGTGGATATCGCCTTGATTACCGAAGACGACGATCTACTTGTCTGGGGGAACTCAGAGAGCGTTCAACAACGCTGCCTCCGTTTGGGGTGCCAAGAGATCGTCATCAAGCGTGGCTGTGAGCCATGCAAGGTTGTTCAAGTTGAACAAGGCGATGTTTTTGAGAGTTATGTATCCGCGACTCGTGTTTCTAACGTGGTCGACACCTGCGCAGCGGGTGACTCCTTCGCTGCGGGTTATCTGGCGGCGCGTCTTACAGGTGAGAGCACCAATGATGCAGCTGAACTGGGTCACCAATTGGCTTCTACCGTTATTCAATACTCAGGCGCGATCATCCCGGTAAGCGCTATGAATCACTTAATTAAAAAATAGAAAAACAAAGCGAATTTATTATGTCTAAAGAAATGATCAACACACTTAAGCAGTTCAAAGTTATCCCTGTTATCCAAATCAACAAGGTGGAACATGCGATTCCACTAGCAAAAGTGTTAGTAGAAAACGGCCTGCCAGTAGCAGAAGTGACGTTCCGTACCGAAGCAGCAGCGGATTCGATTCGTGCGATGCGTGATGCCTACCCAGAGATGTGTATCGGTGCTGGTACAGTATTAACGCCAGCGCAGATCGACCTTGCGAAAGAGGCGGGCAGCGAATTCATCGTAGCACCGGGCTTGAATCCAAACACAGTAAAACGTTGCCAAGAGATCGGTATGCCAATCGTTCCTGGCGTAAACAACCCAAGCCAAGTAGAGCAAGCGCTTGAGCTTGGTCTTAACTTCTTGAAGTTCTTCCCTGCTGAAGCGTCTGGTGGCATCAATATGGTGAAATCTTTGCTAGCGCCTTACGTTGATGTGTCGCTAATGCCAACGGGCGGTATCGGCAAACACAACGTCAATGATTACCTAGCGATCGATCGTGTGGTGTGTTGTGGTGGCACTTGGATGGTATCGCCAAAAATGATCGAGAACGAACAGTGGGACGAGATTGCAGTGTTGGTTCGTGAAGCCGTTGAATTGGTGAAATAGCTAAATTTAGAATTTATTAAAATAAATAATAGCTACTGAATATGAGCAGTAGCTATAAATACACTTCATACAATCAAAATAATTAATAAGAAATAAAAAGGTAGTCTCCGAATTTACACCTTTCTGCATATATCAATGTGCGGTGGGTTTTTATAATCATAATATCGGTGAACTATGAAAAAATTACTTCCTTTAACACTACTAGCATTATTACCAATGACCTCAACTGCCGGGGGTTATGTCGATTTAAGGGCAGAGTATCGAAGTACGACAGATCAGTATCGAAGTCGTTTTATTGTTGGTCACCATTTTGATAATGGGTATGGTTTAGAAACACTGACGAATGTTCGACATGCAGCGGGAGCGTATGACGAAACGAAGGTGATTAATACTGAGTTTACCCATTATTACACCTATGCCATCAATGACAATTTTATGCTGAACCCTGGCGTAGTGATGAATTTTCAAGGCTCAAATACCTTCTTGATGCCTTATCTAAAGCTCAACTACAACTTTGACAATGGGCTCTTTGTACATGGCCGTTATCGTTATGACTTTTCGACCGAAGCTTTAGTGAATGACTATGGCAATGAAGAGACAGCAAAGCGAAACCGTTATGATATTTGGACGGGATACAATACAGACAAATACATGATTTCGTATGCCTTTACGTATTTCGACCAGATTACGCATCATACGACAGAGCTTGCAACCGGCGATCTAAATGCCCGCGAGCATACCGTCAAAGCAGTTTACAAATGGAAACCAACAGTGAGGCCATACGCTGAAGTGGTTGATGCGGATACGGTGCAATCTGAAAATGATAAAACGGATTGGCGCTTCCGAGTTGGTGTTAATTTCTCATTCTAAAACAACATAGCCTAGTTATTTTTGTGAATAGGCTCTGATAAATAAAATACAATGAAAGTTATATAGGAAAATTAATAATGAAAAAAACTATATTGTCACTATTGATATCCGGTTCAGTAGTTTCTCCAATGGCGTTAGCAATGGCTCCAAATACAGACTTGAATTTAATGCCTTATCCACAAACTGTGGAATTAAAATCAGGCCAAGTAAAAGTAGATGGTAATTTTAAAGTTTATATCAAAGGCTTTAACTCTGATCGCGTTGAGTACACCGCGAAACGCTTTATCGATCGCCTAGAGCGCCAAACTGGCGTACCGATTTTAAACTGGCAGGTTGATAGCGAAGACGAAGCGAACCTGATCATTGATATCGATGCGGCACCAAAGTCTGAAGTACAAAATATCGACTCTGTAGAGTCCTACAAGATTACCACTCAGGGTGAACAAATCACGTTGAGTGCACCAAGCCCTTACGGTGCTATTCACGGCATCGAAACCCTTTTGCAGCTCGTTGATACGACGGCGACTGGCTACCACATTCCTGCTGTCACCATTGTTGATGAGCCCCGTTTCCGCTGGCGTGGTGTCTCTTACGATACTTCGCGTCACTTCATTGAATTTGATGTGTTGATTCGTCAGCTAGATGCGATGGCGTCGGCGAAGATGAACGTGTTCCATTGGCACTTCTGGGACGACCAAGGCATTCGCATTCAAACGGAATCTTGGCCGCGTCTGTGGTCTGAAACCGCCGATGGCAACTACTACACCAAAGACCAAGTTCGTTACCTAGTTGAGTATGCTCGTAACCTTGGTATTCGTGTGATTCCTGAAGTCTCCTTGCCGGGCCACTCTTCTGCTGTGGCGCACGCTTACCCACGCTTGATGTCAGGTGGTGAAGGTCAAAGCTACGACCAAGAACGTGGCTGGGGCGTATTTGAGCCATTGATGGATCCACTTAACCCAGAGCTCTATGAAATGCTGGGTGACGTGTTCGACGAAGTGACAGAACTATTCCCAGATGAGTACTTCCACATTGGTGGAGATGAGCCGAACTATGCGCAGTGGAAAAACAGCGAAAAGCACCAAGAGTTCATTGAAGAGAACAATATCGATGGTGAGCGCGGCTTACAGTCTTACCTCAACGTAAAAGTTGAAAAGATGCTGGAAGAGCGCGGCAAGAAGATGACGGGTTGGGATGAGATTTGGCATAAAGATCTGCCAACCTCTATCGTGATTCAAAGCTGGCAAGGGCACGACAGCATTGGTCGTGCGGCGAAAGAGGGTTACCCAGGTATTCTGTCTACCGGTTACTACCTAGACCAACCTCAGCCGACTAGCTACCACTATCGTAATGATCCAATGCCAAGCGGCATCACGGTTGACGATAAGCTGAACAGTGGCGAGAAGTTCGTGACTTACCAATGGCAAAAGCCTCGCTCTAAAGGCAGCCCACGTAAGGGAACACTGACCATCATTGAAGCGAAAGACGGTACTTTCCGCGCGTTCAGTGATTACAACGGTAAGTCTCGTGAAGAGATCTACATTCTTGATTATGTGCCGGGCAAAACCTTTGTTGGCCACTTCGATAACTTCATGTCTTACACCGAGTTCAACCTTAACCTCAATCCAAATGGGTTTGCGGAAGGCAGTTATCAGTTAATTGGTAACGTGCGTTGGCCAACCACAGGTGAAGTGATTGCGAGCAGCGATGTAGAAGGCAGCGTGATCCCTGAGCCAAACGGTGGCTACCCTGCGGAGCTAACCGACAAGGAAAAAGAGCTGATTTTAGGTGGTGAGATCACCATGTGGCTAGAAAACAAAGATAGCCTCACGGTAGAAAACTATCTATGGCCACGCAGCTATGCAATTGCAGAGCGTTTCTGGTCGGATGCTGAACTGACAGATGAGCGCAGCATGTACAAGCGCATGAAAGCGATGGATACATGGTCGGAAGTGTCGGTTGGGTTACGTCACCACGCCGATGCTGACATGTTATTGAAGCGCATTGCGAAAGGCCAAGATATTCACGACCTGCGCGTGCTAGCAAAATACACCGAGCCAGCACAGTATTATGCTCGCAACTGGGAGAAGTGGAATTCCACCGAACCTAAGGGCACCTTGTACAGCCAATACGAACGCCTAAACCGCTTCGTGGATGCGCTGCCAGTAGAAAGCTACGCGGTGTATGAGATGCAAGATTTGGTTAACGAAGTCGCGACGGGTAATCAACAAGCGCTTGAGCAACTTGCAGAGCATTATCATCAAGCAAAAGCGGCTGCACTCGCTGCTAAAACTGTCTTCGCAGGTAATGTGTCTTCGGTAGAGACTGTGATTGTCGCAGAGAAAACGGTGGAAGTCGCAGACTTGGGGTTAACCTTGATTGCTAAGGAAAAAGCGGGCGAAAAAGTTCGAGCATCAGACGCGAAAGCCTACCAAGCGATACTGTCTGATTCAGCGAAAATCTACGATGAATCGATCATTGCGATAGTTCGTCCAACGGAGTCACTGCTTAAGCACCTGAGCAAGTAAGCGAGATAGAATAAGTCACACGCTAATAAACTTCTTCAAACCGCCCTCTAGGGGCGGTTTTTTTGTTCCAGAATTCCAATAGAGTATCAGGAACAAAACATCATGTAAGCGACGACTCACTGTCGGCACTCTTAAGCGTTAGCGTGAACGTCATTCCTTGTTCAGGGTTGTTCTTAGCAATTAGATAGCCTTGCATATCGCGCACATTGTTAGCGGTGATGGCGAGTCCGAGCCCGAGTCCTTCACCCATTTTTTTGTTGGTGTGGAAGGGTTCGAAAATGGTTTCTAGTTGGTCTTCGGATACGCCACAGCCATTGTCTTGAACCTTGATGATAACTCGCTGCTGCTCGGTATGAGCGCTGATAACAATGGTTGCTGGTTTCTGATTTTTCGTGGCATCGACGGCATTTCTAAGTAGGTTGCCAAGCACTTGACGAAGCCGCGCCTCTTCTCCCATTACCATCGAAATATTGGAAGCTACACGCACGCGAATATCGACGTTTTCCAATTCGGCTTGATGAATACGTAGGATTTCTTGCAATGCGTCAGTCAGTGAAACTGGGTAGGGCTTTTCAAGTCTTTGAAAGGCGAACGACTTCAATTGGCTGGTCATGTTAGCCATTCTGTCGATTAGGCTCATGACCAAGTCCATGTTCGCTTTCAACATCTTAGTCTCGCCTCTTTCCATCAGTAACTGGTTACTCGAAAGCAGAGTTTTTAGACCGGTAAGCGGTTGATTAAGCTCATGAGTGATCGCACTCGACATACGCCCTAATGCGGCAAGTTTGCTTGATTCAACCAACTCTTGTTGTGCATCTTTGAGGTCTTGCGTTCGCTCTTCTACCCTCAATTGAAGTGTTTTATTGGCTTCCTGAACCGCGATCTCCGCTTTTTTACGTTTACTGATATCAATCACAGTACACAGGTAATAGGTTGTGGCATGCCAAGGAAAGGGGCTAATAGAGAACAACACCGGGAAGTAGCTGCCATCGCTGCGCCTTGCCATGGTTTCAACACTAGTGATCTCGGCCAGCTCCTGATGTTGCTCTAAGTTCTTCAACAACTGCAAAGTGGTTGAATTCGGGTTACTGGCCTCAAAAAGTTGCCATGCTTTGATGTTGTTGATCATCGAATCAGATAGGCAGAAGTAGTTTTTGGCCATCAGATTAATGTCGTGGATGTGGCCGTGTTTATCGATCAGCACAAGTCCAACGTGTGTCTTGTTGATCATTCCAGACAATCGTTTTTCAGATTCTTCAATCAGCTTTTGGATTCGTAGGTTGCTGAGTTTTTTCTGGCGTCTTTGGTAGAGAATGACCAGCAATAGCATGATGAAAAGACAGCCCACCGCCACGCTCCAACTTATCCAGTTAGTGGTTTGATTGAGGCTAGTTAATGGGGTGAGATAGGTTAAACGCCAATTGAGGTCATCTAATTTGATGGACTGAATTAGGTAATCCTTACCTTGCAGTCGCCAAACGCGAATGTGGGTTTGGTCGTACAACTCGCGTTTGGTGGCAGTAGGCTGAGAATTGAAGGTGTCGTTAAACCAGTCAGCACTCAATCGGTTATCACTTGAGAGAAAGAACTGATCGCGAGGGTTCTGGAACAGGACTGCTTCGCCATCAGCAAACCATTGATCAGTCAGCAGCGATAAGTCAATTTGCACCGCAACAATGCCTACCACATCAGCGGCTCGATACACCGGAGCAGCAATAAAGTAATCTGGGGTTACGCCTTTGTTTTTGGTTACTACTGAAATCGCCCCACCTTGCTGGTGGATTTTCGACACAATCGTGCTGGCGTTCTTTTTGCTCAGCTTGCTTCTTTCTACACTCGATACCAACAAATCGCCTTCGCCAGAAAGCAGATACCAGCCCTTGGTGTTGGCCGCTTTATCCAGTTGAATCAGCTGTTTCTTAATGCGTTTTTCAAGGCGGGCTTCACCATCAATGAAACGTACACTGGTTTCATCGTTCGTCACTAGGTAGGGCAGATAATAGAAGCGTTTCAGGGTACGTCTGGCTTCGGCAATGTATCCGAGGAAGCGCTGTTCTGCATAGCGTTGGGCTTGTTCGAGCTTCCATTGGCTTATACCACTTTTGGTGGTTACCTGAACCAAACCAATTAATAAACAGGCACATAGGAATAACCAATATCGATTGTTATTCATCATTGCTGATCAAATCCTTTTAAAACTAGTGACTTGAGAAGGTTTTCTGTTTGCTTTTTAAGCGAATGGAGAGTGAGACAAGTTGAAGCTAGCAAACATTATAAAACTGTTAAAGGAGTGTTATTCAAAGTGGGAGCTAGCTCCTTTTCGTCTGCGGATTTTTTACATACCGTAGGCGACATTATTCAGAGGTAAGTGGCGGAACCAAACCATGCAGCGTATAGCTTTGATTGAAGATGATGCAATTGTGCGTCAAGCAACCAGCCAATGGTTACAATTAGCGGGCTTCGATGTCACCGCATTTGAGGTTGGGCAAGATGCGTTAAACGCGGTAGAGCAGGGTGATTTCCAAACCATCATCACCGACGTTCGTTTACCTGATATAGACGGCGTTGAGTTGCTTGCGCGATTTAAGCAGTTAGTACCTGAGGTACCTGTCATCTTGATCACTGGTCACGGTGATGTCGATATGGCCGTGAAAGCGTTACAACAAGGGGCGTATGATTTCATTGAAAAGCCATTCGACCCAGAGCGCCTCTCTCAAACGGTATCTGAAGCGGTCGACAAACATCAAAGTGGCCAAGACAGAAACAGTCGTCAGAACTATCTGGATAACCTGAAGGGTATTGAACAGGTTCTGATTGGCCGCAGTAAAGTGATGTGTGAATTACGAGAGCAAATACAAAAAGTCGCCTCGATTGATACCAATGTGATCATTTATGGTGAAACCGGCTGCGGTAAAGAGCTGGTCGCCTCTTGTCTGCATGAGTTTAGCCAGCGAAAACCTCATCCGTTTGTGCCGCTAAACTGTGGCGCGATTCCAGAAAACCTCTTTGAAAGCGAGCTGTTTGGACACGAAGCCGGAGCATTTACTGGTGCGGCCAAGCGACGTATTGGCAAGCTTGAATTTGCCGACAAAGGCACGGTGTTCCTTGATGAAATAGAGAGCATGCCATTGTCGATGCAGGTTAAGGTTCTACGAACTCTACAAGACAATGTTGTTGAACGTGTCGGTGGTAATCAGCAACAAAACGTTGACCTGCGAGTGGTGTCTGCTTCGAAAAGCGATCTACTCAATCACCCTGATTTTCGCCAAGATCTTTTCTATCGTTTGAACGTCGCACAGCTGCACTTACCTCCACTCAGTGATCGCGAAGAAGATGCCTTACTTTTGTTTGAACACTTCACCCAAGAAGCAAATCCCGAAACACGAATAGCCAGTGAGGCTGATCGTTACGCTTTATTGTCTTATGCGTGGCCGGGTAATGTGCGTGAGCTGCGCAATGTCGCGATTCGTTTTGCGTTAGATGAGAGCCTAACAGTTGGGGATATCTTGGCGTGTCGTCCCAACTCGGTAACGGAGTCTGCCACAGCGGGAATTCCGTTGGCGGTGCAGGTGCAGAGCTTTGAACGCAAGGTGATTCACGATGCGTTAGTGCGTTATCAAGGGCGTATTAATGATGTGATGCAAGACTTGGATCTACCTCGTAGAACATTGAACCAAAAAATGGTGCGCTATGCGCTGAATCGAAGCGACTATGTCGAATCTTAGTGAGCAACAAGACTGTAGTGTTTATTGAAAATTAATGAGCAATAAATGGCTCACACTGTATTTGTGATTTTATAACTGTTGGTCACATTTCTCACGTAAAGTGTGATGTGGCTAACTTTATATAGATGTTACTACCTGTTTTTAATGAGCAAAAAATGGCTCATGCTATCTTCACTGAATAAGCAATAATCCGCCTACTGTTATTGATCTTTTTATTTAAACTCAATTAAATCAATAGCTTGAATTTTGGCATTGTGCTTGCTTTCTAGCAATCGTTGTTAACAAAAATATAACGTGAATAACTCTACATGGAGAGTAACAATGAAATACAACAAGCTAGTTAAAACTTTAGCAATCGCAATGGCCTCCATTGGCTTGGTCAGTAATGTCTCAGCTCAAGAAGATCGTAGCTACATTTTAGCGACGGCTTCAACGGGGGGGACTTACTATCCAGTGGGCGTCGCCTTGGCAACATTGAGTAAAGTTAAGCTTGCACCTAAGCAGCACTTCTCTTTGGCCGCGATCAGCTCTGCGGGATCGGGTGAAAACGTAAAACTGCTGAATGAGAACGAAGCACAGTTTGCCATTTTACAAGGTTTGTATGGCGCGTGGGCGTGGCAAGGGCTAGGTCCATATGAGAAATCAGGTCAACAAACACAGCTTCGTTCGGTGTCCATGTTATGGCAAAACGTAGAACACTTCATTGTGCGCTCTGACTTAGCCAAAACAGGCACTGTGAGCGACTTAGAGAACCTGAACGGTAAGAAATTCTCTATTGGTAAGAAAAACTCAGGTACCGAGAACTCGGGCCGTCAGATCATGCAAGGCCTGTCCGTAGACCCAGAACAATTTAAACTTGCCTTTATGGGGTACGGCGGCAGTGCGAGCGCACTACAGAATGGCACGATTGATGGCATGAACACGCCTGCAGGCGTACCTGTTGGCGCGGTGACCCAAGCGTTTGCAGCCTTGGGTGAAGACATTCAAATCCTGTCGTTTACCGATACTCAAATTAAACAAGCGAACGGTGATTACAATATTTGGACAAAATATGAAATCCCTGCAAATACTTACCCGGGTGTAGATAAGCCAATCACCACCATCGCTCAACCTAACTTCCTAGCGGTTCGTGAAGACATCTCTGAAGAAGACGTGTACCAGCTAACCAAGGCTATCTATGAAAACCTACCTTTCCTACAAGGTATCCACAAAGCAACCAAAGCAATGGCACTCGATAAAGGGATTGCAGGCCTTCCTGTTCCGCTTCACCCGGGCGCGGCTCGTTACTATAAAGAAATGGGTATCGATATCCCTTCTGAGTTGATCGTCAACTAGCTAGTTCCCGACAAGTTATTGGTTGTCCACTGACCCTTCGTGACTTAATTGCTTGGTGCTCGTTCGCTAGAGAACGCGTTCGTGCACCACCTCACTTTATGGATTTTCTCTGCGCGTTTGGCTGTGGAGAGCAGGAGTTTTCTATGAGCGATTCGCTGCAGCAGGAACTGAAAAAATTTGAACTGCCGACCCGAACGGATTTTCCGTGGGTGGGCAAAGCGATAACGACAATGGGAGTAATCCTCTCCCTATTACACATTTGGTTTAACACCTTATCTACTTTGCCAGAGCTTTGGATCTCGGCGACCCACTTTGCTGGCTTTGCGATCATTTGTGCACTTTGGTATCCCGCCCATATCTCGCTGAAAAAGAGCAAGATCGCTCTGGCGGTCGATATCGGAATCGCTTTGGCAGCTCTGGCTTGTCTTATCTACATCCCCTTTGCAGAAGATGCTTTGTATGAGCGAGGCGTGAAGTTTATCGCCAGTGATTGGTTCTTTTCTATCTTGGCCATTACCATCGTTATTGAGCTGATTCGACGCACCATGGGCTGGTTTATTCCGGTGCTTATCTTAGTGTGTTTGAGCTACGTAGTACTGTGGGGACAATGGACCAGCGGCATCTTCCATTTTCCGGGGTTGAGCCTTGAAACACTGCTTTACCGAAGCTTTTACTCATCAGAAGGGATGTTCGGTTCTATCTCACGAATCAGCTGGACCTTCGTGTTCATGTTTATCCTATTTGGCGCATTCTTAGTGCGATCGGGCGTTGGTGATTACATTATTGATGTGTCTCGCGCCGCCGCGGGCAAAGTGATTGGTGGCCCTGGCTTTATTGCGGTGATTGGTTCTGGCTTGATGGGCTCAGTGTCCGGTTCGAGTGTGGCAAATACGGTTTCTACTGGCGTAATCAGTATTCCCTTGATGCAAAAAGCGGGTTTCCCTTCGCGCTTTGCCGCGGGTGTGGAAGCAGCTGCATCGACGGGCGGGCAGTTGATGCCACCTGTGATGGGCGCAGGTGCGTTTATCATGGCGTCTTACACGCAGATCCCTTATGTCGATATCATTGCGGTTTCCTTCGTTCCTGCGCTTATCTACTTTTTGTCGGTGGCCTTTTTCGTGCGTATTGAAGCAAAGCGTAGTGGTGTCCAAAAGGTCACTTCTGGCTGTGAACCGCTGTTGAAGGTATTACTGTCAGGTTGGCACAACCTGATCCCGTTAGCAGTCTTAGTGACTCTGTTAGTGAAGGGCTTTACGCCGACTTACGCCGCTGGTATCTCGATCCTCTCTGTAGTGGTAGCTTCATGGTTCTCTAAGAATCACAAAATGGGACCAAAAGCGATCATTGAAGCTCTCTCTCAAGGTGCGAAAAACATGGCGACCACGGCGGTATTGTTGGTGGGTATTGGCCTTGTCATCAACGTGATCAGCACTACGGGTATTGGTAACACATTCTCATTGATGATCAACAGTTGGGCGAACGGCGATTTGTTGGTGATGATTGCCTTGATCGCGCTGGCATCTTTGATTCTCGGTATGGGCCTGCCCGTAACTGCGGCTTATATCGTGTTGGGTACTCTATCTGCTCCCGCTTTGTACAAGTTGATTGCTGAAAGCCAATTACTTGACCTGTTGGTTTCGGGTCAGTTACCTGAACAGGCGAAAGCGATCTTCATGTTGGCAGCGCCAGAAAAGCTGGAACTGCTTAATGCACCTATGGCTTTGGAAACCGCAAAAGAACTGATTGCGTTAGTGCCCGCTGATTTTGTGGAAACGCTGCTTGAACAAAGCTTAGGCTTGGAAGCGATCAGCCTTGCTCTGCTCTCTGCACACCTGATTATATTCTGGTTATCGCAAGATAGTAACGTGACGCCACCGGTTTGTTTAACCGCCTTTGCGGCAGCGACGATTGCTAAAACGCCGCCAATGAGAACGGGCTTAATGGCATGGAAGATCGCCAAAGGTTTGTATTTGGTGCCACTGCTTATCGCTTACACCAACTTGGTAAGTTGGGATGTGACCTCGGTTTTGGTTACCGGTGGCTTTGCTATTATCGGTACGTACGCGTTTATCGCAGCGATTGAGGGTTACCTAGAAAGTGAAATCAATCTCGTTCTTCGTGTTGTATTGATTGCATTGGGGGGCGCTTTGGTTTGGCCTGATGTGTCGATCGTGATCCGCTTGGTATGTGTGGCGCTGTTTGTTGGCATTTTTGTCTACAGCGGCCGCAAATACGATTCTAATCAAGTGAAAAAGGAACAAGAACGTGAGGAGTCAAAATTGCCTCAAACCGGGTCTAACGCTGTCGCGGCTTCCCTATAACTAAAAGGACTGAGTGTAGGAATATTATGAACTCAATATACGACTATATTATCGTTGGTGGTGGCATTGTTGGCGTATCGACCGCATGGCAATTACAACAAGCTCACCCTGATAAAAGTATCCTTTTAGTCGAGAAGGAGCGCGGCTTTGCGCAGCACCAAACTGGCCACAACAGTGGTGTGATTCACGCAGGCGTTTACTACGCTCCAGGCAGTTTAAAGGCGGATTTCTGTAAGCGTGGCGTCGAGCGCACCATCGCCTTGTGTAGCCAACACGATATTCCCGTTGAAAACTGCGGTAAGTTGTTGGTCGCGACTAATGAACAGGAAGTGAAGCGCATGAACGCGCTCTATCAGCGTTGCCACGATAACGACATTGATGTCGACCTCTTGGATCAAGCGCAGCTCAAACTTGCAGAGCCGAACATCACGGGCTTGGGCGCGATTTATGTCAAAACCACCAGTATCGTCGACTACAAAAAAGTCACCGAAGTGATGGCTCAAAAGTTTGTTGAAGCGGGTGGTAAGCTCAGCCTCGGCACGGAAGTGATTATGGCGGATGAGCAAGAAGATGAGGTGCAGTTAACGTGCAAAGTGGATGGGCAGACTCTACAGCTCAACAGTCGATTTTTGATCACTTGTTCTGGTTTGATGGCGGATAGAATGACCAGCATGCTTGGCATTGAAACCGACTTCCAAATCGTGCCTTATCGCGGTGAATACTATCAGCTTGATCCTAAACATAACCAAGTGGTGAACCACCTTATCTATCCGATCCCTGACCCTGAACTGCCTTTCCTAGGCGTCCATTTAACACGCATGATTGATGGCTCGGTAACGGTAGGGCCAAACGCGGTTCAAGGTTGGAAGCGAGAAGGTTATGGCAAGCTTAACTTTAGTTTCAAGGACACTTGGCAAATGCTGAGCTTTGCGGGTTTTTGGAAGGTGACTGCGAATCACCTGAAAACTGGTTTGGTTGAGTTTAAGAACTCGTGGTGGAAACCGGGTTATCTAAAGTTGGTTAATAAGTACTGCCCAAGTATTACGGTGTCAGATTTCAAACCATACCCAGCAGGCATTCGTGCTCAAGCGGTACTGAAGGATGGCACCTTGGTTCATGATTTTCTGTTTGCTGAAAGCCCAAGAAGCTTGCATGTGTGTAATGCACCATCGCCTGCAGCGACTTCGGCAATGCCGATTGGTGAGTATATTTGTACTAAAGTGATGCGTAAAACCGCCAGTTAATAGCGCTAGATTAGCGAATATCAGTAATAAAAAAGACCATCATTTCGATGGTCTTTTTGTGTTTAATCGTTCGTTAAGAACATAACCTGAGAAGACGGTGCATTACGCTACAGGCAGTAGAGGGAACTGCGATTTCGAAGGGAGACTTCTTCACCATTAAAGCTGTCGTATATATGGATATCGGGTTCAGCCTTAAGATAACGACTAGGGTTCTTTACCTCTCTCATCTTGATGTAGTTTCTGTTTGGCGATATTTTTTCAATCGCTTCTACTCGAAAATAAGTGTCTGGCTTCGCGAGTATTTCTGCTTCATCTGGTTTGAACGTATACGCGTTAATGGCGCGACCTGCCGACTTGAGTTCAATTTTGAACTGAGCAGCAGAAGCACCTTCATAAACACCGGCTGAAGAAAAGTTCTTGGCGACACTTGGTAGAGTCGATGTCGATAAAAATGCTTTCTCATGCAGAATATCACCCACGTTGAGCTTATCGAGTAGTGCGTTCTTGATGGATGATCCACGATAAACCGTACCTTTGTAGTTAGGAAGTTTATTCATGACATTTCGCATATGAAAGACTCGCGACTTTAATGTGCGACCAAACATTTCAGACAAATATCCTTCTGGTTCTCCCGCCCGCATGTATTCATTGACCACGTCGTGATCCACTCGGCCATAGTTTTTGATTGCGGAATATTCTTCAGGCACCATCTTTTTTTCAGCTTTTACATGGTGCGTCGTTGCCCAATCCATCAAGTCATCCGCAATTTGTTGTTGCGCCTGATAGGAGAGTGAACGCCCTTTAAACTCAGGAAACTCCTCACTTTGTGCCGAAAAACTTGTCATTAAAGAGAGACAAAGCACCCAAATAAATCTTTTCATTGCTTGATCCTTAGCTTATGTACAAACGAGAGAGTGCCAAAATGACGCTTCTACTTCTTCGCCTGAGTAGAGGTTATATTTCTGAGTATTTTTGACGGCAGATGCCTTCACCGTTTCCACGCCGATGTAGGTATGGGTAGAGGTTCGCTCTATCTGGGTGATTCGAAAGTGTGCATTTGGCGCAAACAGAACCTCTGCTTCTTTGCTGTATTCCGAAAGCCCTGCAATGGTGTGACCCCCTTGATTGATCTTTACTTCAAACAGCACCCGCTTGAGCCTTTGTGGGGAGTTGGGATGCACTACCGAAAAGCGCTTAGTAACTTCTGGGAGAGTAGAGGTTGAAGTAAATGCTGGCTCGACCAACACGTCCCCCTCTTCGAGCTTGTTAAGCAGAGATAGTTTTACCCAAGTCCCTCGATAGGCGGTCCCTTTGTATTTTGGCAGCTTGTTGATAGCCGATTTAACCGTGCGAATGTACTGCCTCGCATCCGCCCCCGCGACACCCCATGTTGAGGTGTCAGTTGCTCTTAGGTAGTCATTAGCGGTCTGATAGCCGGAAATTGAAAAGTCTTCCACAGCTTCCTTTTCATTGGCAGTTATGAAGGAGTAGCGCCAACCATTGGAAGCCTTTGACCAGTCTTTGAAGTCTTCTGCCAGCTGGGTGACCTCTTCCTCTGAACGGTTTGGCTGTTTGATCGCATCAAACGGTTGAGAGAAGGCAGTAAAGCTCAGACAACAGAGCAGTAATAAAAGTCGAGTATTCATAGTGTCCGCCCTTTATTGGTATTGGTAGCTGTTAGGGCTTAAATCACATGGAATGCCGAAAGTGTTCTGATTGATGACGGCATACTTCAGAGCACCAAACATATTGAGTTGTTGTCGAGTGACGGCGTCGTACCATTCTGAGATAGGCGAAATCCAATACAGGTCATCATCAGCCGCAACATCAAGCAGTGCGCTCTTAAGGTATGGGTAGTAAATCATGCAGCTACGGCCCGGTTTATAGGTAAAGTTTTCGTTTGTATTGCTTAACTTATCGAGCTTTTGATTGAGTTCAGACGTTGGGTTAAAGATGGCATCGATAGAGCGCTCAATGCGCGCATCGTAGCTATCAGGGATGATGTCTGAAATCAGGTAGCGCATAAGGTGAGCAGGCAGCATCTCTGAAAACAGAGCGGTGACTTCACCTTCCCCAGAGGCGTAGTGCCCAGTAGAGATATGCTGAGAATGGATGATCGATGTATAGCGCTGGAATTGGCCCACTTGTGAATGTAGCCACTCAACACCGTTGCTGTCGGAGACACTGATCGCTTCAGCAAGACGAGTTTTTACGATCCCTTTCGCGAGTTGCAGCGTGTTGCCTTCCAGATGAGCAAGATCCAGTGAGGATGATTTCAGTGCGGAATAAATTAGTGGTGCATTTTTTTGAAGATCAATGCTACCTGGGTAAGTGAAGCTATAAAATTCGACAGCTCTCTTAGCTTGCCACTCGCTCTCTAGCGCAGCGGTAATCAAGCCACCAAGCTTTTGATAGCGCTTAGAGTGCACATAGGCGCCTTTGCCGGAGTAGTTTGCGTGCCAATTGTTGATGTAATGCAGCGACGCTTGTCGTGAAAGGTTCTCTTTTTGAAGGTAAGACAAGCTCCACCCAGCACATGCGCTACCGCCACCACATTCACCTTCAAGCATTGCGCTTGAGTCCAGTAACCAGTGATAAACCTGTTGTTTGTCGAATTCGGCTTGCTGTTTTAGACGTTGCTGCGCAGAAAAGTCCAACAGCTGTTGTTCCAACCAACGCTCCTCAGCTTCGGCATTCCAGCCATGATCAATTAGGCTACTAAGTGAATCGAAAAGCACGCGTTTTACTGCTTCTTTGCTTGGCGAGGAGATCTGATCAATCACGTTATCTTCAGATGAAATAAATGGGCGAGTTTCTGCCGGCACCCAAGCGTACTCAACACAACCTCTAAAGTTTGGGTCGCCTCCTAGAATGCCAATACGAACACATTTTTCGTAACCACTTTGAAGGACGATCTCTTTGTTGCGTATTTCTTGTGTTGTTGCTGGGCGTCCTAAAATGCTGCGTGTCATCTCGTCAATGGCGCTGCGCTCTGCTTGTCCTTTGAAGAAATTATGCATGGTGTCGACCGAGCCTGAACGGAATAGTCGCTCTATGGCGATATCACCTTGTGTGAACATATCTCTTTGCAGCTTACTCATCAGCAGATTGATATGGTTATCTGCCGTTTCAATGATCTGGGTTTTGGCTGCAAGTGTGCGAGCATATAGCTGTTGAACTGCAGCTTGATCAAGCCCTTCAATTTGACCTGTTCGTAACTCATTCAGTGTGGTAATTGCTTGATCTAGCAGGTTCTGCTGACAGTGCTGAAGTTTGGCCAATGCGCGGTTCGCTTGGCGTTTTGAAGGTAGTGCTGGTGGCAGGGAATTACTCTCTTCAATATCATGATCAGGATAAAGGTCTGCCAGTACTCGAGTTTCCTCGTTACAGCTAGCGGCAATGTCTGATGCAAACAGACGAGAGTCTTTATGGTCGAGAGCCAGTTGGCTAAAGATGGCCTTGCGGAGCTCGTGGTCGACCGCGGTGATCAGCTCTTCCGCCATAATGGTCTGAGCCTTTACCACTTCTTGATAATGTTGTTGGTATTTGAGGGTAAGATCGGTGGCAAAGCCTCGTGCAACGGCGTTCAACATCGCTTGCTGATCTGAGGCGAGTTCTGCCCAATAAATTTTGTCTCTTAAATCTTGCTGGGTGACGAGATCCTCATGAACGTGATAACTGTAATGGTTACCTGCTGCAATTCTATCCCAGCGACTACTCAAAATTTGGCGGTCGATCTCTCTCGCGGGCAGCTTTAAAACGCCAAACCAATCGACGAGTCCCATTACAGTGGCAAATCGATCGTAAGAGGTACGTGATTCATCTTGGAAGCTAGTTGCGACCTCATTTGCCCAAAGTCCAACGGCAACCGCGTCGCCAATCGGTCCCAGAGCTTCTAATGCGCCTTGCGCTAGCCCCGTCGTTGAGCGGCCTAATGTGTCCATCAGTCTTGCCGCTTCTTCAGGTGCTAGCGTAACAGCTGAGGTGGGTCCTGTTTCTAGCAAGGTAGCAGTTTCAGGGAAAACATCACTGGCTTCAGAGAGAGAGGGTTTTAAGTCGACAATGTGCTCTGGTGCCGATGGAAAAAGGTTTTCAGGCGTAATACCTTCACCGAAGGCATCATAGTTTTTCTGTCGGATCTGATGAAAGCTTTCGCTGTCCAAGACGTTATATTCGTCGCCGATGTTACAGACCTGAAAGGCATTAACGTTGGATGAAATCATAGCAGTAATAAGTGCTATTTTTTTTAACTTCATAGGTTTATCCTTATTGTTAGTGAAGTTATATGCTTAATTTAGAAAGCAAAAAGCCTCTCCTTGCCGAGATGGAAAAGAGACAGCTAGAGGTTGTGTGTAGGGGTACTTCGAGAAATCGTTTACTCAAATCACCCGGGCAGTGAGATGAGGTTTTCGCCTTGGCGTTGTGATTAGGGGAATTGCCTCCCCCTAATCAGTTTCTATTAAATGCTGTTGAGGTTAACGGTTTAGCTTAAAGGTACTGACTGCTTGCGTGAGCTTTTCAGACAGTGCAATAAGTTCCGAAGCTTTCTCTTGGTTTGATGCCGACAAGTTGTGTGTCTCGCGGGCTTTGTCATTGACGTCAACGATACTCTGATTGATTTCGCCTGCGACAAGGGTTTGCTCTTCAGTCGCTGTGGCTATCTGTGTATTCATGTCTTCAATGACGGTGATAGAGCTCGAGATTTCATTGAGTGAAGCCTGTGCTCGTTTCGCATTCTCCATGGTGACATTTGATGCTTCTCGGTTCATCTGCATCATATCCATAGAGCTATTGGCTTCATGCTGCAATGAAGTAATCACCTCTTGAATCTCATTGGTGCTCTGTTGAGTGCGGTTGGCTAGGTTACGAACCTCGTCAGCAACAACCGCGAAACCACGGCCTTGCTCACCAGCTCGTGCAGCTTCAATGGCAGCGTTAAGGGCAAGCAGGTTGGTTTGGTCTGCAATGTCTTTGATCACGTCCAATACGGTGCCAATACTTGAGGTTTTCTCACCTACGGTGTTGATGACGTCGGAAACTTCTTGAATCCCTTGAGAGAGGCTCACAATACTGTGATTTACAGTATCAAACGTTTGATTGCCGGACTGTGCTTCTTGCGCTGCTTGCATCGCCGCTTCTGAAGCTCGATGAGCGTTTTGTGCGACTTCATCTACAGCGACCGACATTTCGTTCATTGCCGTCGAAGTTTGCTCTAGCTGTTCCATTTGCGAGGCAGAACTGGCATTCACGCTGTCGGCTGCGTTGGTTATGCCTTCTGCAAAGGTAAACAGGTCGTTCGATGAGTTACGGATGGTCTCAATTGTGGTGCTCAGCTCATTGACCATATCGTTAACTGCAGCATTGATACCAATCGCTTTGCCCTGTTGTTGTTTGATTGCGGTAAAGTCACCAGAGGCCACTTTAGCTACGGTCGCTTCTATTTCACTTGGCTCTCCACCGAGTGGGCGGTAAACCAAAACTTCAACAACGTAGTACACGCAACCCGCGCAAATAAGCAGTAGCGTCAAAGAGGTGATCAGAGTTTCAGTTAGGTTATCTTTTGAGTCCTGATTAACATTGGTCTCTTTATCCCACGCCCATACACTCCAACCAAGATCGTTGATTTTAGCGCCTGCTGCCAAGAACTCCGTATTCTGATAAACGTACTCGAAGCTCTCTTCTCGCGTGGTGTCTCTGTTCGCAAAAGCTGGGATCTCGTTGAAGATACTTTTCCCTATTAAAGACGGGTTTTGTGCGGCTAAGATAAAGCCATCTTCACGAGTGACGAAGATTTTATTATTTGTGGTGAGTTGCTCGGTGAATCTGGTCAGGTCTTCAACCAGGATGTTTAGAGCAGCAACGCCGACAATCTTGCCTTGTTTGTAGATAGGCGTTGCTAGAGACATTACTTGGTCACCGGTTGACGCCAGGTAAGGACGAGTAATGATTTTGTCCTCGCCACTCATTGCTTTCAAAAACCATTCACGTTGTTTGGTTTTGGCATTAAAGTTTTCGATGATGCCATTGGTTTTTGACGAGTAGGAAGTGCCATCCGCTAGAGAAAAGTAGATGTTAGTAACTTTGGTTGAGCTCATGGCACTATGGAGCGTTGTGATTGCTCGTGATGTGTCGACTTGACCACGCTCATCGAAAGACAGCTCATTGCTCACTACTTTCAAAATATCAAAGTAGCGATTAATTTTCTGTCCGATAGTATCTGCGATAAGTTGAGATTTATATCCCAACTGTTTTTTATAACTTACGGTCGACGAAGTCTCGAAATTCTTCCAGCTTAAAAAGCTTGTCGTCATGATTAACATGACTGTTAGCCCCATAATAGAAAGCATTATTTTTAGTTTAGCACTCATAACTTGTTCCAATATAAGTAGTGTTGATTATTTTTAAGATTTCTTATAATTCAGGCGAATGTCCGAACTTTAAATAATATAACACTTATAAAATTCACGTATAAGCTTGGTTTATTTGTGAATAATATACATCTAATTAATATATGCAATATTTATTAAATGCATTGATTACTTATTTATTTGGTGTATCGAGTGCTTGTTTTTATTGAACCAATATCCCAGAATTAAACTGGTCTTACTTGCTGATTTTATTGCTTATGCCTTGGTGTGTATGGGGTTGCTTGTTGATTATTGCCCTTGATTAAAATAAGGTTATGGCATTTGTTTACTTTAAATAAATCATAAAATGAAAGTTTGTTTAATTTTATTTAAACTTTCTTACTGGTCTGAGTTGTTGATTCCCATAATAGAGAGGAGAGAATAGAGTTAATAAAGAAGTATCTAATTAAGGTTTTTCTATTTTAGCTTTTATTTAAGTTAATATGTGGGAGTGGTTTTCACTGATTGAAATAGGCGTAATATATTTGTGGTCATTATTAGGTGAAAAGAATCTCTCTATTTACACTTAAATTAACTCATTTTCGTAAAATAGTATTGGCTCTCAAGTTCCTCAGTCTCCCTAACAAAAAACGCAGCCAGTTCAGCTGCGTTTTTTTTGTTATTTTGGCAGTGAGCCATGTCATTCTTGAGTTTAGCTAGTCAGCCCTAGAGAAGATCAGGGATAAAGTTAGCGACGATAGATACATCGCTGAAGTTGCGATAGCCGCGCACCATGATGCTGAATTCACCCGCAGGTTTGTTCAATACACATTGTTCATTGCTGCTGTTCTGATATGGACGGCAGTCAAAGTTTGCTTTTGATACCACACCATTATATTTGACGTATAAGTCGGCATCGCCACTGCGAGGGCCTGTCATGGTTACGGTTAATTGCCCTGCGTTTTCCGTTGTTAGGGTAAAAAATTGCTCTTCACCGTAACCTGCGGATAGTCCTTCAACAGGGACGTCATATTGAAGTTCTGTTGGACCTGCAACAGGTGAATCCAGACTAGTTTCAACGAGATAAGCAATCGCCAATTTAGCGAACTTCGAGGCATGGGTTGCAGTTGGATCTGAGTTCTCAATCGTATCATGCTGCGTGTGGATGCTAGGGTTGTAATCGTTGAACATGCTCTCGAACGGCATAGCTGCTGGGTAGCCAACGTTGTGCCATGATGCGTGATCGGAACAGGCATAGCCACAACGGTCGAAACTGTAACTGATGTCGCTCGCGTAGGTATCAATCAACTCACTCAGGTAAGCCGTTAGGTTGCTGTCGGTGTAGTCGGTGATGAAGGTAATATCGTGCGCTGAACCGTTGTAGTTGGTCATGTCTAATTGCAGTACCGATACAACGTTTGCTTGTTCGTCTCTTAATGTATTGGCGACATCTTGTGAGCCACGTAGCCCAACTTCTTCTGCAGCATAACCATAGAACTTAATGGTTTTGTCTGGTTGAATACCACTGGCGATCATCAGGCGAAGCGACTCTGTTACCGTTGCAATACCAGACGCATCATCATCGGCTCCCGGTGAGATGGTGCCTTCGCTTGTCCAAGATCCAACGGTCGAATCAAGGTGTCCACCAACCACGACGATCTCTTCAGGATATTTAGCGCCAAGCAGTGTCACTTCAACGGATTTCTGTGGGTATTCGGCATGCGTGATCTGGCGTGCAGACGCATACGGCACATCCTTAATTTCTGTTTCCCAACGCTCTAAAAGCCAATCTGAAGCAGCGACACCAGTAGAAGTAGTATAAAAACGGTTGGTGAAGTTGGTTAGGTTTTCAATAGTCGTGACCATGTTGTTCGGCTCGACCTGAGATAGCAGATCGTTCACCGTATCTTGATGGCTGATAACTGGCTTTTCGAAGCTGCTCATGGTCAGTGGCATAGCTGCCGCTTTGAGTGCGCTTGCTTTGTCTTCGTGCACCATGTAGCCACCACAACGGTGGGTTTCTTCGTGCATGTGGCTAGAGAGTTTCGCCAGCTCTTTCTGGTTGATTTTCGCGACGATGGAATGCTTGTTTCCAGTCACGCTTGGGTAAACTGTTGCGCCATGTTGAGTCATTATATGCTGTGCGTCAGCATCGGTGGTAATCCAGACTTCTTCGTTCGCTGGTGGTGTGATACCTAGGGATGCGTAAGTCGAAGTGCTGGTGGTTAAGGCTAAAGAGCCTCCGAGCACAGCCAAAGCTAGCATGCTTTTTTGAATAGCCATTTGTCGTCCTTTTTATAGTGAGTATTGTTGTGTTGATGGGTGTGAATTTTGTTTAGTGCGTGGATGTTTTTGTGTAGATGTTTCATTTGCTGAACAGTTAACCGCGAAAAGGGCCCCTTTCGGAGCCCTGAATTTGCTATTGATTACTGTGTTTTAATGAAACGGTAGTGCTTGGTTTCTGAACAGATATCGCTTGAGGTACACACTTGGTACTCAACATCTACTGTGCCGTTGTGACGGAACTTGTCGACGTATGAGTTAAAGTCTGTAGCACCAACATTCTTGCCATTACGCTTAATCACGAAGTAGTCATTGGTGTCGTAATCCCATGCCAGCTTAACGCGAGCCTTACCGTTCGGGTTTTTGTTACCAAACTTCAGTTTTAGCGGGAAGCCTTCTGCTGAGTCACCTTCAATCGTGATCGACTTGCTTGTCGATGTTGCAACGCCTGCATCGTCAGTCACGGTTAGAGTCACCACGTAGTCGCTAGCTTCAGCGTAGGTATAACGAGTCACTTCACCGGTTTGCGTGTTGCCATCGCCTAGGTTCCATTGGTAAGAAACGATCTGGCCATCGCTGTCCGAACTTGTGCTACGCAGCTCTACTTCTTTGCCTACGACCGTGTGTTCGAAAGAAGAAACTGGCGGTACGTTAGCATTGCCTGATTCGTACGATGCTTTCAGGTTTGCACCTGCGTAATCTGAGTAACCCAGAATGTTCACCGTGTAGCGACCAGCTGTTGGGTTTTCAATTACACATACTTCATCGGTTACGCTTTCACTCTTACAGATATTCTCTTGAGAGCTTGGCGCATAATCTATACCGACATACATATCCGGATCACCAGTAGACACAGCAAGATCAATCGTTAGCTTGTCTTGGCCTTCTGGTACTTCGATATCGAAGTAAGTTTTTGAGCCGGTTTCACCAGCAACCGCAGCTTCAACACCGTTTTCAAGGCGTTGATATTCCGGTTCTGGCGGCAGTGGTGGCTCTGCACATGGGGTAACACCCACCAGACCGAACGCAGAAACAACGTCATCGGCATTGTAGCCAAGGTCGTTTGCTGAGTTTTTCACGCCACAAGCACCCTGCCAGAAGTCACTATTTTCCGACCAGTAAATTTGGTTAGATAACACGAAAAGCTCGAATGCTTTTTTGGTATCCCAACCTTGCGTGGTTGCAAGATGGTAGAAGGCTTTGTTAAACACACCAGAGCTGTAGTGAACATTCAAGCCATCGTAGTACTCGGATGCATTATTGATTGAAGAACCATCGCGTGATGGATCGTCCATGTAACGCAGAGCCCCGTCGCCTTTAAATATATTACGGCCGACCATCCAGTCGTTGGTACCTTTCATGTAGTATTCTGCCGCTTCACCTGCCATATCAGAGAAAGCTTCGTTCATACCACCGGATTGGTTTGCGTAAACCAAACCTGAGTTTTGCTCAGTGAAACCGTGGCTCACTTCGTGCGCTGACACATCTAGACTTACAAGTGGGTAGAAGAAGCTTTCACCATCTCCGAATGTCATTGCCTTGCCATCCCAGAATGCGTTCTCGTAGTTGTTACCGTAGTGAACACGCATCATGAGTTTGAAAGAGAGCGGCGCTGTGTCGAACCAGTTCTTATACATATCGAACACGATGTTACCGAAGTAGTGCGCATCGTTGAGTGGAGAGAAGGCTCCGTTCACTTCTTTATGTTCGTTACGAGGACATTCGTAGCTATAAGTGGTGTCGCCGTCTGTCGCGCCATTTAGGTCAACGGTAACGACATTTTCCGATTCCATCACACACTCTGTGCCGTTTTCTACCACATCAAGGTAGTGGTAGTCGGTACCGTACTCGTACATGCCTGTTTTCTCGTTACCACCAGGGCCTGTACCGATCTGTGCGTGAGCAATACCTTCCCAACGGTCGATAACTTCGCCGGTGTGTGCGTCTAGCATGGTGAATGGTCGAGTTGGCTGTTCGCTGCCTTCGACAAGATAAGAGACAACGTAGACTAGGCGTGTTTTGTCATGTCCTTGTTTTCCTGAACCTTGATAAATAAACAGTTCATGCTGGACGTTATCTAAAGATTTGCTTGTTAAGCCCTGAACCTTGAGATCTTTACTCGCAAGCTCAACGGCTTGAGAGCTGTTGATCGATGGTTTAACAAACGATCGCTCTAGGGTCGTCGTTTTAAGGTAGTTGCCTTGAACAGACTTAAGTGCGCCACCTTGTACACTTTGGGTGGCATTTAGGTAATGTCCCCATACTGGCGTTCCCCAGATGTTCTGTTGGATCTTAACTTTGTAGATGCCACGCTTTTTGAGGTTAACTTCCTTTACCATCTTAAAGCTAGAGGCGTTACTGACGCCTAACTGAGTGTTCAACCCAGAAAAGCTAGTAAAGTTGATCGGTTGATCGATGCTAACTGATTCACTTGCATGTACTGATAAAGACATCGCACTCGCTATAGCAACGGCAACTAAACGTTTTTTCATTTTCATTGTTATTTTCTCTTTCCATGTAAAATCCATGAAAACGTAACAAAATTATCACAATGAATTTACATCATTCGATCCGATTAATTAGTAGCATGGCACTGATCTCTTTTATTCATGAAACTTATATTTTTCGTATTTACAGATAGTTATCGTTTCTGTTTATTTTTGAACGCACCTATATGTTTTATTTATAAAATTATGACACTTTTATTAAGTGTTAATTTCTATTGGAAATTAAGATTCTTAAGTAAATTGATCTGTGCCTCAGTTAAGGTGTTCCGAGCTGATAGAAGGATCAACGATTTGAAAGTGTCATTTTAACCTGAAGGCTGTTAAGCGATTTTAAGGGCAGTTTTGATAAGAATTTGAAGATTTTTAGGCTTATTTTTCGAATTGTTAGTTACAAGAGGGAAGGGGGATTGGGCACTTCTTTGGCACAGAGCACAAAATCTGCTGGATGAAAAAAGCCAGCGACGGGTCACTGGCTTAGATTAACTTAGTTTGTACAGGCTACTGATTAAAGGTACGTAACGAAGACACTTAACTATGGTTTGTAACTAAAGCTAATTACTGCTTTTTACCGCCAACTTGAACGTAGTCGATACCGATAATACGGTTGATGATACCCAGAACAGAGCTCGTATCAGAGTTTGTTGAGCGAATCGTATCAACAGTTGCACCTTCAGGCACTAATTCCATTGCGCGGTCTTGAGTATTACCTGGAACTTGGAAACCGACAATGTTAAAGCTCTCAGCGTGCGCTGTGTAAACTTCATCGTTGTGGCTAATACCTGAACAACCTGCAAGAGAGACAATACCCAAAATAACTAATAACTTTTTCATGAACACACCTTAAGAATGATTGGAGTTTAGATTCAATAGGTTCATGGGAGACAGTATCTCCCGACCGATGTTGAACATTATTCCAGAGGTGTTTCGTAGTTACTGTATGGGTTTGTCAGTCGAACCATTACATAGCTGAATGGTTATGGTGAATACCGCACCCTTTAAGGTTTGGCTTTGACCTACCTCCACGGTTGCGTTGTGTTGAGCGCAGATCTTCTCGACGATAGACAATCCTAAACCATGGCCACTCTTGGCTTTGTTACGTGCTTTATCGCCTACGTAAAACGGTTCAAACAAACGAGCCTGATGCTCTTGAGTCACACCATCACCATCATCATGTACTGCAATTTTCAGTTGTTCTTGATGCGTGCTGGCTTCAATTAACACTTGAGATCGTGCGAATTTCATGGCGTTGCGTACGAGGTTATCTAGGGCGCGGTTCAGCAGTATCTCATCCGCAAGAATCTCGTATGGTTGCTCTGGCAGTGATAGGTTGATGTTGAGCTCTGTATCTTTGTTCCAACGCGTCATTGCGTGGCCAAGAAAGTCATTTATCTCGACAGGCTGCTGCAAATTTTCGAGGTCGCAGCTATCCAGCTTGGCGTAACACAATAGCTCGTCGACCATCTTCTCCATCTCTTCCGTATCTTCCACAATGCTTTCTACAGTCTCTTGCTGAGATTCGTTGAGCGGTGTGTCTTTAAGCATTTCAGCTTGCCATTGGATCCGGAATATCGGCGTGCGCAGTTCATGAGCGACCGCATTGGTGAGTGAACGATTGCTCTCAATTAACCGGTGAATGCGGTCGGCCATTAGGTTGAAAGACTTATTGAGTGAGCCGATTGCAATGCCGCTTGAGGTCTCGGCTCGCGAGGAGAGATCCCCTTCAGCAAAGGCTAGCGTCGCCGATTCAAGCTTCTTAACTCGGCGGAAGATGATAAATAGGTGGCATACGCCATACAGGATAAAGCTTGCTAAAAAGAACAACCAAATGAGGTCATCTTCCAATTCTATTTTTTGCCTAACGAACGCTTCACTGTTGGGTAGGTAATGATAGGTATTGTCACTGCTTGCTAAGCGAAACCAAAGATCACGCTCATCATCGTGGAAGATAAAGGTATTTGGGTTGGTCGAGAAGAACTCTGAAACAGGGCTTGGTATTTCATCTTTTGGATTGAACGTAATCAGTTTATTTCGAGTGGTTTCGACAAACTGGTTCATGGCTTGTTGAGCCGCTTCAAGCCCCTGATTTTTTGCGATGTTCTCTATGAGTTGCTGGTGGGCTGTGGCTTCATAATCTTGCAGAACATATTCGTAGTCAGTATTGAGCTGATAGACACAGATTTCGTAAGCGACAATACCGCTCATGAAGCAAACTAACAGCCCTATTAAGGACTCCAAAAAGATACGTCGCATAATCGTTCTCTTTCATTACGCTCGTAGTGAGCGAAGTTAATGCCAGGCGGTTGAAACAAACAAGTAGCCCTTACCGCGAATGGTCTGAATTTTCTCTGCTGGTGTGTGGTCGTCGCCCAAAATCTTCCTTAGACGTACAACCTTGTTGTCAATCGTACGGTCTATTCCGTCGTACTCAATCCCGCGCAATGTTTGCGTCAAGTAGTCACGAGATAACGTCGTATCTGGGTTGCTTGCCAATAACCAAAGTAGGTCAAACTCACTGTCAGTGAGTGATAAAACCGCACCTGAAAGCTCACACTTCTTATAAGTGTTTTTCAGAACGAGTTGATCAAACTGAAGAGTGTCTGAGTCGTCGACTGAAGCGGTACTGGTGTCTTGGCGGCGTAACAGCGAACGAACCCTTGCCAGCAGAACTCTTGGTTTGATTGGCTTGGTGACATAGTCATCAGCCCCTGTCTCTAAGCCTGCGACGTGGTCGAAATCATCATCGCTGGCGGTGAGCATTAAAATCTTACCTTTAAAGAGGGTGCGCGTCTGTCGGCATATTGTCAGTCCATCGGTTACAGGGAGCATTAAATCCAACAACACGATATCAGGCTGTTCGGCAAGAATGGTTTGCACGGCGTTACTGCCATCATCTAGTGTGGAGACTTCAAAGTCCTGCGTAACAAAGTAATCCTTTAGCATTCGCTGAAGTTTCAAATCGTCTTCTACGATGATCATTTTAGGTTTTGTCATTCCATTCTCAGCCTTATCGTGCGTTTCATTTATCGAGATTACGTGAGGGAGTCTTTTTGAGTAGCTAGTAATTGTGGTACACCCAATTTACAGGCCTTACGTAAAATACCTAATGCGAATGATTAAACACTTTATAAGTTAGTTCAATGATGAATTGGCATTTATAGGAAAATAAAAAACATTGTTCAAATAGGTTCGACATTCTCATACATTCTCACGACAGATAAATTCAGCGCTAAATAATAGAATTTTCCAATCAAACATTTTGGGAATGACGCATGAATAACTATAGAAAAACGTTACTGGCACTGCCCTTGATTATTTTAGCTGGGTGTAATTCAAGCTCCAACTCGGGTAAATCGGCAGGTAACGCGGCGACTAAAGCACAAGTGAAACCTAAGGCGGATTACGTATTTTCGTCAGTGAAATTAGGCAAGTTGTATCAAGAACGAGAAGAGCTTCAAGAGTCAATGAAACTGACCTATGACGGTGTCCAGTATGACCAAATTCAATTTGCTGAAGATATTAGTGATAAGCAAAAAGTAGTAAGGCTTGCGAGCCGTTTAGGTCAAAGTGTTGATCTGTATTTTCCTGATGCAGGGTTTGATAGCTGCGGTATCTACACAGAGAGCAAGGGTTTGGACGTGTTTGATTGCGGCGCCCCGCTCCGCTCTGTTTCTAATGAGACCACGTTAATCCAAACAACAGCGAACAGTGCAAAAGCAGTTGAGCTTGAGTACCAAAATGAGTTGTCGCAATACGTGACGAGCTTGGGTTCGACGATTCTGAGTAACACCAAAAATGGTAATAAGGTCACCATCACCACTTCATTTGCTTTCAATGCCTTTTACCGCGATGTGCTCAACGAGACTGGGGCTGTTGATCGTATTACTTCCACTCTAGGCGCATCAACCTATTCTCAGCTTTTTGATATCGTGAAATTGTATCAAGGCAGTGAGATGACGTTGAAGTTTACCAACCATATTGGTGGAAGTGCCGACGATGATATCAATATGTACACCGGTCGCATGATCCACAATAACAAGATGACGACGATCGTAACGCCTACGGGTTCGGTGTTCTCTGGCGGCACGGACCTGTTTGCTGCAGGTAATCCACGAGTTTTGCAACGCGCTGATACCACCAAAGCTATTGAGCTGAATAAACAGGTGGGTGTGCACAGTTGGGCTGAGGGTGATAAAACGGCTAAAGAATTCCCATACACCAACGAAAGTCATCGCCAACAAGCGACCTACTTTAAAAAGGTGATGGGAGATAAAGGAATCGATTTCTATATCTTCACTTTAGATTCTGCTCCTGCTTCTGGTGAACACTGGGTGACTAAGGCCGATTCAGATAAATACGGTTTTATTACACGTATTGAGTAGCTTTGACTCGCATTAAAAATTAGGTGTGTATGTTGAAAGGTTGGTTGTGCTTTGTCATCACCAGCCTTTTTTTGTTCTGGAATTGAAGGCGGTACCGCTTGTAATGCTCATGAATTCAACGAGAAAACATGGATGTGAGTAAAAACCGCATTTATTCGCTAAGTAACAACTAATTTCTGCAGATTTGGTTTTTAGAAAGCACAATCACAGCACTTTTTTGTCGATAGAATTTATTATCCGCAGCCTTACTGGTCGATAGGTTTCTATAATCTAACGATGTAAGGAGCATGTGAATGACTAATAAGGACGATCATTTATGCAGTTACTGGCAGGCACTCTGACACACTACGCTAATCCCCAAGCACGCCGTGAATTGGAATACTCAAGTGAGCAGCGTGACATTTTAAGTGTCGCGAACTCTCAACAGGCGATTAAAGATATTTCTCAATGGCCAGGTTACTCTGTGACTCCTTTGCATGAACTGAATGCTATCTCTGCTGAGATCGGCGTAAACAAGTTTTGGTACAAAGATGAATCGCAGCGTTTTGGCTTAAAGAGTTTTAAAGCTCTGGGCGGCGCTTATGCGGTGGCTCGTCAGCTTCAGATTGAAATCGCTAATCGCTATGGGAAGAATCCGACCATCAGTGAGCTGCTCAACGGTGAATGGAAATCAGAAGTTGCTGAGATCGTTGTGAGTTGTGCAACTGACGGAAACCATGGCCGTTCAGTGGCATGGGGCGCTCAGATGTTTGGTTGTGGTTGTGTGATTTATATTCACCGCGATGTGTCTGAAGGGCGCAAACAAGCGATGGAAGCGTTCGGTGCAGAAGTAGTTCGCATTACAGGTAATTACGATGAATCGGTTCGTTTGGCTGATTCTGAAGCCAAAGCGAAAAAACGCGTGATTGTGTCGGACACCTCTTATGAAGGTTACATGGAAATCCCGAAGGATGTGGCACTTGGCTACACAGTGATGTTGGCTGAAATTGTCGAGCAATTGGATGGTGAAATCCCAACACATGTCTTCGTACAAGGCGGTGTAGGTGGTTTGGCATCAGCCGTCTGTGGTTACTTCTGGGATTTGTGGGGCGCTGAGCGTCCACGTTTTGTAATCGTAGAACCTGAGCAGGCCAACTGTTTGCAGAAGAGTGCTCAAGCGGGCAAGCCCGTTGTAGTTACCGGCGATCTAGAGACACTGATGGCTGGGCTTGCCTGTGGTGAGGTTTCGAGCTTGGCATGGACGATTCTCCAAAATGGCGCCGATGATTTCATGACGCTGAGTGAAGAGGCGATCCCACAAGCGATGCGCATGTTGGCAAGTGGCGAGCAAACGGAAGTGGCGATAGAAGGGGGCGAATCTGCAGTTCCAGGGTTTGCCGCAGCGATCATAGCTAAAAAAGAGCCTAATTTCGCTGAAAAACTGTATTTAACTCAAGACAGCCGAGTGCTAGTAATTGGTACTGAAGGGGCAACTGATCCGGATCTCTACCAACAAATCATTGACAATAAAATCTCATAACGAAAAGCTCATAGTTAGCAGTTAGCAGTTAGCAGTTAGCAGTTAGCAGTTAGCAGTTAGCAGTTAGCAGCTAGCAGTTAGCAGTTAATAGCTAATCGCGAACAACGAATAATAAAGTAAGCCCCAAAGTTGGCGGTATGTAAGGTTTCTTCATACCGTCTTTTTTTCTCTCTTTTTGACTTCATCTCATGACATGTCTTGCTTTCTAATCGCGCTGCTCATCAATCGGAATAGCCAGCCCGACCTTGACGTTATCCATCACCACATTGGTTTGAAAGCTTTTGATATTGGCATTGTCGAAGAAGGCCTCACGAGTAAAATTATCGTACCCCTCCATATCTGCAGCCGTGACGATTAAGATAAAATCAGAGCTGCCTGTGACGTAATAGCATTGCTGCACAGAACGGTTCGAACTCATCTCTTTTTTGAAGTTATGCATCAAATCCACACGTTCACGTTCAAGTGTTACCTGAACGATAAACGTCATTCCGTGACCGACCGCTTTTGGGTTAATCACCGAGACATCAGCCTGAATTACCCCTTGTGCTCTCATGCGTTTTAAACGGCGCTGAACGGCAGCAGGAGAGAGCCCGACCTTCTCTGCAATCTTGTCTGAGGTAGCCCTGTTTGAGTCTTGTACGATGTTGAGGATCTTCTTGTCGAAACTGTCGACCACCAATGCAGGTTGCTGTGTCATACCCATACTTCCCAATATCTGTTTGTAAATTAATTGTTTCTTTTGAACCAGTGTGTGATCGAGTTAAAGGTATTTAGCCTTAACATCTAGACCTCGATGAGCGAGAACAAAAAACCACTATAACGTAGAAAAAATGCGGAATTTCTGCACAACAAGGTCACCATTTAATGATAATCCTTAAAGTTATCGGTGCATTATTAATCTTGTGAACGAAATGTAAAGATCAAATCGACAGAGTTTGAAAATTATATGAAACATGTTGTTAACATCCTTTGGGCGATGTTAACTCTCGCTCAAGGAGTTGGAAAGTATGAAATCTGCAACCGCTACTTTACAGTTTGAATTAGAAAAATTGGCACCAGCAGGACGCGTCGGTGTGATTGCGTTAGCGACAGATTTCAATATTGAGCGTGATTTAAACGCGCTGTATCCAAACGATGTGCAATCGTTCACCAGCCGCCTAAGAAACTACAACCCGTTGACGATAGAAAATCTGCGTAAGATGGAGCCGGGAATCGCTGCTTGTGCCGATACCATCCTACCGGGTACTGAATTAGATGTGGTGATCTACGCTTGTACCTCTGGCACTGTGGCGATTGGCAGCGAACGCATTACGCAGCTCATTCATCAGTCTCGCCCAAACGCTGCGGTAACGAATCCGGTGACCGCTGCGTTAGCGGCTTTCGACAGCTTTAAAGCGAAGCGTATCTCGGTATTAACGCCTTATACCGAAGCCGTAAATCAAGACGTGGCGGCATTTTTTGAGTCGCAAGGCATTGAGGTGTTGAGCATCGCAGGCTTTGGTTTTGAAGATGACACCGCGATGACGTTCATTTCTCCAATGGACATCAAACAAGCCGCACTACAAGTCTGTGACCCTGACGCTGATCTTCTGTTTATCTCTTGCACGGCATTGCGCGCAGCATCGGTGATTGAATCCATTGAAGCGCAATTAGATAAGCCCGTTGTGAGCAGTAATCAGGTGTTGGCTTGGCATTCGCTTCAGTTGATGAACTACCCCATACCCATTAAAGGCTTTGGTGCACTGCTAGAGCGCCATCTTAAGCCATCCTCAGATAATTGCCGAAGGTCGCAGTCGTTGTAACGACCTTTGATTAAGGCTGCTCGTTTTGCGTTTACATTCAGCAGCCAAGCTAACTCCACATTTAACGTTAATACAAAGAATGACACTTTGGGAACACTACTATGCCGTCTACTTTTTCGATAAAACCAGACCAACTGTCTTCGCAGCTTATTCAAAGCATGACGGAGTGGCGTCAACATTTACACTGTTTCCCTGAGTGTGGCTTTGACGTGAATCTGACCTCCGATTTTATCGCTGACAAGTTACACAGTTTTGGTATCGAAGTGGTGCGTAACATCGGTAAAACAGGATTAGTTGGGATACTTCGTTCAGGATCGAGTGAAGCGAGCATTGGTCTGAGAGCTGATATGGATGCGCTACATATTCACGAACAAAATAACTTCGCACACTGCTCACAACACGATGGAAAAATGCACGCTTGTGGGCACGATGGACACTCCGCAATGCTGCTCGGCGCTGCAAGCTATTTGGCCGAGAACCTAACCTTCGATGGCACTGTGTATTTCATCTTTCAACCCGATGAAGAGCACGGTTGTGGCGCGCAAGCGATGATTGATGATGGCTTATTTGAGCGATTCTCGATTGATGAAGTGTATGGAGTTCATAACTTCCCCGGTTTAGCGGAAGGTGAGTTGATGGTTCGCCCCGGATCATTAATGGCCAGTGAAAGTAGCTTTGAGATCACCATCAATGGTGTGGGTGGGCATGCTGCTCTGCCGCATCAAGGTGTTGATCCTTTAGTCGTCGGTTCGCAAGTCATTCTTGGTCTGCAAACCATAGTATCTCGCAACCTTAGTGCGATCCACGACACGGCTGTAGTCTCTGCGACCGAGTTTATTACCGATGGCACGGTTAACGTTATCCCGACCCAAGTCACCATTAAAGGTGACTGCCGCTGCTTCACTGAGTCTTCTCTCGATCGAATCAAACAAAGTATGGAGAGGATTGTGGCTGGCATTTGTCAGGCTGCGGGCGCTACTTACGATTTCGAGTTCATCAATACCTTCTACCCAACCATCAATAGTGAGCAACAAACCCAATATTCGGTTGCCGCCGCGCAGAAAGTGCTTGGCGTAGAGAACGTTAATGACGCCTGCGACCCGCTGACTATTTCGGAAGATTTCTCAAGCATGCTTCGTGTTAAACCGGGCTGTTATGTGCTGTTGGGTAATGGTACGGAATCGGTCGGTGGCTGCGCATTGCACAACCCTGAATATGACTTTAATGACGGCATCTTAAAGCTCGGTGCGAGTTACTGGGTTCAGTTGGTGAACGACCGTTTAACAAGATCAATTTAGAAACACTTATTTAGAAACAATGAATTAAAAGCAGCTCAATTAGAAGTAACAACTCAATTAGAAGCGATAAGTAGAGACACGGATTCAGCAGTGACGCATTTGGCACTGCAAGATGGCAGACTTTAAACGGAGTTTATTGTCGACACAACCAAAACTGAAGCGCGTGAAGTGACCAAGGTCATCAACGTGTAATTAGGATAATAAAAGGAAAGACAGGATGAAACGATTAGGCGTAGCACTGCTAAGTTTGAGCATGGTTTTTGGCGTTCATGCCGAAACATGGAAGTTTGCTTCAGAAGAGGACAAAACAGACGTTCAAGACATCTATGCGCAAAAATTTGCGGAAGTGATTAAGAAGGAATCTGATGGCGACATCCGTGTCCGCATCTATTACTACGGTCAACTAGGGACAGAAAACGACATCGTAGAATTGGCTGCTAAAGGCACGATTCAATTCGTATCTGTAGGAGCGGGTCACTTAGGATCTTATGTTCCTGAAGTTCAGGCAGTGAGCTTGCCTTATGTACTGGGTACCAATGAAGAAATCACCCATAAGGTGTTAACGGAAAGCCCAACCATCTACAACAAATTGGCACCGAAGTTTGAGAGTGTAAACCTCAAGCTATTGTCGATGATGTCTGAGGGTGAAATGGTTTGGGGCGGTAATAAACCTATCCGTACTCCTGAAGATTTTGCGAACCAGAAAATCCGTACTTTCACTTCAACCATTCCTGTTGAAACCTACAAAGCGTTTGGTGCAACACCTACCCCTCTTTCTTGGGGTGAAGTGTACGGTTCACTGCAACTAAAGACCATTGATAGCATGGTTAACCCTATCTACTTCATCTACAACGCAAAGTGGCATGAGGTTCAAGACTACTTAATGTTCCCAGGTCAGCAACCTTATGTGAGTACCGTTTCGACCAACAGTAAGTGGTACAACGCTTTGTCTGAAGAGAAGCAAGCAATGGTCGACAAAGCAATCAAAGCGGCAGATCAAGCGGCTTACGACTATCAGATCCGCATCAACAAAGAGAACATGGACAAGATCTTGAAAGAGCGTCCAAACATGCAAGTGGTTGTGTTGACGGATGAAGAGCGTGAGCGCTTTAAAACGCTAAGCCAGAAGCTGCACACGACATACTACGACGTAGTGGCGAATGCTTACCCGGCGGGTCAGAAAAGCGAAGCTCGTGAGGGTGCGAAAACCATTCTCGAAGAGATCCTAGGTGAAGTGAAGGCTGCTTCAGCAACGCAATAGAAAGCGTTAGTAAGGATGATAGTTATCCGTTGATATGTGTCAGCGGATAGCTTATCCCAACCTTCTCCAAATAGTGGCAATGGACTCGTGTCACTGAACGAAGTATGGAGCACTGCCTGTTATGAAAGAACTGCTACATAAAATAAGTGTCGCGACAGAAAAGCTAGAGCGCTTTTTGATCATGACTGCCATTCTCGCGATGATGATCAACTCTACGGCCAATGCGATTGGTCGTTACGCCTTCAATAAAAGCCTATTTTTTTCGGAAGAGCTCAATCAGTTTCTGATTGTCTCTGTTACCTTCGTCGGCTTCGCTTATGCGGTGCGCCAAGGTCGAAATATTCGTATGACAGCGGTCTACGATTCATTGAGCACGAAAGCTCAGAAAATTCTCACAACCATCATTGCGTTATTAACAGCAATGCTGATGTTTTATCTCACCTACCATGCGTTCTTTTACGTTAAAGAGCTGAAAGATATCAACCGGTTAAGTCCAGCCTTACAGTTCCCTGTGTATTGGGTGTACGCGATCATTCCGATCGGATTTTTTATCGCGGGATTGCAATACAGCATGAGTTTCTTGATGAACTTACTGCATAAAGAGATTTACGTGTCATTTGACGTGATTGAAAATAGAAATACAAAAGTAGGTGAGTTCGAATGAGCGATGTTGCACAGTTTTTCTCGGACATTATTGCCGGCGAATTAGATATTTATGTCATCACATTTACTCTTGTCTCTGTGATGGTGATTTTGCTGTTTTTGAGCTTCCCTATGATTGTGCCATTAGCGGTTGGGGCGTTGATTGGCTTGATTCATTTCTCTCAGGTTGAGCCGGGAGTGCTGATTCAGCAGATGGTGACAGGTATTTCGCCGAACGCTCTAATCGCGGTGCCGATGTTCATCTTGGCTGCGGATATTATGACGCGTGGGCACACGGCGTATAACCTACTGGGTCTGATTCAAGCTTTTGTTGGACACCTGCGTGGCGGGTTACCGATTACTACGTGTATCAGCTGTACCTTGTTTGGTTCAGTTTCCGGTTCGACCCAAGCGACCGTGGTGTCGGTTGGGCAAATCATGCGTCCTAAGTTGCTGCAAGCAGGGTACAAAGATAGTTTTGTGATGGCGTTGATCATCAATGCCAGTGACATCGCGTTTCTTATTCCGCCGAGTATCGGCTTGATTCTTTACGGCACCTTAGCCAACGCCAGTGTAGGGGAGTTGTTTATTGCTGGTATTTGTCCGGGCTTAGTGCTCGCTAGCCTGTTCTCGTTATACAGCTATGCCTACAGCGTGAAACACAGCGACACCATCTCTTTGGTTGAAAAAGCCAACACTGCCGAGCGTATTGAAGCGATCAAGAAAGCGATCCTTCCTCTTGGTTTCCCTGCTTTGATTATCGGCGGTATTTACTCTGGCGTGGTCACGCCTACCGAAGCGGCTTCATTCGCAGTGCTGTATGCGATCATCGTTGAGTGCATTTTCTATCGCAAACTTGGCGTAAAAGACATCTGCGATGCGGCGTTAAATACCGGCTTGATTACCGCGGTTGTCTTTGTGCTTGTGGGTGTCGGTCAGGCGTTCTCTTGGTATATCTCGTTTGAACAAATTCCTCAGGAGTTGCTAGCTCCTCTTAATCTAGAGGACGCCTCACCTGAATACATTCTGTTTGTCATCGCACTGACTTTCTTTGTCGGCTGTATGTTTGTGGATTCGTTAGTGGTCTTGCTGATCTTGACGCCGATTTTCATGCCGATTGTTAATGCCGCAGGTATCGATCCAATCTTGGTCGGTGTGATGGTAACGCTGCAAATGGCGATTGGGTCGGCAACACCTCCATTTGGCTGTGACATCTTTACAGCCATAGCGATTTTCGAGCGACCTTACATGGAAGTGATCCGTGGGGCATTACCGTTTTTCCTTATTTTGATATTGATGTCTGCTTTGCTGATTTTCTTTCCAAGTATCGCTCTGCTACCAAGAGATGTTTTATTCAATTAATTCTAGGGTTACCTTTCTTCAATCAAGGATAGAAATATGAGTATATTGCCGTTAACACCTCCGCAGAGAGGGGTTGAATCAGCAGAGCTAGAGCAACGTACTGTCGAGTTACAACAACGTCTACGTGCTCAAAACATCGATGCTGCATTTTTTACGACCGAACCTGAATTTCGCTATTTCAGTGGCTTCAAATCGCAGTTCTGGGAAAGCCCAACTCGACCTTGGTTTTTGGTGGTGCCTGCGGTTGGTAAGCCCATAGCGGTAGTGCCAGAGATTGGTGTCGCTGGTTTCGACGATACATGGATTGACGACGTGCGCAGTTGGCCGTCACCAAGACCAGAAGACGACGGTATCTCTTTGTTAGCTTCTTCGCTATCTGAGGTCTCCAAGGGTTCTCGTAGAATCGGTTCGATGATTGGCCCTGAAACACATTTGCGTATGCCAGCCACTAATTATGCATTGTTACAGCAGAAGTTGAGCCAACACTGTGTGGTTGATGTGTCATTGATGGTTCGAGACTTGCGTAGTGTTAAGTCTCAAGCTGAGATCGATAAAGTACGCTTTGCTTGTCAAGTGACGGCGGCGGGCTTTGAATATCTTCGTCACCGTTTAGCGATAGGCATGACAGAACGACAGGCGTGTAAAGCGATGCATTTAGAGATGTTACGTTTGGGTGCCGATGCGTGTCCTTATCTTATTTCCGCGTCCGGCCAAGGTGGGTATGACAACATCATTATGGGACCAACCGACCGTGTACTCAGTGAAGGTGACGTGTTGATCATCGATACGGGGGCTAACTTTGATGGCTACTTTAGCGACTTTGACCGTAATTATGCCTTTGGTCACGCAGCACCTGACACCATTGCGGCTTACGATGCCGTTTATCAATCGACAGAAGCGGGGCTCGCGATTGCTGAGCCGGGACGCACCACTGGAGACGTGTGGCAAGCCATGTGGTCGGTGCTCGAAAAGAACGGCGCGCTTGGCAACGATGTGGGTCGTATGGGGCATGGATTAGGCATGCAGCTAACAGAGTGGCCATCACATGTACCAAATGGTGACGTGATATTAAAACCCGGCATGGTGTTAACGTTAGAGCCCGGTATGGCATTTGCGAAGAACCGCATGATGGTGCACGAGGAGAACATCGTTATTACCGAATCTGGTTGTGAAATGTTGCACCAAAGAGCCTGGCAGTCTATGCCGATTATCGGCGAATAAACCACAGTTAGTTACTTTGTTAACCCTTCTATTCATCCCAAATTAAGACCGCTATTTGAATAGCGGTTTTTACATTCAACTTTATTCTCAAAATGAGAATTTTCAACTAGATAATCATAACCTTCTGTTAAATATAGTTTTATTTTTCGGCACTATACTTGCTCCATTCCTCTATACACGTTTAAGGCTAGTGAAAGAGGGAACAGAATGAGAAATTGGAATTCAGTCATATTGCCGAGTTGCTTGGTGCCATGTGTCGCGATGGCGTTGACAACCGCAGACCTTACATTTGAATCAGGCTCGGATGCTTCTAACTATTCTGCAAAAGGTAAACCCAATAGTACTTATTCGATCGCGGGGTCACTTCCTCAAGATGTTTTAACTAACGTCTATTCGATGTTGCCAGAAGGCACTACCGTGAACAGTGCCTTTATTGCACCTGAGCGTTATTCGAGTATTGATATTGATGATGAGTTGGACGGTGCAGAGTACGCCACAGCCACAATCACTTTCCTGAACGAAGGGGCGGGTTACCGCAACACCCTTGGCTACTTCGTTTTTGATACTGATAACCCTCCAGCAACTAAAGACGATATCAACGCACATGTCGTGGTGTTTCCTAATACGTCGGTTGCTGATGTTGGGGAAATGCAAGAAGGGGACTCTATTGATCTCAGTGTCCAACTTACGGCAGGTCAAACATTAGCCTTTTTTATCATCTCGAATGGTTGGGGCTGGGAAGGCTCTTATAACAACATCCCGTGGCTTGGTGGCTGGGGCACACCTTTCTACAGCTATCCATCACTTAACCCTGAGGCGTCAGCTGAAAATAGAAGACACAATGTTGCCTTTCTAGATACAGAGAATGAGTTTTTGGTACTTGGCTTTGAGGATATTTATCGTCCAACTGGAGACAACGACTTTAATGATCTGATTTTCACGGTCGAAGTGACGCCATTTACCGCCGTTGATGGGGTTAATGAAGATGGCACGACAGATTCCAAATATGAAGTGCTTGTTCAAGAGAATAATGAAGATGTGACCGTAACAACGGTTTACCCGAGCTCGAACAGCTACGCAACGATCGCATTCGAAGATAATTGGCCATTGAAAGGTGACTACGACTTCAATGACGTGGTGTGGCGCTACAAAGTGACAGAGCAGCTTAATGGTCAACGAGAACTCAAGAACTTGACCGTAGATTACACCCTTCAAGCAATGGGAGCGGGCTACTCAAATGGTTATGCTGTGAAGCTACCTAACGTTTTACCTGCTAACGTAGCGTCGACAACATTAACTCGTAACGGTGTTGCCGTCGGTCATACGATTTTGCAAGCAGGTGATAGTGAAACGATATTGATGGTCTCTGAGGATTTGAGAGTAGACCTAGAGAATCTTGGTGAACTATCGGAAAGCTGTGTTTTCTACCGAACCCAAAGTGCATGTTCTGGGGTACAAAACGCTGACGTGCTTAACTACCAACTGTACGTGGAATTTACTACAGCAGTATCACGTGATGACATAGGGTACCCACCTTATGACTCATTTATCTTTGGGGCTGATGGTACTTATCATGGTGACTTCGTCGCGACCCCTCCGGGTATGACGTGGCAAACTCACTTAAAAGAGTTTACAGGTACCAGTGATATGAATAACGCCTTGTTCAATAGTCATGATGACAGCTCTTCAGGCTCTGAGTCGTTCAAAACCAGTAATAATATGCCGTGGGTCATCAACATTCGAGACGAATGGGATCATCCTGTAGAACTGGTTGATATCAGTGATGCGTATACGTCATTCCCTACATGGGTAACCAGCAGCGGTGAGACCGATGGTGAATGGTACAAAGCATCGACCACGAACAAAGTTATATCAGCGACGGATGAGTAGGAGAGCACCATGAATAAGATAAGCAAATTAATTACCATGACATCCTTCTCACTCATAATAAGTGCTTGTGGCGGTGGAGGAGGTGGCGGTGGTAACACCAGTGCATCACCTGCGCAGACTCCAGCTGCGACACCAACACCGACGCCCGCTCAATTGCCTGCGTTAGTAATCCAGCCAGCAGCGATCAGTACGTCTGATATCGTGGCGCCTGTCGGTTTCTCATTTGATATTGGGGAGAAGATCAGCTTGTCGATGGATTACACGGGAACGACTTCGGGAGCGCTGCACTTGTATTCCGAGTCGGCATTTGTGATGAGTAACGGTGATGTTGTCGCTGACCCTTTATCGAGAATCACCACGGTGTACCCAACTCAAATCGATGTTGTGGAATTAGAAGTGAATGGGAACTGGGAGCAAATTTACGCTCGTTGGGTGCCGATGAGCAGCAGTGAGAAAGAGCAAAGTTGGGTGATTTCACTGGATCAGTCGAGCAATAGTTACCACTTAGCTTTTTAGTTGAACTAACCACGCTTTATTACCTCGATATTGGTGATAAAAAAATGAGAGCACCTAACTTGATAAAGGTGCTCTCGTCGTATCTGATTTTCATTCTTGCTCTCGATCAATTACGCCATCGCTTCTCCCTTCTTAACCACAAATAACGATGCCTATTCTTTGCATATCACCCATTTCGGCTCAGAAGATAAGTGGTTAAGTTTTGTTCTTATTGAGTAAAAACATTTGACCATTAACTATCACACCTCAAATCTTTAATTCTTTTCGTTAGTGCTCTAAATGATATTTAATTTATTGTTTTATAATGATTTTTGTGATTTTGAATGCTGTATTGTTACGAGTTTGTTTTAAATAATCATTTGAACCCTAACTAAATTTCTGTCATTTTATATTTAACTGAACGTTCAATAAAAAATAAAAGGACTAAGAAATGCCGAAGGTTGGGATGCCTGACATACGTAAACCACAGCTTGTTCAAGCGACCATGACGGTGATTGATCGAGTCGGTTTGCATGCCGCGAGTATTGCGTTGATCAGCAAAGAAGCGGGAGTCTCTACCGGCATCATTAATCACTATTTTGGTGGTAAGCACGGCCTGCTCGAAGAGACCATGCGTGAAATCCTTCGCCAACTCTCCAACACCATCACGACTTCACTAAAAGCGCTTCCTGTTGATGCTCACCAACAGAGAATTAACGCAATCATCGATGGTAACTTCGAAGGTTACCAAGCAGAAAATAAGGTCGCGAAGGCGTGGTTGGCATTTTGGTCATATTCAATGCATGACGAGCAGCTGAAAAGACTGCAGCGTGTGAATGAAAAACGTTTGATTTCACACTTACGTCTTGAGTTGAAAGGTATTTTGAATCATGAACAAGCGGATCTCGTTGCTCACGGGGTTGCGTCTCTGATTGATGGTTTGTGGCTGAGAGGCACACTAAACCCAGATGGTATCGATGCTCAAAAGGCGCGAGCTATCATCAATGATTATCTAGATAAACAACTTACGTTCTACTCGTGTCACAGCAAATAGATCGCAGTGGTAGCGTTAGACCTTGAGCTAGACCTAGAGCAAGAGCTAGAACGACCACTATTTACACCTAATACTCACATATAGACCAGTAGAGTCTAATAACAATAATTAAGTCAGAATCTCAAATGGAAATGAACTCGTTATACATCGATGGCGCAGCGGTTAAAGCAACCTCTGGTGAAACCTTTGATAGCATTAACCCTGCAAACGGTGAACCTATCGCGACGTTAGGCCAAGCATCTTCCGCGGATGTCGACAGCGCTATTGAATCTGCGAAGCGCGGATTTGCGGTATGGTCAGCAATGACCGCTGTGGAACGCAGCCGTATTCTTTTGAAGGCTGTGGAAATACTTAGAGCTCGAAATGATGACCTTGCAAACCTTGAGGTTGTTGATACGGGCAAGCCGCTGCAAGAAGCAATTGAAGTGGATGTGGCGTCTGGCGCTGATGTTATTGAATACTTTGCTGGCTTGGCTCCCACGCTACAAGGCGACCAACAGCCGCTGAGCGAATCTCAATTTTTCTACACACGCCGTGAACCGCTGGGCATCTGTGCTGGCATTGGCGCATGGAACTACCCAATTCAAATCGCGATGTGGAAATCAGCTCCGGCATTGGCCGCGGGTAACGCGATGATTTTCAAACCTTCAGAAGAAACGCCGCTAACGGCGCTCAAGCTTGCAGAAATCTTTACTGAAGCTGGTCTTCCTGATGGCGTGTTTAACGTGGTTCAGGGCGATTACCGTGTTGGTCAAATGCTAACGGCGCACCCAGACGTCGCGAAAGTGTCGTTCACGGGCGAAACCGGTACCGGTAAAGCGGTAATGGCAGATAGCGCTAAGACGCTGAAATCAGTCACCATGGAACTTGGCGGCAAGTCACCAATGATCGTGTTTGATGATGCGAAATTGGATGATGTGGTTTCCGCTTCGATGGTTGCTAACTTCTACACCCAAGGCGAAGTGTGCACCAACGGTACTCGTGTTTATGTACACGAAAACATCTACAACGCATTCATCGATCAACTTAAAACACGCACTGAGAAGCTGATCATTGGTAACCCAATGGACATGGAGACTCAGATCGGCGCGTTGATTTCTAAAGAACACCTGTCAAAAGTCCTTGAAGCAATTGAGCTAGCTAAGCAGTCGGGTGCAACCCTGTTGACGGGCGGCTATCAAGTGACAGACAACGGTCTCGAAAACGGCAACTTTGTTATTCCAACGGTGTTTGTGGATTGCGAAGACAACATGCCTCATGTTCAACAAGAGATCTTCGGTCCTGTAATGTCAGTGTTGAAGTTTACGGATGAAGACGATGTGATTCGCCGCGCCAACGACACCAAATACGGCCTTGCGGCTGGTGTGTTCACGCAAAACCTTTCTCGTGCGCACCGTGTTATTCATCAAATGCAGGCAGGTATTTGTTGGGTGAACACGTGGGGCGACTCACCGGCAGAAATGCCTGTTGGTGGTTACAAGCTTTCGGGGATTGGCCGTGAAAATGGACCAGAAACCCTACTTCATTATACGCAGACTAAGAGCATTCTTATTGAACTTGGCGACTACGCCAGCCCTTATGCCTAAAGCGTAACACTCAATTTTATGGGTTAGCTTAACAGAGCTAGCCCTACTGACTCATCTCAGGGAAATCAAAACATGGAACAACGCTACGATTATATTATCGTCGGCGCGGGTTCGGCCGGCTGTGTGTTAGCGGATAGGCTAACGGAAAGCGGTGAACATAGCGTTTTATTACTGGAAGCTGGTGGCACGGATAAGAGCATTTTTATCCAGATGCCAACCGCGCTTTCTTACCCAATGAATACTGAAAAGTACGCTTGGCAATTTGAAACAGAGAAAGAACCGGGTCTTGATGGACGTGAACTGCACTGCCCACGTGGCAAAGTGTTAGGCGGCAGCTCATCGATCAACGGGATGGTTTATGTTCGTGGCCACGCGTGTGATTTTGACCAATGGGAAGAAGAGGGCGCAGCGGGTTGGAACTACCAAGCATGCTTACCTTACTTCCGCCGTGCTGAATCATGGAACAAAGGCGGTGATGAATACCGTGGTGACAATGGCCCTGTCGGCACTTGTAACGGTAACGATATGGAGCTCAACCCGCTTTACCAAGCGTTCATCGATGCAGGTAAAGATGCCGGTTACCCAGAAACAAACGATTACAACGGCTACCAGCAAGAAGGATTCGGCACTATGCATATGACGGTAGACAAGGGTGTTAGAGCCTCTACCTCTAACGCTTATCTACGCCGTGCATTGAAGCGTTCAAACCTAACCTTGAAGAAGGGCATCGTGGCGCGTCGTTTCTTACTTGAAGCACAAGACTCAAATGGTCAATCGGGCTTGAAAGCGGTTGGTGTTGAGTTTGAAAAGTCAGGCAATACCCAAGTTGCGGTAGCGAACAAAGAGGTGATCTCTTCTGCGGGTTCTATTGGTTCTGTTCAACTGCTTCAGCTTTCTGGTATCGGCCCGAAAGCCGTGCTTGAAAAGGCGGGTGTTGAGCTGAAACACGAACTCAGTGGCGTCGGTGAAAACCTTCAAGATCACTTAGAAGTGTACTTCCAATATCACTGTAACGAACCCATCACGCTCAACAGCAAGCTTGGCTTGGTAAGCAAGGGCATGATTGGTGCCGAGTGGATTCTGACTCGTAAGGGCCTTGGTGCCACTAACCACTTTGAATCGTGCGCGTTCATTCGCTCTCGTAAAGGATTGAAGTGGCCAAATATTCAATATCACTTCCTACCAGCTGCGATGCGTTATGACGGCCAAGCGGCCTTTGATGGCCACGGCTTCCAAGTACACGTTGGACCTAACAAGCCAGAGAGTCGCGGTACGGTTGCGATCACCTCTGCTGATCCGCATGCCAAGCCAGAGATCATTTTCAACTACATCTCAACCGAACAAGACCGCCAAGATTGGCGCGATTGTATTCGCTTAACCCGTGAGATTTTGTCGCAACCTGCGATGGATGTTTACCGTGGTGAAGAGATTCAGCCGGGTCTAAGCATTACCTCCGATGAAGCAATCGATGAATGGGTTAAGCAGAATGTTGAAAGTGCTTATCACCCTTCTTGTGGCTGCAAAATGGGCGCTGATAACGACCCAATGGCGGTGCTTGATGAAGAGTGTCGTGTTCGCGGCATTGATAATCTGCGTGTTGTTGATTCGTCTGTATTCCCAACTATTCCAAACGGAAACTTGAACGCGCCCACCATCATGGTGGCTGAGCGTGCCTCGGATTTGATTCTGGGCAAGCCCGTTCTAAAAGAGCAAAACGTTCCGGTATGGATAGCACCGGAATGGGAAGAGACACAAAGAATCAATAAGCCAGTACGAGAAGCGTAAGCGTCTGTTATTGGGTAAAAAATAGCAAAAGTAGTAAAGAATAAAAACAACAAGTAACAAGCAAAAAATAACAAAACTAATTAGTCAAAAGTCAAAAGTCAGAAGAACTGCTCTCTATCGCGTTGATATCGAGCAGCAAAAGGAAAGATAAAAAGGAACCATTATGACGACTCTAAATATTCAGAACGTGACGACAAAAACGTTAACAGCACTAGCCATCAGCTCATTTGCATTTGGTGCTAACGCTTCAGTAGAACCACAGCAATGTGAAAACGTTCGCTTCGCTGATGTAGGCTGGACTGACATTACCGCAACAACCGCCGTTACTTCTGAACTATTAAAAGGCCTTGGTTACAAAACCAAAACCGACCTACTTTCAGTACCGGTGACTTACTCTTCAATGGCAAACGGCGACATTGATGTATTCCTAGGGAACTGGATGCCAACCATGGAAGGCGATATTGCTAAATACCGTGAAGCGGGCACCGTTGAAACTGTTCGCGCCAACCTTGAAGGTGCGAAATACACGCTAGCTGTACCTAAGTACGTGTACGACGCCGGTGTTAAAAGTTTCGCAGACCTAGCAAAACATGCCGACAAATTTAAAGACCGCATCTACGGCATCGAGCCTGGTAACGATGGTAACCGTCTAATCCAATCGATGATCGACTCTGACGCATTCGGTCTAAAAGATTTCAGCCTAGTTGAATCAAGCGAAGCCGGCATGGTGTCGCAAGTATCACGCGCAGCACGCCGTAGCCAATGGATTGTTTACCTTGGTTGGGCTCCGCACCCGATGAACAGCAATGTTGAAATGGAATATCTTTCAGGCGGTGACGACTTCTTCGGCCCTAACTACGGTGGCGCGAATGTTTACACCAACGTTCGTTCAAACTACCTGTCTGAGTGTGCAAACGTCGGTCAACTTCTACAAAACCTAGAATTCACTCTAGAGATGGAAAACCAGTTGATGGAAGAGATTCTGAACCAAAAAGTGAAGCCAGAAAAAGCGGCTCAACAATGGTTGAACAATAACCCTCAACAAGTTGAAGCTTGGTTAGACAACGTAAAAACGCATAAAGGTGAATCAGCGACTCAAGCGGTTACTGAATACCTAAAACAAGTTAAAGCTTAGTTCTACCTATCTCAACAGCTACATAAATAATAAAGGTGGGCTTACCAATTTATCGATTGGTTTGAAGTAGCCCGCCCATAATAAAAGGCAATATTGTGAATTTTATTACGGAAAACAAAATCCCTGTCGGACAATGGATGGAAGCGGGTGTTGATTGGCTAACAATCAATGCAGCAGGATTCTTTGACGCTATTTCGATTTTTCTAGAAACCGTCATTATGTTTTTAGTCGATGTATTTAAGTGGATGCCGCCTGCTCTGCCAATCGTGATTACCGCTGCGATTGCATGGTACTTACACCGTAAACTCTCGCTGGTGATCTTTGTGGTCGCGGCACTGCTGACTATTCTTAACCTCGGCTACTGGCAAGAAATGCTGGAAACCTTTGTTCTCGTCTTTGCGGCGACAACGATTTCCGTATTAATTGGCGTACCGGTTGGCATCATGGCTGCTCACCGTCCTTGGCTCTATACGATGTTGCGCCCAATTCTCGATTTAATGCAGACCGTTCCGACGTTTGTGTATTTGATTCCAACTCTGGTTCTATTTGGCTTGGGCATCGTGCCTGGCTTAATCTCGACCATTATTTTCGCGATAGCTGCTCCGATTCGTTTGACCTACTTAGGGGTAACGAAAGTCCCTGAAGAGCTGATTGAAGCGGGTAAAGCCTTTGGTGCAAGTCGCATGAAGTTACTGCTCAAAGTTGAATTACCTGCCGCTCTGCCAAGCATCATGGCCGGTGTCACCCAATGTATTATGTTGTCGCTTTCGATGGTGGTTATCGCCGCTCTTGTTGGCGCTGACGGACTTGGTAAACCTGTTGTTCGTGCATTGAACACAGTGAACATCTCACAAGGTTTTGAAGCCGGATTAGCGATTGTTTTAGTCGCAATCATCCTTGACCGCTTGTGCAAAACACCAAACCAGAAGGAAGCTTAATCATGTCTATCTCTCAGGAACAGAAGGCAATGGACGCGATTACCATCAAAAACCTTGATGTTGTGTTTGGTAACAAAGCCAATCAAGCGCTGGATCTACTCGATCAAGGTAAAACTCGCCAAGAGATCATTGATGAGACTGGCCAAGTTGTTGGCGTAGATAATGTGTCGCTGACGGTGGAAGAAGGCGAGATTTGTGTACTGATGGGTTTGTCTGGTTCTGGTAAATCATCTTTGCTTCGCGCAGTTAACGGCTTGAATGAGATCAGCCGTGGCTCATTGGCGATCAAAGATGGAGACAAGCTGGTTGATTTAGGTGAACAATGCGACGAAGCGACCTTGCGTCACCTTCGTACTCATCGCGTTTCTATGGTGTTCCAAAAGTTTGCTTTGATGCCATGGCTTAACGTATTAGACAACGTGGCATTTGGTCTTGAAATGCAGGGTGTCGCCAAAGATGTTCGTCGTGCTAAGGCGCGTGAACAATTAGAAATGGTCGGCCTAGCCGAATGGGAAACCAAATTCCCGCATGAGCTTTCTGGCGGCATGCAGCAACGTGTTGGTTTGGCACGTGCGTTTGCAATGGATACTGACATTCTATTGATGGATGAACCGTTCTCGGCGCTTGACCCATTGATTCGTGCTCAACTGCAGGATGAACTGATCACGTTGCAAAACAAACTAAACAAAACGATTCTGTTCGTGAGTCACGACCTAGATGAAGCACTGAAGATTGGTAACAACATTGCGATCATGGAGTCAGGCAAACTGATTCAACACGGTAAACCTGAAGAGATCGTTCTGACGCCGAAAACAGAATATGTGAAGGACTTCGTTGCTCACACCAATCCATTGAATGTGCTTAAAGGTCGTTCTTTGATGCAGCCTCTTGATTCGCTGACGCAAGAGAATGAAAGCTGGAAGATCTGCGATTCTAAAGACCTCTGGATTGAACAGAGTGAAGGTGCTTTATCGGTCAAAGGTGAATCTACTTTGGCGCTTGTCGAGTGGAGCGAGTCAGATGACTTAGCGGCGATCAGCGCGTCGAGTGTCGTGGTCACAAGCCCTGAAATTGGCATGCGTGATGCGATTAAGCTCAAGCAGATAAGTAACCATCCGATTTTGCTGGTTGAAGACAATCAATTGGTTGGGATCTTGGATAACAGCGAGTTCTACAACGCGCTGACAGGTAATTTTCAACTAAACAGTGCTGCTTAGTCTTTTGAACTAAAATAGTCAGATATCGAAACATTTAATAGGTAGTGGGGCCATCACAATCTCCCTACCTATTTGACTGCTCTGCTTTTTTATTTGTTAACGACTTCTGGCTTTTTGTTACCTTGTTAGCCGATATAAGAGCGAAAATCGTGACTCATTGAGCAAAAGTGTTGCCCTGCGCAAATTCAGAGGCATAGAAAAGATTGAGAATAGTATGAACATCAGTACAATGCGGAAAAATTAATGACGTAATTTATCATTTACAGTGTAATTTGAGCGGTCCTGACTCCGATTTCATGAGAGTTCTTCGCTTCGACACTGTAAAACCACTCACAGTATATTAGTACAAAGGTCTGCATCTTGGACAAACATGACGAAATCCTAGTCGCTATTCGACAAATTATTCGCGCTATCGATTTACACTCGAAAAAGCTGAGTAAAGAGTATGGTTTGACTGGCCCTCAATTAATTCTAATGAGAGCAATCCAAGAAATGGGTAATGTGACGATCAAAGAATTGTCGAATCACACCAATGTAAGCCAAGCCACAACCACGACGATCATCGATCGCCTAGAGTTGAATGGTTACGTACAACGTATCCGTAGTGTTGCAGACCGTCGTAAAGTGCATGCGAACTTGACGGAAAAAGGCCAAGAGCTGCTAAACAATGCGCCACCGCCGCTGCAAGATAACTTCGTTAAAAAATTCCAAAACCTAGAACCGTGGGAGCAGAGCCTACTGCTTTCCTCGATGCAACGCGTATCATCAATGATGAACGCAGAAGACATCGACGCAGCCCCAGTTCTACAGCTTGAAGGCATTGCCAACGTTGCCAAGAGCTAGTCAGGAAGATTATTTAATTGTTTTAAAACAATAAATTAGAATAATATTTAGTGGTCGCTTTAAGCGGCCATTTTTGATCTTGTAGCCTCTATCCCTTTGACTATTTCAGTCCAAACTGTCTTCCAATTACTCCTTTCGATTTTAAATTCCCAAGCTTTCTGATTTTTAATTTGTTTAACGTTTATTCACTTATTTCATAAACGCTTTGACGATTCTCTGACAAAATAACACTAGACCGACCGGTTTGTTGTGTATTATTGTGTGCCTCTCCTAACCATGAGGTGATGTATGAAACATGAATTGACGGCAACACAAATGACAGCGACGTTGAAGACTATGCAGGAAGCTTTTGCAGATGATCCGATGCCCACTGTGTCGGTGAGAATAGAACAGTTGCTTGCGCTGAAATCTGCTCTGATCGATTACACAGACCGTTTGTGTGCCGCGGTAAGTGAGGACTATGGTCACCGCAGCCGACAAGATACTTTGATGGCCGACATACTTCCTTGTTTAGGAAATATCGATCACACCATCGAGTGTTTGCCACATTGGTCGACATCTTCAATTCGCCACTCCGGTCCTTTGCTTTCAACTTCTCGTGTTGAAGTGGTTTATCAGCCTAAAGGCGTAGTGGGGATCATTGCCCCGTGGAATTTCCCTATCATGTTATCCGTAGGCCCGCTCATTTCAGCCTTGGCAGCGGGCAATCGCGCCATGATCAAGATGAGTGAATTTACGCCAGAAACCAATCACGTTTTAAGACAACTATTGGATGAAGTCTTCAATGCCAACGAGGTATGTCTTGTTGAGGGCGAGGTTGAAATTGCCGCGGCATTTTCGGCGTTGCCGTTTGATCACCTTCTGTTTACGGGTTCAACCCAAGTGGGTCGCCAAGTGATGAAGTCAGCGGCTGATACGCTAACTCCTGTCACGCTTGAGCTGGGTGGAAAGTCGCCGGTTATCGTGGCTGAAGATATGCCAGTCGATCTTGCTGTTGAGCGAATCATTTATGGTAAGAGCCTAAATAACGGTCAAGTGTGTGTTGCTCCAGATTACGTGCTACTCCCTGAAGAGAAGCTTGAAGCCTTCATTCTTGAGTATAAAAAACAGTACCAATTATTGTTTGATGAAGGGATCTACTCTGAGAGTTTAACCTCGCTCATTAACCCTCGCCAATGTGATCGTATTGTTGGTTTATTGAATGAAGAGCAGGAAGCTGGGACACGAATCGTTGCTTGCCATGACGAAGCGATGGACCTAGATACTCATCGATTGGTGACACATTTGATCGTTGAACCAAGCCTGTCATCCAAAGTGATGAACGAAGAAATTTTCGGCCCATTATTACCCTTGATTACGTATCGCAATATCGAAGAGGCGTTCCAAGTCATCAATAGCAAACCACGGCCTTTAGCGCTGTATCTGATGAGCTTTGATTTGAGTTTACAGTCCCAGGTTAAGCATCAAGTTCATTCCGGTGGAATGTGTATCAATGACTGTGTTTTCCATTTAGCGGTTGATGATGCGCCGTTTGGTGGCATTGGTGAATCAGGGCAGGGCAATTATCACGGTAAAGAAGGTTTTCTCACTTTCTCCCATGCCAAAACAGTTTTGGAAACGGGCTTAGATCATCGAGTTAAGCAGCTGTTTGCAAAAGAAGACAACGAATTAAAAACAGCAGTGATGAGCATGCTTGGTAAGTAAATCATTTCTGTCATTACGCTATTCATTATTAAGAAGTTATTTTTAGAGGTTATTTTATGTTGGAACGCTTTTTTGAACGAACCATGAAATCGTATTTGATGATTACTGGATTCTTAACCGCCACTGCTTTTTCCACTTTCTTGGCACCGGATTGGAGCATGCAGACCCTGTTTTCTTACAACGATACGATGATGGAAAATAAGGAGTATCTGTTGGGTACTTATCAGCACTGGGGCGTGATGGTTGGCTGTATTGGTGTGTTGCTGATGTTCTCGGCCAAGTACAAATCGCTGCGTACTTCGACAATGATTTACAGTGCATTTGAGAAGTCGATGTTTGTTGGCATCTTCTTATACAACGTCTGTATCAACGATTATGAGTGGTTTTATGGTTGGAGTGGCGTGTTTGCGCTCGATGCGTTTGTGACCGTCTACTCTTTGGTTTATCTGTATTACTATCTCAACCGAGACAAAACAAAGGTACCCGCTCATTTGCGTTAACCTCTGTCGTTTAGCTCGTTGATTCTAACATTCCTAAGCCCGCATTTGCGGGCTTTTTTCGTTTCCGACAAATGATCCTCAACGATCTTAATTGACATATCTTTGACATTAGCACTCTAGACCGACCGGTTTGTATTGGTTATTGTTTAGTCATCAAACATAAACGAGGTAAACACCATGACTACCAATAACTTTAACTTTCAACTGAAAACCATTGTTCATGCTCAAGAGAACGGCATCGAAAACATCCCTTCTTTGTTTGCTCGCCTAGGTGCAAAACGAGTTGTGCTTTTTTCTGACAAAGGTTTGGAGTCTTTGGGCTTTGTTGAACAATTCTCAGCGTTGTTTGTAAACCAAAAGGTGACCCAACTATGCAATGAACAAGCGGCTCAGCTGGTTGGTGTGTACACCGATATTGCGCCAGACGCGACTTGCGACAACATCAACGCTGCAATTGAGTTTGCAAATAGCGTCAATGCTGATGCAATTTTGTCTGTTGGTGGTGGCAGTGTGATTGATGCTTCCAAAGGTGTGAAATACGCATTTCATAAGCAGATAGATGACATTCGCACCGTGATTGCGGGTGGCGGTCATATGGATGTGTGGCCAAATAATGAAGATATTCGAGTACCACACATTGCGGTTCCGACAACGGCGGGCACTGGCGCGGAAGCTTCTCCGATTGCTGTTTTTTACAACGAACATGAAAATATTAAGGCAAGCCTTGTTGCATCTGGATTGGAAGCTGATATCGCGATTCTTGATCCAACGATTACCACTAAGCTGCCTGCTCACCTGACTCGTTCTACCGCGATGGATGCGCTAACGCACGCGGTTGAAGCGATTGTCTCGCCAATGAGTAATGCATTCACCGATGCTTATGGAATTCAAGCTGCAAAACTGATTGTTGAAAACTTACCCTTGGCACTTAAAGAGCCAGAAAACCTAACAGCACGCGGCAACCTTCTTCAAGCTAGTACTATGGCGATCTCTGCTTTCTATTCGTCTTTGGGTGGCATTCCGATTCATAACTGTGCTCATGCCTTTGGTGCGATTAGCCATATCCCGCATGGTGATGCCAACACGGTACTGATGCCGGTTGTGATTGAGGCGCTGCCGGAATTCTATATGCCGAATGCGGCGAAGTTAGCTCAAGCTTTCTCGGTCGACACTACGGGAACCGATGAGATGGTTTACCAGAGAGTGTTGGATTTCTTAAATAATTTCCAAACCAGTGTCGGTGCGATGAAGCGTTTCAGCAGCTGGGACTTTGATGAGCAAGAGAAGAACAACATTGCTGAAGCGATTGAAAAAGACATCTGTTTTCAGTTCTACCCAATCTCGAAACAGACGATTGAAACCATCATTGAGAAAGCGATTTAAGTCTCTGCCTTAATCGACTGAATTTTATGACCATTTAGTTCAGCCCCTGATTCACTCACAACTATTACTCGAGAGCCAATTATGAAAATTGAAAACGTATTGCTATCAAGCTTGTGCATCATCGCGCCATTCCTACTTTTCACCTAACGCATTCAACAGGGACGTTGTGACCTTTATTCCCCGAGGAGGAAATAAATGATCAATAAACGTTTAACTACCGTGATTCTGACTGGTGTTTTGGCCGCACTGTTTTTTGCCAAAGCAAGCGTTGGAAGCGAAAGCTCTAAGAACGTAGGCACCATGGATCAATCGCAGCAGCATCAAGATGTCGCGCAATTATTGGATGAGGCTTATCAAGGGCAATTGGATGCTCAGATCTCTGTCGCTTACTTATATCTGAGCGGAGATGGCGTAGAACAGAATGATGAAAAAGCCGCGGAGTGGTTCGTCACCGCAGCCAATAACGGTAGCCCTGAAGCTCAAACACAGCTTGGATTGATGTATATCTCTGGAAGTGGCGTTCAAGCCAGCCAAGCGGAGGGAGTCACTTGGATCGGCATGGCAGCAGCTCAAGAGTATGATCCCGCGCTCGACTTATTACATTGGATGTCGCAAGCCGCGCACTAATTCAAATCCTAATCAAAGTTAATTACAGAAAAAGTTAATCACAAAAAATTAATCACAGAAATTGGAGAACGTCTTATGCAGACATTCAAGAAATCTTTAGTGTTCACTGCAATGGCCGCGGCAAGCAGTGCTGCTCTTGCGGCTGAATCAGAAAAGCCGAATATTGTTGTTATTGTTGGCGATGATGTGGGCTTTGCCGATACACAGCCTTATGGCTCAGAAGCGGATACACCAAACCTAATGGCGTTGGCTGAAGAGGGGGTTAAGTTTACTAACTTTCACGCGTCACCAACTTCATCGGTAACGCGCTCTATGATGTTAACCGGAGCAAACAGTCACGAGGTTGGGCTAGGCACCTTCGACTATGCCGTCTATCCGGGCGCGATTGGTAAGCCGGGTTATGAAGGTTACCTCACCAAGAAAGGCGTCACGGTCGCAACGCTGCTCGAAGAGAGTGGCTATAACACTTACCTGTCTGGTAAATGGCATTTGGGACACGAGGATGGCTTCCTACCTGACGATCGAGGTTTTGGAGAGAGCTACGGTATCTTAGCGGGCGGTTCGAATCACTTTAACCGAGATATGATGTTCCCTGCCAAAAATGCCGCGACAGCGGATGCGCTGCAAAAAGGGGATATCCCCGGCGTTGAAGTTGAGCCAACTTACCGCAACGGTCAGGTGGTTGAGGATAAGTATAAAGGCGAGTACTCAGATCAAGTTTACACTAATGAGCTGATCAAGATGATCGACAGCAAAAAAGACGACGGCAAGCCTTTCTTTGCTTATTTGCCTTTCACAGCAATTCATCTCCCACTGCAAGCTCCTGAATCCAGTTATCAAGACAAGATTGATTACTATGTTGAACATGGCTGGGATTCGATTCGAGAGGATCGTTTTGAACGTATGAAAGAGATGGGGGTGATTCCAAAAGATGCTGATATTTCAGGCCGTAATGCATTGAGCCGCCCTTGGGATTCGCTCTCTGAGAAAGAGCAGAAGTGGTATGGCAAGAAAATGGCTGTTGCGATGGGAATGATGGAGATGCAAGACCAACAAGTTGGGCAGGTCGTCGACTACTTGAAAGAAATTGGTGAGTATGACAACACTTACATTATGTATCTCGCCGATAACGGTCCAGAAGCTACTGATATTACCGGTGAAAATATTAGTGATCTGATACGAACCTGGACCGCTCATCACTTTGATAATTCGACTGAAAACTTAGGCAAGGCGAACTCCAGTGTGTCACTTGGTCCTGAGTGGGCAAGCGCTTCAACCGGCGGCCTATCTTGGTACAAAGCTTATACAGCAGAGGGAGGTATTCGTGTGCCGTTTATCGTTAAGCCAGCCAAAGCGCTTCTAGAAGGTGAAGATGCGTTGCAACCGGGAACTCAGACTGACGACTTATCCCAAGTGAAAGACATTGCAGCCACGATTCTTGAGATCGCAGAGGTAGAGCATCCAGGAACGGAATATCAAGGTCGAGAAGTAGCACCAATGAGTGGCGTGAGCTTGTTGCCTTACTTTAAGGGTGAAACGGCAGAGGTGCACAGTGCCGATAATGCGATTCCATTTGAATTGTTTGGCAGTGGAATTCTGCTCAAAGGCGATTATAAGATCATCCGAATCTCTACCGGTATGGGGGGGGACAGTGAGTGGCACTTATACAACACCAAGAAAGACCCTGCTGAGCAACATGACTTGAGAAATGAAATGCCAGATCTGTTCCTTGAAATGGTCGCTGAATATCAAGAGTACGAAAAAGTGCAAAACATCGTTCCGGTTGACGAAGCGTGGAACCCGTTTGAAAACGTAAAATAGAGGAAATGAACCACTCGGCCAACCTAATGCCATCAAGCTTGGTTGGCCGATGAACACCGTGTAAAGGAATTACGAATTGTTTTAGCTAATACAATAACTTTTACATCGAGGCGCTCTTCATGACGACACTATCGCTATCAAACTTGAGTTCAATCCCGCAGTTCAATGCTAAGGCGCACAGCAAGCTTCAAGCGCTAGCAAAACCGATTGGGGCGGTGTGTAATATCAGTTGCACCTACTGCTATTACTTAGAAAAACAGCAGCTGCTTGAATACCCCAAAGGATCTCAATATGTGATGGATGAAGCGCTGCTAGAGCGTTACATCAAACAATATATAGAAGGGCAAAATACACCGGAAATCATCTTTTCTTGGCATGGTGGAGAGCCAACCTTGTTGGGGATTGAATACTTTCAAAAGGTCGTCGCCCTGCAGAAAAAATATTGCCCTAGCCACAGTACTATTAGTAATGATCTGCAAACCAATGGCACCTTGTTGAATGATGCGTGGTGTAATTTTTTCAATAAACATGACTTTATCATCGGTGTGAGCATTGATGGCCCAGAGCACTTACATAATCACTACCGAACCAACCGTGCAGGCAAAGGTACTTTTTCTCAAACAATGCGTGGCATTCGCTACTTGAAACAACATAACGTCGAGTTCGCGACCCTAAGCTGTGTGAATGATGTGACAGGTAAGTATCCACTAGAGGTTTATCGCTTTCTACGCGATGAAGTGGGTTCGAAGCAGCTGCAGTTCATCCCTGTGGTGGATAAGCGCGAGGCTCATACCAACAATCAATGGTTGAGCAACCAACAAGCGATCATTCCTGTCTCTGGCGAAGTTGAATCGTGGAGTGTCGGTTCAGCGCAATGGGGAGATTTCCTTACTACCATTTTTGACGAGTGGTTCGAACATGATTTTGGTCGGGTATTAGTGCCGTACTTTGAAAATTTTTTCGGCGTGTGGATGGGCAGAGAAAGCACCATGTGCACCTTGAGTGAGATCTGCGGCAAAGGGTTAGCGGTTGAGCCCAATGGTGATGTGTATTCATGTGACCATTATGTCTTTCCTGAATTTCAGTTGGGTAATATTCAGGAACAAGAGCTTTCATCTTTAGCCTTTTCGCCAAAGCAACAGAGTTTTGGGTTCTCCAAACAGAAGTCTTTGCCGAAACAATGCCAAACCTGTGAGTTTAAGTTCGCATGTCATGGGGAGTGCCCCAAAAACCGCATCATCAAAAGCCGAGATGGTGAGGCAGGGTTAAATTATCTCTGTGAAGGATGGCTGAGCTTCTTCAAGCATATCGACCCGGTTATTAAGGGCTTACTCAAAGCCAATAATATTGCGTCTCGTCTAGGGTAGTGAGTTGGCGTGAATCGATTCAATCAAGATTTAAAGTGAGATAGAAGGCTCGCTAAATTGTGCGAGCCTTTTGATTTTTGGTACTTGGTCGCTGGTATCTAGTCAGCCGATTCTTGTGCTGGGCTCATGGCAAGAATGGTTTCATCCATGGCATTGTTTAGAATCGAACGGTTGCGCTGCATCGCAGCCATGAGCGTTGAGCCTAGCCATAAGCCATAGAGCGTTCGAGATAGCGATTCTGGTTCTGCGATAGTGAAATCACCATCGGCATTACCTTCTTCAAACAGCTTTGCCATACGCAGGATGATCTTTTCCGCGCCTTCTGCCATAGTCGATTGCAACGGGTTAGCAGACCCAGAGACTTCTCCAGCCAGTTTTACGACAAGACATTGGATATTGAAGTCCTCAGTCAGCTTCGACGCGCACCAAAACTCGAAATAGGCTTTAACGCGATCACGACGAGAAAGCGACTCATCACTTAAAAAGTCGTTCAGCTTAGCGAGGTGCTCATCAAAGTAGTTGGTAAGAAGGATCTCGCCAAAGTGCTCTTTGGATTTAAAGTAGTGGTAAAAAGAACCCTTGGTGCCTTCCGCTTGGTTGATGATTTTCATCAGGCCAACACCAGCAAACCCGTGTTCATTAATAAGGCTAAACCCTGCATCGAGCATAGCTTGTCGCATGTCTTTCATTGTTCTTACTCTTTATGCTGAGAATGAGGAATAGTGTAACCAGCAACATACCAACCGTCCAGTCTAGCGCGTTAGGACGCTGTCAATAGTTGACTCGCTTCGTCAAAGTGACTTTTCTCTTATATCCCCTTCTAAGCGACAAAACTTTTTTCAAGATAAGCGCATGCTATAAAACGAAAATAACAGCCTTAAAGAGCTTGTTTGGTGCCTTAAAATGGCTAATTTTTGGTATTTTAAGTTGCTGTTTTTGTTGGTTTTTAATTTGGTGTTTTCTTAAGATCGTAATGATAGTCTTAGCTTAATTTCTTTAGGGGGCTAAATGGATACTAATAACAGCACTTATCATCACCACAGTTTTGCTCAGCAAGATTTATCAGAGCTTACATTTACAGCCTGCACGTTTATCCGTTGTGATTTCAGACGTTCGAACTTACGCGACGCAACGTTTATTAACTGTAAGTTTATTGAACAAGGCGATATTGAGGGGTGCCACTTTGATGTTGCCGACTTACGAGATGCAAGCTTCCAGAATTGCCAGTTGGCGATGGCGAACTTTAGTAATGCAAACTGCTATGGGATCGAACTGCGCGAATGCGATCTGAAAGGCGCGAACTTTACTCGAACAAATTTTGCCAATCAGGTAAGCAATAGAATGTATTTTTGCTCTGCGTATATTACGGGCTGTAACCTGTCATACGCCAATTTTGAACAGGCTTGTTTAGAGAAGTGCGAGCTGTTTGAGAACCGTTGGATAGGAACGTACCTTGGTGGCGCGTCACTGAAAGAGTCTGATCTTAGCCGAGGCGTGTTCTCGGAAGATGTATGGGGGCAGTTCAGTATGCAGGGAGCAAACTTATGCCACGCTGAATTGGAAGGGTTAGATCCTCGAAAGGTCGACACATCGGGGATTAAAATCGTCGCTTGGCAGCAAGAGCAACTGCTTGAAACCATGGGTATTGTTGTAATGCCTGATTGATTCTTATCATTCGGTTGTAATCAACCATAGTCGCTAGAAGAAAAGCCCAAAGCTAATAACTTTGGGCTTTTCCGTATCTGGTAACCAGCATTTTATAATGATTTTTTAAAAAGAGAACGCTTGGTGAATAGAGAACTGATTGGCTGATTAGTGCATGCCTGAACGCATTTTGTCGGCCAGGGCAAAGAACACAAACAACACAAAACAGACCAGAGCAACACCCAATGAAACCAAGATGGTTGTTGCGTCTTTTGATATCAATGGAACGACGATAGAAGCTAACGCTACCAACATAACAAGGATATGAACGATTCGTCCGATGATCGGGTTTTTATGACAGAATGAAGCCCATAGGTAACGCATTTTTAACACCAGTATAATATTAGTGGGTTTATTCTATTTTCTTAATGAGTGTTTTGTAAATAACATTCTGTTACAGGAACCTGTAAATATGACCTAAGTCGTTTTACTATAAAACTGGTTAAATAACATAGGTTTATTTGTATTCTATAGAATGTATATCACCTAAATGATAATCATAGTATTCCGTATTCTTTAGGATGGTAAGTTAAATATTGTTCGATTTTCAGTTTTTGACTTAAGATCTCATTTACTGAGTTTTTTATTAAGAGCTCGTTTGCGTATAGCCATTGATATCGTAAATACCAACCAAATTTGAATCAGCCTAGAGCCTGTTATTCGTTTTATGTTATTTATCAAAGCGACTCCTCAAATTGAGAGCGAGGTAATCTTGTGAGTTTTTCTGTTTGATATACTCAGTACTCGTTCGATAAAGATGATGGAGATGATATGTCGAAAACCGCGAAGATCATTAATGAAGATAAGCTGGTAAAAAAAGCAGTTGAAGTCGGTTTTAAGATGGCAAAACTACAAGGTTTTGATTTGCCAAATTCATCCCAACCGATAAAGGTTAAAGCGGTGTACTTGTTCCTTGTTGAAGTCAATCAGATCACACCGTTACCTGACGATAAGCTTGATGGCGCGAACATCAAGAAGCGTTTAGCACTATGGCTTCATAAGGCACTGCCGGACAATGACCCGCTGAAGTAAGCTTGTATTACCTCATTTTGTATTTAAAACCTAGCGACCTTTCGCTAGGATTTTTGCTTTTGGGTACAGTAAAAGTAGCCCCTAATATTCCCCCAAGCCTAACTTCATTCACATATTCGCCAACCTTATCTGCCATCAACATTAACGCGCATCATCTGTTCATTAGTTGCCTCAACGTACTTGTGAGTACTCAGTACGAGGCCCCAAACTTGACAGCTTGGATCTTACTAACAACTATTAAGTTGATGATCTTCAATTCGTAATCCATCGATTTACCGAACTTGAATGATTAAGAGCATCGGTGTGGATATTCGTTATGACGTTTAGTCTGACTGAACAGGATAAATAGAAAGGAAAAACCTCTTATGATGTCTTTACTGTTTTTGTTGTTACTAGTGGCGATGCTATGCGCCTTTTTCGATAAGAAGACCGCTGCTTATGGCTTTTTTGCTAGCTCAGTGATCCTAGGTTTGTATTGGTTTAACCACCATGCCACCGACCCATTATCGATCTTACTGTAAGGAGCTAGCATGAATCGAAATCAGTTAACTCTCTTGAATACACTTGGCTTGCTAGGTATGACAGCCGTTTTGTTGATCGGCTTTATTCTTCAGTTTGTTCTTAATGAGTTGCCTTGTCCGTTATGCTTATTACAACGTATTGGCTTTGTGATGGTGGCGTTTGGCTTCATGTTGAATGTGGTTTATGGGCCTCAATCTCGCCACTATGGCATCGTCCTAATTGGCGCTTTATATGGTGTTGCTACCTCGCTAAGACAGGTCTCGTTACATGTAATTCCCGGTACGCCTGGCTATGGTAGCCCCATCCTCGGGATGCATTATTATACGTGGGCTTTTGTTTTGTTCACGGCCACTATCTTTGCGGTTGCTGTGATCTTGATACTAACGAATAAGATAGAAACTCAAGAACCATACAAAATGAGCAATCTAGGGCGTATTGCGTGCTTACTGGCAATCGTTGTGGTTGCGCTCAATGCTATTGCTACGTTTGCTGAGTGTGGGCCTTATCAATGCCCTGATAACCCAGTGAGTTATTGGTTGCTTAATCAAGGTGTTGGTTAGAGCCGATTAACTAACAACAAAGCCACAGCATACGCTGTGGCTTTGTTGTTTGTGTTTGCGCTTTTAATTGTATATGTAAACTGTTCGATGTGATTTCATGCTATACGACTTGTGCCGGTTCTGTCGGTTTTGCGGTTTCCCCTTTATCTGAGCCTTCGTTTGTAATGCGGTCATATTTTTCAGTGAGGTGGTCTTGGATCTTTTGGTGATATGCGCCGTTCAGCTTGTAAAAGCGGAAGTAGATGATTAGCGCAATGGCAAAGAAGAAAGCTGGTAGACCAACCATGATGCATTGCATGCCGAATACGGTTTCAGGGCTTTGCGTTACGTTAGGTACATAATCAACAGCGGTGAGCGCGATACCGATAAAGAAAGCGGCAAATGCCGAACCTGCTTTTACGACCAAGGTTTGCACTGAGTAAGCGATGCTTTCGCAACGAGAACCCAGTTTAAACTCACCGTAATCGACCGTGTCTGCCACCATGATGACGTTAAGTACCCAGAATAGCGCTGTACCAATTTGTAGAAAAACGCCTGCTGTTGATATCAGCAGAATGCTCTGTTTGTCGTACATGCCAACGTAGATGAGTACTGCGCTGCCTAAAATAGGGAAAGACGATGCACATGCCCACAGAACTCGGCGTGAAAACATCTGGGCAAGTTTAGGGAACAGCACCAGTGTGATGAGGTTAGCAATACCTGCATAAGCCATGTAGTAAGGGAAAAGTTCTTCATTACCCACCACATAAGTGAAGTAGTAAACCGCGAACGCTGTAATGATGTTGGTCGCGAGGTTATAAGACAAAGCCATACACAAAACACTAGTCAGTTGGTCGTTTTTGTAGATAAGTGACAGTAGCTTTTTCAGTGAAACCTTTTCTTCAGGTTGATTTGTGTCTAGGTTGGCGGTTGAATAACGTTCTTTTACATTACGCAAAGTAATGAAAGTTGATACCAAGAAACAAGCGATCAACAAGAGTGTAAAAATCTGGAAGCCGAACCCTTTATCGTCCCCACCTACGTAGTTCACGAAAGGCATTGCGATAGCCGCAGTTACAATCCAAGCTAGGCTAGCAAAGAAGCGAGGGTATGGGACGAGCTCTTCACGTTCACGCTTATCTAAGGTGAGTGTTGGGACCAGTGACCAAAAAGGGATATCCATTAGTGTGTAAGTCATGCCCCACAAGATATAGGTTACAGCGGCGTATGCGATTAACCAAGGACCTTCGATGTAATGCGCACTAAACACCATCAGAAGAACCACGGAGTTAGCCAGTGTGCCAATTAAAATCCAAGGTTTGAACTTGCCCCATCGAGTGCGGGTATTGTTGACTAACCACCCCATAATAGGGTCATTGACGGCATCCCAGATGCGTGCGACGAGGAAAATGGTGCCGACTGTAGCGGCAGAAATACCGACTACATCCGTGTAGTAAAACATTAGGTACATGTAGACGATGGTGATTGCGAAGTCTTTACCAAATGCGCCAAAGCCATAACTTAGCTTGGTATTCATAGAGATACTCATTGCCACTCCTTACGCCTCCTCGGTGAGAAGGCGTTGATATTCACGTTGTTGTATGTTTTTTAGTATGAAGTTACTTGTTAACCCACTCTGGTAACCAACCCTGATGGGCTTCAATCAAGTCATCAACCAGCGCGTATATCTCTTCTATTCCAAGTACGGCGGCAGTATGAGGGTCAAGCATCGCAGCATGATAAATACGGTCGCGGTTTTCAGTGAGAATGGCTTCTGTTAATAGAGTTTGGACGTTGATGTTAGTTTGCATCAATGCGGCCAAGTGATTTGGTAGGCGGCCAGCTTTGATTGGTTGCACACCATTGGCATCGACTAAACAGGCGACTTCAACACAGCAACCGTGCGGCAGGTTATCGATTAAGGCTTCGTTTTTAACGTTGCCATAGATGACGCTAGGTGTACCCGTCCAGATAGAATTCATGATGGTGCTAGCGTATTCGTGAGATTCCTCAACGGTGATCTTATCGGCCGTTTTGAACTCTTGAAGGTCTTTTTTCCAATCGGCAATTTGTTCGACACAACGTTTAGGGTATTCATCAAGTGGCACTTTATAACGTTCGATTAAATCTGGACGATTTGGCTTGATAAAGTAGGGGGTGTATTCAGAAAAATGTTCAGAAGACTCTGTCACGAAGTAGCCAAGCTTCTTAAACATCTCATAGCGGACTAAGTTGGTGCAGCGACCATTGTGATAAATACCCGGCTTAGGCGCTTGGCCACTCTCAAAGGCTTCAAGTAGGTCTGGATAAATGTCGACGTACTTACCGCTTTCTGTTTTTTTCTCGAGGGTTAGGTAGTAAGCCATGTGGTTAATGCCTGCGCAGGTATAGCGAAGATCTGCGTAATCTAAGTCTAGGTCGCGTGCTAGTTCTTCTGCGGTACCTTGTACTGAGTGACACAAACCGACTTGTTTAATGTGTGGATACTTCTCGTACATTGCCCATGTGTTCATTGCCATTGGGTTGACGTAGTTAAGCATGGTCGCGTTCGGGCAAACCTCAGTCATATCTTCACAGACACTCCAAAGATGCGGGACTGTGCGTAGCGAACGCATAATACCGCCTGGGCCTAGTGTGTCTGCGATGGTTTGTTCCAGACCATGGCGCTTACACACTTCGAAATCTGTGACGGTACATGGCTCGTAGCCACCGATTTGAAAGGCTATGACAACAAAATCTGCACCTTGTAGTGCCTCTTTTTGATCTAAATGGCATGAGATAGAGCCAGTCGCACCGGATGATTCCATCAACTTACTGACGACAAGGTGAGACTCTTCTAATCGATTCTCATCAATATCCATCAATGCGACATGAGCATTTTGTAGTGCTGAACGGTGGAAAACGTCGCCAAGAATGTTCTTAACAAAAATGGTTGAGCCTGCACCGATGAATGTGATTTTAGGGCTTTGCATAGTGGGATCCTTTATCTCTCTGAGTTCTTTGTTGATACAGATAAATTACACCTAGAACCCACGTCGATTCGTCTCAGATAATCAAATAGCTCTCCCGTTTACTAATATTTTAAAATCACTGAATGAAAATCTTAGGAAATGGGATAACTTGCTGGCTTTTGAGGAGAGGCATTGTGTAACGAAGCGAGTTTTGTACTTAAGATGCTGACTCTAATCACATTGTGCTGATCTTATGAAATGGGGTATTTTGGCACTATGATCGCCTTCAGAGTTTTATTGTCGAGGAACTGCTAAAAGTCATTTATACGATTTCCTAAGGAACGAGATATGCCGCAATCAACCCCTGATACGCTGAGAATTATCACTTTAGATAAGTACTCGTCCGAGACAGTGTCGGTAAGCCCGCTTTCTCTCTATTCTTCCTATGAGAAAATCGATATCGAGCTTAGAGCTCCTCACTCCATGCCCGGCTATCATTGGCATGGTCAAATTGAGGTGAATATTCCTTTTGGGGACGATGTGGAATACATCATTAACGGCAGTCCAATCGTGGTTAAGAGCGGATCGATTGGCTTGTTTTGGGCATCGGTACCTCATCGACTCACCAATCCCGGCCAGAGCCATAATATGGGGATCATCAACATACCGATTCATCATTTTATGTCGTGGACTCTCAGTCGGGATTTAGTCAATCAGATAACTCACGGCAGTGTGTTGCAATCGAATTCTTGTTCGTTAGTGAGTGAATTTGAAATTGCCCGATGGGTACAAGAGATCAAGCATTCGTCAGAAAGTCGCCAGCAGTTGGCCATCGATGAAATTGGCTTGATGCTTAAGCGAATCTGCCTTGATGGTTGGCAACAACTGCTCGTAAATCGACAGGACAAATCGACTTCAAAAGGGGTGTCGAAACACTCTCAATTCTATGTCAGCCAAATGTTGGAATACATCGCCTCGCATCATAACCAGCCATTAACCGTGAAAGATATCGCAGAACATATTGGATTACATGCCAACTATGCAATGAACGTATTTCAACGAACGATGCAGATGACCATTAAGCAGTATATTACTGCGATGCGTATTAATCATGCTCGCGCTTTACTGAGTGATACGGACAGAACCATTCTCGATATCTCACTCACGGTGGGCTTCAATTCGAGTAGCCGATTCTATGAAACCTTCCAAACGTACATTGGCGCCACGCCGACGCAATATCGAAAAATAGCGAGGGAAGATCACCGGTGGAGTAGTCATGGAGCCAGTCCTGTCTACGACCTTGAGAAAGGCGCGTGTGATGGTAAAAGGCCGCTAACGGTCACCGATAATTTAAAGGAAAAGTGGTAAGTGTTTATTCCGTTGCGTAAAGATGGCTAATACCCTGAACTAGGGGTTAAGGGGTTAAGGGGTTAAGGGGTTAAGGGGTTAAGGGGTTAAGGAGTTAATAAAGCAGAAATAGCCCTTGATATCCCCCAAGCTTAACTTCGTTTACATAGTCGCCAATATCGCCGTTTGCATCGACTGGCCTCATTGGTTTTTTTAATGGAATGCTGAGTTTCGGTGCCGAGTAAAAGTCTGAGTTCTGTCCATGAAAGTCGGTGCGATAAAGGACACGGCCATGCTCAAACTCTCTCGCGAGCACCATCTCTTCTGGGCCACCTTCTACCGCGTAGTGATCCGATTGATAAACAAAGTAACTATGAGTTGGCAGTAATTGAACCTTACCGTTCGGCAGATCAGCATGTTCAATGTGGTCTTGGGCTGCGTTTCCAACAATCGTGTAATCGGCTGGTTGTGGGCTACTCGTTGAAAGCATCAAAGGGATGGCTTCAAAACCTTGAGGTATCGAATGAGTAGGGGATCCTAAATCAACGGCGAGTAATGCGGTTGGCCGATAAGCTATGTTCTTTGGTATACCACTTTTCCAGAAGTTGTCTTTGGTTGTATTGTTGCTCCCATATACGTAGCCGCTGTTCCACTGGTTGAAGTAACTGTGTTTGGGGTGGTAGTTGAGGTAAAAAATAGCGAGTGTTGAGTACTGGTCTTGTTTCCAGTTTTCTTCGTTGTTTCCAAAATATTCAACTCGGCCAAAATGCGTGGTTGCTTGAAATATCACATTTTTCTTGCCGTGTGCCAGCGCAGAATTATCCCAAAATTTAGACAGCCCTGCATAACCACTGAATCCTGTCGACGGGAATAAATAATGCTCTCTCAGATAGACATTTCCTGCTTTGATTAGGTGTGATTGGCCATGCCGACCATAAAGGTTGGCCGTTCCAATATTGAGCCCAACGATCGGATTACTGTCGTGCGCTGTTAGGTTCTGTAGGAAAGAGGTGAATTGAGTTTGGTAAACTTGGTCGGCGTCATCTGAGCCTACAATAAGCTCCATTTCACTGATTTTTCCACCCATATACACCTCAAACTGATTGTTGCCCATGAGCTTATTGGTGTCGTCGTTATACGCCCCGCGCAGGCCTTGCTGAGCCCAATGTTTGGAATAGTAAGCTTGTATTGCACTTAATAACTGTGGATTAGTTAGGTTGGTCAGCGCCCATGATGAATTTTGGTTCCACATTCGTCCAAAAGGAATGACGCGAGATTCCCAACGAAAGCGCGCCTTGGCCGATTTGTTGGTTCGATTCTGATACTCAGAAGGTGATAAGTAGTTATCTCTATTTAGATCCGCGGCTTGGTCAAAGCCGTGAATTTTCCGCCAATGTTTGGCTTTGCCGGATGACTTCGGATCTGTACTTGAAATGGGAAACGGTAGGTTCTTGATATCGAACTTAGGGAAACTGTCTTTTAATTGAACTTGATTTAAGCGAGGTCGAATATCGCTTGAACTACCTTGCCAGCGGATTCTGATAACGTATAAACGGCCGCCACCTCGCACAAATGTAGAACCAAAATACTGCCCGCCACCGTAGCTCTGGCCGCTGCCATCGTGAGTCGTTGCTCTGACCCAATTCGAGGGCAATCGCCAGTTTACCGCTTGGTTTTGAGTCATATTCTGTGTGTGATCGTTTATTATTTCTAAGCGAGCCCATGCCGTAGATTGGCCTAGAACATTCGTCGATGTTGGATATTCAATATGGAATTCTCCGCCTTGTGCAAAGCGTGAAAATTCGAATGTTAAGCTATCGAACTTCTCCGAATGGTAAACGTAGAGTGCTCCGCCACGTTCGAAATGTTCAAACACATCAGAATCCCAAGGCGGCTGCTGATAAAGTGCATAGCCCGCATGTTTTTCGTCTGCGGTATAGCCAACGATCATAGGCTTGCGGTTTAAAAGCGTATTTTCACCGTGCGTTGTATCCAGCTCTGCAAGAATAGTATCTTCTGAAAAGTGTAAGAAGAAGTCTTCGTAATCAATGTTGTTTTTCTCTGCCGTGTTTCTAATTTCGTCTTCCAACGCTCCCGAATTTAGTTCTAACTTTTGGTTGTACATATAACCGATGCTATTGGCTTTTTCGTTGTCACTTTTATTGCCGTAAGCCCCAAATACTAAATCACTGTTATCTATCTCCCAATCAATCACGTTGTCTGCTGATACAGCAGAGCCTTGCAAGTTGTTCCCTTGCTCATGCTGGCCGGGCAGCACAATGGCGTAGTTGGCTAAACTGGCATTTGGAAGTGCGAGGCTGATAAAGGATAGGAGTGACAATAACGAGGTACAGTGTTTTTTCATGAAGCTTCCTAGCTACGATGGGAGCCACCTTGTAGTGGTCAATAAATACCGGGGACTCGCTAAAGCAAAAATAACAAAATGTTCTCTGAGCAATATAAGCGTAGCAAACCCTGTCAAAGAACTTATCGTCTCTAACTTGACAGCTTAGAGGTTACTAACAACTATTAAGTTGATGATTTTAAATCCGTAATCCATAGATTTACCGAAGTTGCATGATTAAGGGCGTACGTGTGGATATTTTTATGACGTTCACCTTGAGTGAACTCGATAAATAAGGAGAGGATGCCTCTTATGATGTCTTTATTATTTTTGTTGTTACTTGTGGCGATGGTGTGCGGGTTTTTCGGCAATAAGACCGCCGCGTATGGCTTTTTCGCTGGCTCAGTGATCCTTGGTTTGTATTGGTTTAATCACCATGCGACTGACCCTCTATCAATCTTATTGTAAGGACCTAGCATGAATCGAAATCAGTTAACTCTTCTGAATACGCTTGGCTTACTGGGTATGACAGCTGTTTTGTTGATCGGCTTTATTCTTCAGTTTGTCCTCAATGAGCTTCCTTGCCCATTGTGTTTACTGCAACGAATTGGCTTTGTGATGGTCGCGTTTGGCTTCATGCTGAATGTGGTTTATGGGCCTCAACCTCGTCACTATGGGGTTGTGCTAATTGGCGCTTTGTATGGTGTCGCCACATCGTTAAGACAAGTTTCCCTACACGTGATTCCGGGTACTCCTGGTTACGGTAGCCCGATATTTGGGATGCATTATTACACTTGGGCCTTCGTGTTGTTCGCTGCAACCATATTGGGTGTTGCCGTGATCTTGATGCTGACCAATAAGGCCGAGTCCCATGAACCCTATAAAATGAGCAATTTCGGGCGCATTGTGTGTCTACTGGCGATTGTCGTCGTGGCATTGAATGCTATTGCTACATTTGTCGAATGTGGTCCTTATCAGTGCCCGGATAATCCGGTGAGCTATTGGTTACTTAATTAAGGGGCTGGTGGATAATTTCTGGATTTGAACAAAAAAGAGCGAGAGGCCAGCCTCTCGCTCTTTTTGTATGTAACGAATTTCCAAATCTGCGAACAGTTTAGATTAGCTACTTATGTGCTTAGCGATTCACCTGTTCAACAATCTCGCGTGTTAGGCGGGCAATCTCATCCCACTCTCCGTTTTCAACGAGCTTCTTATCCACCATCCAAGTGCCACCGCAGGCTAATACTTGAGGTACAGCCAAGTAATTGTCGATGTTTGATGACGTAATGCCGCCTGTAGGCATTAGCCGAATATCGCCGTATGGGCCAACTAACGACTTAACCATACTGATGCCGCCCGATGCTTCTGCTGGGAAGAATTTGAGTGTCGTTAATCCCATTTCTAATGCCGCTTCCACTGTACTTGGGTTGTTCACTCCCGGGATAATATCAATGCCGATCTCTTGGCATGCTTTAACCGTGTTTGGATTGAATCCCGGAGATACCACAAAGGTTGCCCCCGCTTCTTTCGCGGCCAGTGCTTGTTCACCATTCAAAATTGTTCCGGCACCAATCAGCATGTCAGGCTGAGCTTCTCGTAGCAGTCGAATAGCTTCAACAGCGGCGTCAGAACGAAAAGTAATTTCTGCTGCAGGCAGACCGTTTTCCGCTAAAACTTTACCTAGTGGAATAATATCTTCAGCGTTATCAATCGCGATAACAGGGATAACTTTAAGTGCTTTTAATTGGTCATTAATTGTAGGCATGGTTTACTTCTTAATAGGGTTTGAAAGAGTATCGGTGATGGCTTTTGGAATAATTGCACCGTGGTGTTGAATCACTAGTCTCGCGAGTGCATTACCTTGTTGGCAGGCTTCTGAAACAGAACCTCCAGAGAGGTAACAAGATAAGAAACCACCGTTAAAAGAGTCGCCAGCAGAGGTGCTATCAACCACAGTCTCGACAGGTGTTGTTGTGACTTTTATTGGCACATCTTTGGGGCTTTCACTGATCAAGCAGCCTTCAGCACCAAGCTTTACAACAACAGTTTTGACGCAGAGTACATGCAGTCTTTTTATGGTGTCTTGTGGCGTTTGATCGCCCCATAGCAGCTGTTCGTCATCAAAGGTAACCAAGGCTATATCTGTCGCTTTATAAGCAAGCTGATAAGCTTCTTTGGTTGCGTCTTGTGATCCCCACAACTTTGGTCGGTAGTTACTATCAAAGGCGATGGCAACGCCGCGTTCACGTAGACCTTGGATGATAGTGAGTAACTTTAGCTGATCGCCATGATGCAAGATCGCCAGAGAGATTCCGCTCAAAAACACCATATCGACATCTTCAAGTTGTGCGGCTATTTTGTCGAAATCTGGGTGCTGTACCATGTAGCGAGCAGCGGAGTCATTACGCCAATACAGAAATGTGCGTTCACCAACGTCGTCTAATTGAATCAGGTACAGGCCTGGCGAGCGCTGCTCGTCAATCAGTACGAAATCAGCTGATAGCCCTTCATCTTGCCATCGGTTAAGCATCTGCTGACTGATAGCGTCTGAGCCTAGCGCTGTGACATAACTGGTACGAATCATAGGTGCATCTGACGAACAGGAATAGCTGGTGGCACTTCGGTTCAAATAAACAGCGGCGTTGAGCGTATCCCCACCATAGGTCTGTTGCATGGTACCGAATGGAGCGCCGTTCAGTTCTATCATGCACTCGCCGATAATCGCAATGTGGCTCATAGTGTGTCCTTACAGAAAAATTGGTATTGCTAGGTATAAATGATGGAACGTGGCTACAAGGAAAGTAGCCACGTTGATTCTTTTCCCAATAGCTTGAGAGGAGGTCTTATTTGTTGTCTAGTTTCACGAACAACAGCGTTAGAACATAAGACAGTGCGAACACACCCACCACGCCCATTAGTGCCTGAATGAAGTTTTGCGTACCGCCTGCAAGATAAGCTGGCAAGCTGAACACAGAAGAAAGAATGTAGCTCGTTAAGTGAGTATCTATCGTTACCGAGATAGCACCGAACACACCTGCAGCTAAACTCGCGGTCATCATTGCTTTGGTGTATTTCGTTAGGACACCAAACAGAGCCGGTTCAGTGATGCCTAAGATAGCGGTAACGCTTGAGCCCATCGTGATTGAAGATTGCTCTTTAGAAACTGTCTTGCGCTGCTTGTGCCAGATTGCCATTGTCGCACCAGCAATTGCCATGTTACCTAAGCACATGATCGGCATAAGTAAATCCTTACCATACAATGCAAAGTTGTTCAGGCTGATTGGTGTCATGCTGTGGTGAATACCAAACACAATCGTAATAGGACGAGTTAAACCAAACACAAAGCCCGTCAAAGTCGGAGAGATCTCCAGTAGTGAACTCATTACCCAACCCGCGCCATTACTTAGCCAGATACCAGCAGGGCCAACAAATGAAAGTGTGATGGTTGAAGTCACCGTAAAGGCAAGCAGTGGCGTAAATACTGGTTTTGCAGAAGAAGGTACTAGACGGTCAACTAACGGAGTCACTTTAGACAATAACCAGATAGCGAGAATAGCTGGTACGATAGCACCGCCGTAGTTGAGCAGTTCAATAGGAACCATACCAAGAACCGTCAGCTCAGGTGCAGCGCCAGCATCTTTTAGCATCGCCGCTTTATCTACTAGCTTGGGTGCTAGCATTGCAGACGAAACAGCAAGAGCTATGTACTCATTTACTTTAAAGACCTTGGCTGCAGAGAAAGAAACCAACATAGGTAAGAAGAAGAACACAGCAACAGAGATAGAGCGGAAGAAATAAACCGTGTCTGAGGTTTCAGAGATAACATTGGTTGCGATAAGGCCAGAAAGCAAGCCCATCAACATACCTGCACCGGCAATCGCTGGGACTACAGGGCCGAAGATACCCGCGACAATGCGCATCACGCCTTGGAACAGTTTGCCTTTCTCTAGCTCGTCAGCCGGATTAGCGTCAGCTTGTTGAGTGTTTGAGAGCGCGTTAAACCACTTCTCTACTTCAACACCGATGATGACCTGAGTTTGACCTTGTTGAAGTACCACACCTTTCACTTCAGCGATCTGCTTGATCGTATCTTCGTCTACCAGAGACTCGTCTGCCAATTTGAATCGCAGCCTTGTCATACAGTGTGTGATACTCACGATATTGTCTTCACCACCAAGTGCAGTGACTAATAACTGTATATTTTCTTTGAAATTTTTCTTTTTCGATGATGACTTCGAGTTATTAATAACGGCATCACTCTTTTCTACCATTTGCATACTACACCTGTTATTGGAATATATTTATCTCGAGTAATCATAACGACAACCAATTTAATTCCAACGCAGTAAAAAGAGATCTCAATCACACTTGAAATTCGAATAATTATTTTTTTACCATTTTTGGCCAATTGGTATGTTTTGTTAATCGAAAAAAAACACTTAACGTACCAATTATTTTTACCGAAAATTAGCGCTTGAAATGTGGTTTTTAAAGCGGTTAGATAATAGGAGTTGACTTAAGTTTAGGTTATTTAATTGTGAAAGAAACTATTATATCTGATATCCATTGTATTATTACTAAACCAGACAGACACAATCTCATTACCGTGGTAGTTGAAACGAATGAAGGCGTGACTGGGTTTGGTTGTGCGACATTCCAACAAAGACCGCTTGCTGTAAAAACAATGGTCGATGAATATTTAAAACCTATTCTTATTGGTAAAAACGCCAATAATATTGAAGACTTATGGCAAATGATGATGGTCAACGCTTATTGGCGAAATGGCCCTGTTATCAATAATGCAATTTCCGGTGTTGATATGGCACTGTGGGATATTAAAGCCAAATTAGCGGGTATGCCATTACATCAATTATTTGGTGGTAAGTCTCGTGATGCTATTCCTGTATACACACACGCGACTAGCGACACAATGAAAGGTATTTATGAGCTGGTGGAATCTTTCCTAGACAAAGGTTACAAGCATATTCGTTGTCAGCTTGGTTTCTATGGCGGTGTTCCAACCGATTTGCATACCACTCAAAATCCGACTGAAGGCTCGTACTACGACCAAGATCAGTACATGGACAATACACTAACGATGTTTAAGTCGCTTAGGGAGAAATACGGTAATAAATTCCATATTCTTCATGATGTTCATGAGCGCCTATTCCCGAACCAAGCAATACAATTTGCGAAGGAAGTCGAGCAATACAAGCCGTATTTCATTGAAGATATTCTGCCGCCAAATCAAACGGAATGGTTGGATAATATTCGTAGCCAAAGCTCAGTGTCATTAGGTTTAGGGGAGTTATTTAATAACCCTGAAGAGTGGAAATCATTGATTGCTAACCGTCGCATTGACTTCATTCGTTGTCATGTTTCACAGATTGGTGGCATTACTCCTGCTCTGAAACTCGGCCATCTATGTCAGAACTTCGGTGTTCGTATTGCATGGCATTGCCCACCAGATATGACGCCAATTGGCGCAGCGGTAAACACCCATTTGAATGTGCACTTACACAATGCCGCCATTCAAGAACATGTCGAGTACAACGAGAATACGCACAAGGTATTCCCGAACGCTGCAGAGCCAATTAATGGCTACTTATACGCTTCTGAAATCGCAGGTATTGGTGTTGAAATAGACCGAGAGGTTACCGCTGAATTTCCTGTAATGTATCGCCCCCACGAGTGGACTCAAAGTCGCCTTCCTGATGGCGCGATTCACACTCCATAACTCAAACAGTACCTATTCGGTTACTGAGTAACGCAATAAAATAGCCGCACTAGCGGCTATTTTTATCTCTGAAATTCATGCTCTCACTGTTAAAAGGCGTGTGATAAGTGCATTGGTAGTTGATGTCGATGATATCGCTGACGATGAACAGTTCACCCGATGCTAAGAAACCTCGGTTGGTGATGTTCATCGCTGCCGCATTCTTTTTGCAACCCAGAAGGTCAGCGTCATCTTTGGATACGTTGATCGCTTGATAGGTAGTGAGGTAACTGTCGATCTCTAAATCGTGTGCTAACGCGTATTTTTGAATGGAGTTTTCAATGATCTCTGTATTCATTTCAGGGAAGATACTGACAGGTATCTTTGCCTCTTCAATCTGAACGACTTTATTATTTATTAACCTCAGTCGTCTAATCTTCCAAATATACTCATCATCAGCTAACGAAAATATTTGTTGTTCATGTTGGTTTGGTAGCGTTTTATTTAATTGAATCTTTTTATAAGATATTTCTTCAAAGCTGTTTTCAGTGATTGAGTTATAGACTAAGGGAGTACCAATTAAAGAAGTATTAACAAAATACCCAGACCCAATTTTAGATTTTACCATTCCAATAGCCTCTAATTTTGCGAGTGCCTTTCGAATGGTGAAACGAGATAACCCATATATTTCAGATAGTTCTCTTTCAGCTGGCAATTTGTGATTAATACTGTTTTGACAGATCTTGCTCACAATATCTTGAACAACTAATTCGTACTTTTTCATAGGCCAATAACTTTTAAAGTGTATTCACAGTGATTAAAGAATAGTGAACTAAATCAGGGATTCAGCACGCTCTTAATGACTTGAAATTGTAACATAGAAGGCCATATGGATGACGATAAATAGGGCGTTTGGGTAGACTGTTCAGAGAGAAGTTCTTAGTGTGTGACTTTGCTATCTTTCATGGGTAGACAGAGTAGAAGGGGGATATTCTCTCCAAGCAGATAATAAAAGCCGGACAGATTTTTCTGTCCGGCATGATCTTATTGGGTCTAATCTGAAGATTATTAAGTAATTGCAGATGCTAGGGGGGGGGCACCTGCAATACTTAATGCTTGACGTGTTAGTAACTAAATAACAGGTCTTACTTACCCACGAAACCGTTGTACAACATGTAAAGGTGCGCTGCACTCCAAGAGAAGTTATTCGCGCCCTGAACCTCGCCCGTTTCTGGGTTGTAGTTTTCCTGAATCGGGGTAGATTCTGTTAGGCCTTGTGCATTTTGGAATAGCTTGTCGACCATTTGACGCGCTTCTACACCGTAGCCATAGTTGTCCATACCGCGCACACCAAAGTAGAACTGATCTAGCCACACGCGACCACGCCAGTAAATGTCTGGGCCGTAAGCCGGGTTGTCCATTGATGCCGTACCTAGCGGAATCTTAGGTGAGTTAAACTTGCTGGTATTCAGCATGTTCTCCACGACTTTGTCCGCGTGTTCTTGCGTCGCGGCGTTGTTGAATAGTGGTGACCAACCTTCAGGGCCCATGCCTCGCTTCACTAGTACCGGACCTGCACATTGGTTAGGAAGTCCATTTGGTACCACTTCGATATCGTAGTAGAAGCCTGTTGACCCATCGTACATACAACGGTTGATGTACTCTTTGGTGTCCGCTGCTTTTTCTGCAAACTCGGCCGCTTTGTCTGCTTTACCCAGTACGTCGGCGATTTGCGATAGGTATAGGTTATCTGAGTACCAGTAAGATGCTTGGTCTACCGACTCTTGCATCAATGAGTAACCTGAGAGGTTGCTTGAATCGTCAGTGTTCTCGTTGAACTTCACTTCCCAATCTTTCTTCGCTTGAGCCAATTTGTTCATGTTCTCAAGCGAATTATCAAGGTAGGTCACCACTGAACCGTCTGCGCCCATCGCAATATTGTACGTGTTGTCAAAGCCATTGGTGTCGTGCGCGTAGCGACCCATTTGGTCTATCTCTTCCGCTTTTTCTTGTGTCGGTTGTTCAGATAATCCTTGTAGGTTATCGATAGTGTCAATAAAGCCGAACACGCCCGCGTTATCACGACCCGACTCCCAACCCGCTGCGACTTTTGCAGGGATACTCATCGCCGTGTAATCACCAGAAGTCAGCAATTCGTTGTACTTCTCGATACTCGTTTCTTTGAGCCACGTATCGCCATTTGCCTCGTCTTTATATTGGAATTTCATGTCGTCCACAGACGCATCTGATCCCCAAGAACCGTCATTCACGTCACCTGCGAAAACCGTGTGAATTGGATCTTTCGCTGCGCCATATTCCGGAATTCCGTTCTTGTTGGTATCACGAGCACGTAACCACCAATCGTGGAACGCCACTAGCTTCGGATACATTTCTTCTAGCCATTTTTGCGCTTCTTCTGGACGGTTATGCTCATCTTTCAGTGCGGTATACACTTCCCATACCGCCCATGCTGCCAGTGATGGCTTAGTATTACGCTCGTTCCAGTTCAAGCCATCTGTCGCTTGAGGGAACACTTTTTTGTATTCAGTAGACATGCCTTCCCAGCGTTCTGCTGGCAGGTTGTAAGTCACAACATCAAGCAGGTAACCTTCATCCCAAGGGCGCACTGGATCATCAGACTGCACTTGGTATTGGAATACAGTACGAATGTTTTCCATCGCTACATCTGGGTTGAAGTGTGACATTGCGTAAGCTTGCTTCCATGTATCCCACGGCCATGTCATGTTGCCTGAGAAGTAAGGAGCCGTAACGGAAGGGGTTACCGTGTCGTGGTCAATCGCACCCGCAGCTCCACGCCAGTTCGCGTTCAATGTTTCCATTGCTTTTACTGCAACGAACTCATGCTCTTTTGAAGCCGCATCGTTGGTGAGACCGTTTTCTAGGTACTCTTCCCAACGCATTGCTGAATCGTGCATGTAACCTTTTGGATCGGCCATTACTTTATCTAGTTTTGCAAACTCAGACGCTTGTTCTTTGGTGTTTTGAACGTGAGTGTAAGCCGTGTATAACGTGATCTCTTCGCCATCACCTAGAGAGGCCGTTTGCACGAAACCTTTCTTGTCATCATTGATGGTAGAAGTTTCTGGTTTGATAGAACGCGTCACTTCGAACTTTGAATCGCCAGATGTCAACAATGACCATGAATCACGAACTGCGCCAAAAGAGACTTCTACACCACTGTCTGTCGCTGTAATTTCACGGGAGTAAGTTGGGTAAGCTTCTTCAACACTACGGACTGTGCTGTCTTCATTCTTGTATGCCGTGCCATCATCCGCACGATAGTTTTGCATCAACTCACCATCCCATTCACCTTGAATATCTAGCTTATTGGGGTTTTTGATGGTGGTTTTTGCAAGAGAAGTACGACTAGTCACAAAACGCATTTCTAGCTCGGCTTCGATACCGTTCTCGCCTGTATACGTTTGAATCAACGCACCTGGTTGTGAGTATGCGTTTGTCAATTCTAGCGGCATTGGCTGGCCGTCGACAGCCAGAGTCAAACGGTCGAAACGTGCAGCCATGAATGATACGTATTCTTCGGTCAATAGCGCTGTACCACCTAGTGTGATTTCACCACCTTTGGTGTCTAACGTGTGGCCATGCCATGAGCCGTTATCGAACATTGGAATGTAGCGCAGGTGGCCGCCGTGTAAATCACGCAATGCCACAGGTACACCTGCACGATCGATGGTGTTGTGGAATTCGGTTGCTTTAAGTGGAGCATCCACACTCGAGCTATTATCACTACTGTTGCACCCGCTTAGTGTTAGAGCAACCCCGACAGCAATCGCACATAAAGACGTTTTAAACTGCATGTTATATCCTTCTTTATTGATTTTTGAATCTGATCAGGCGAAAAAAGGTCGAGACATGCCCTGCCGAGTTTCGTGAAGAAGATTCAACCTTATTTATTTCACTTATTGGTATGAGAAAAGAGCGCTATTTGCGTCTATTCTTTCTTTATTCAACTTGTTTAAATAACAAGTTATTAATTATTTAATAATATTGTGCCTTGATGGATTACGACTAGATTCCTTATCAATCAAATATAAATTATTATTAGTGCGTGTTAATCATTATTCGTTTGCCATCGATATGGATTTTAATAATTCACCGTCAATATTTGGGATCGTATCAGAAAGAAATATCTGATTGCCTGGAGTGTAGGTCATCAACACATTCCTGAGTCGTTCGCTACCTTCACTGTTCTTGTTTTGTACATCAAACTCAATCAGTTTGTTGTATACTTCGTTCGCCAGTTTTTCTTCTTGTTCTTCAGTAATGGCAATGCTTCCCATACAGATAGGGGGACGTACATCATGGCTGAAAACTTCATTTCGAAAACGTTTAGCGAATAAAGTATCAAGCTTAGAACCTTCTTCAAAAATAAAACGACCTTGATCTTTGAATCGGTATTGGTCATTACCTTTCAATTCAACATAATCCATCATTTCTAATGCGCGAAAATATATGGCGACTGACGTATGGCTCAGTTGGTATTTATTGGCAATATCTTGAGGTGACCATTCCTTGCGTCGTAATAGATACAGAAAATCAAACAAGTACGGATATTGATGGAATATTTCACTATTTATATCCGTAATAAACTGCTCGTTCTCTTGCTGTAATTGTTTACCTCGCATAGATAATTCTACTAAGTCAGTATCTAAATGAGTCGCGTACGAGAGTATTTTATCCAGCCCTAAAGACGTGTTATGTAGTTGTCTTTTTATGGTTGAGAGAGGAATTCCCATCCCAGCAGAGAGAGCAGAATAACAAATTCCTTTTTCTTTGATTTTTTCTCGTAAAGCAGCAAGTAAATACGTTGCAGAATTATTCATCTAACAATGCCTGTTCTATTTTCGTCAGTATCCTTGATAATAAATTCAAGAGAATCCTACTCTTGTGATTTTGGTTCCAAATATTTTCAATATTAACTATGAGTTGAGTTTTGCAAATTTGAGAATTTTACTTGTTGTTTATTGAACAAGTTTTACTCAATGTTACTAACGTTTAACTCATTATCAATATGGGGGGAGTATAATTGTTTTGATGCGTAAAATTAAGTTAATGGTGGTTTTTAGTAAAAATTTTCTTACGAGAGATTAATTTGTTGGGTGGGCAGTATCAATAAGTTGTACTTGGGAATTTAGTCTAGATTGATATCACAAAGTATTCGTGATTGACTGGTATTTTATTGAGGAGGTGACCAGTGAAAATATTGTTATAAGGAGTAAGGAGGTTAGTTAAATGGGGAGTGTAATTATTGAAGCGTAATCATATTATATAGTTATTTCTTAAACTTCCTATATATTTGTCCTATTTATTACTCGATCTTTAATTTACTTGGTATCTCACCTTGCTCTCTCTTGGCTTGATAGGCGGAAGGGTGGAAGGGCGAAATTGTCTGCAAGCTGAGAATAAAAAAGCACATCCAATAGGACGTGCTTTGAATGTTTGAGCTTTGTTAGTTGCAAGCTACATAGCTAAGTTTTCATGTCTTAAGTTGGTGAGTGCTTTTAGATGGCCCTGTCTTTTAAGTTCGCTAAGCGCGTTATGACTATTCAAGACTATTCGATCTCAGATATTGCGCTTCACTTGGGATACGCAGATGCCTCACAATTAAAAGAGCGTTTAAGCGAGCGAACGGAATAACACCACTTCAATGGAAAAAGATCAATAAAGGTATAGGTGTATAGCGCTTCTAAAGCACCAACCATATTCTCTTCAGAAGCCGATTTGTGTTAGTTATTTCTTAGTTTATTGATATTGAGAAGGCCGTCGTAATGATGGCCTTTTTTGTACTCTATTGATTGTATATTCTACCCAAGGCTTTTAATTTATAAACGTTCGCTATGAATCTTGATGTGCGGCACTTTGTGTCGCTTTTCCATCAATGACATGGTGATAATGGGAGTGTGTATGAGCTCTAATGAAATCAAAAATGTGGTGTTTGATGTAGGCAATGTCATTGTGCGTTGGGCACCTCTGGAAATTACCCGGCTTACTTTTGGTGATACTGAAGAATTGGAGTCTCGAGCTCGTTCTATTTTTCAAAGTACGATTTGGATGGATTTGAACAAAGGGTTCTTGACCGAAAGTGAGGCCAAGCTTCGTTATCAACAAGAACTCGACTTGCCCCCATTAGAGTGCGCTCGCCTGTTCTATTACGTTAAGCAAACGCAGATCTTACTGCACGGTTCAGTTGAACTCATCGAGCGAGTAAAGCGATCGGGCTATGGTGTGTACGCGCTTACTGACAATGTGGTCGAGATTGTTGAATATTTAAAAAATACCTATCAGTTTTGGGCGTTGTTTGATGGTGCGGCAGTATCTGCTGAATTGGGCATGCTTAAGCCACAACCTGAAATCTACCAAGCGCTGTTATCTAATAATGGGCTTGAAGCTTCAGAAACCGTCTTCATCGATGATATGCCCTATAACGTTGAAGGGGCAAAGGCTGTAGGCATGGCTGGTATTCAGTTTACCGATGCCGCTCAGTGTGAAAACAGCTTGCAGGCGCTTGGCGTTAATTTAATAGATTGACACCTTGGCGAATGAGTTAAATTTGAGGATGTAGAAAATGAAAAGATACCCACCTAAGTCTATCGTTACATTCTTGTTTTTGACTATGTCGGTGCTGGTTTTAGTCGTGGCTTTCGTGCTTCAAATTCGCGGTGAGCAAGCATGTGATAGTTGCTATGAATCAGATAAAGGACAGTTCAAGTTTGTCCTTTATGATGGAACTTCACCTGCGATAATTCCCAGTATTTATAACGAGCTATTACTTAAACAGGCGCCTTTGATGAAGAGCTTCGGCCTGGACTCAATACCGGTCATAACGGTGAGAGTATGGCAAAGCCAAAAGGCGTACTTAGATGAGCAAGAGCGTAGCATTGGACAGCGATATGCGTTTTCTACAGGCTACATCGAGCCTAAAAGTAATGAAATCAGGCTGCTTTATTTTGGTGGTGAAATCCAACGAACGGCATTGCATGAATTTGTGCATTTACTGACACTTCAAATCAACCCCAATTTCGCGAACAACCCTCGTTGGTTGTGGGAAGCCGTAGCCATCTATAAATCTGAAGATTATTGGTTCCACATGAATAACAGGAGCGCCATCAAAGGCCGCTTTGATGGGCTTGTTCAGGACTTATACAATAAGCCGAACAGTAGCTCGGCGGTTTATGAGCTTGGGTATACGGTCGGTGAGTTTATTGAACGTTCATGGGGAGAAGGGGCGTTTGTTGATCTTATTAAGAGCAATGGTGACCCCTCACAGCTTACCGATCAGCCAATAGAATCGCTGTTTTATGATTGGGAAAAATTCGTCAAAACTACGTATTTGAGTGGCCCGAAAAGTGAGTATGAAAAAGCCATGGAACGAAGCCCATTCGATAGAAGAGACACGGTAAACTAATCAAAAAAGAGGTGATGTTTAATTAAAAATATCACCTCTTTTGTCATTTACTTTTAGTTCGCGTTTACTTGCTGTCGTCAGTTGGCTGTTCAGTATTCAAATATCTAATCAATTTTGCCGGCGTACCACCGTATAGGCAATCTGGTGGTACATCATTGTTGACTACTGAGTTCGCTGCGATAACCGAGCGAGCGCCAATCGTTACACCTTGGTTGATCACTGAGTTGCCACCAACCCACACATCATCTTCGATTGTTATGGGTAAACAGAAGGTTTCCCATTTACGGCGGCTACGATAATCAAGGGAGTGTGATGGCGTATAGAATTGAACGCTTGGTCCAATTAAAACATTTTTGCCGACTTTGATTCTCGCACCGTCTAGCATTACTACGTTCATATTAATGAAGGTGTCGTCGCCAATCTCGATGGTTTTGCCAAACTCACAATGAAAAGGGGGCTGGATTAAGCTGCTACTCCCGACCTTCCCAAATAGTTGCTCTTGCAATGTGTGTTGCTGGTCTGGGTCTTGATGGTTGTTGAAAGCCATTAGCGCTTTTCTGGCATTGGAACGCATAGTATCAATTTCTTGGTCTGCACCATCATACACTTGCCCAGATAGCATCTTTTCTAGTTCAGTTTTATCGTTTGTATTACTCATGCTTGCCTACTTTCCGAGAGTCTCGGTCTAAATGACGAATACTGCAAGATTAGCGATTTTTGGACATAAAAAAAGAGAAAAGCCTCAGCCTTTCTCTTCCTATTTTGTACCGTTAAGCTCTGACGTTAAGTGAGCCCAGCTATTCAGCAAAAGACTTACTTTGGTGGCAAATTAGATTTGCTCAACGAAACCCATTAGGTGCTGTTTTACCTCGTCTGAAGCAAAAGCGCTTTCGACAGAGTACTTGTAGATCTCTGCGTAATCTTCTTTTGTTAGACCGAACGTTTCACACACACGTTTCACTTCGTTGGTCATGGTTGTGTTCGACACAGTGCGGTTATCTGTGTTGATCGTTACAACGATGCTGTCTTTTTTGAATTCAGCAATTGGGTGGTCGCCGAATTTGTGAATACACTTAGTTTGAACGTTACTTGTTGGGCAAGTTTCAAGCGCAACTTGCTTCTCTTTAACGATGTTGTATGCGTCTTCATTACCTTGGATGTGAACACCGTGGCCGATACGTTCAGCGTCAAGCAGTGTTACTGCATCGTAAACGTTCTGACCATGCCATTGCTCACCAGCGTGAACTGTCACACGGTAGCCTTGCTCGATAGCGTATTGCGTGTATTCAGGGAATTCAGCACAGAAGCCTGGCTTTTCACCACCTGCGATATCAAACGCAACTACACCTTTACCAAGGTATGGCTTACCAGCGTCGATAACATCTTTGATTGAATCTTTCGGGAACATACGCAGTACAGACATGATGTAGTTGCCTTTGATGTCGTACTTCTCTTCCGCACGTTTCATGCCTTTCACCGCACTTGCGATGATCGCATCAAGAGACAAGCCCTTGTTTACGTGAAGAATCGGTGCAAAACGAACTTCTAGGTACTTAACGTTTTCTAGTGCAGCGTCTTCGTAAAGCTCAAAAGAGATGCGCTCAATTGCTTCTTCAGTCTGCATCACTTGTAGCGGCAGGCTGAAACAAGCCAAATACTCATCTAGGTTTTTACAATCTTCTGGCACAGTTAGAGATTGAACAACCGCATCGCGATCTTCAGGCAGTTCGATTCCGTACTGTTTCGCCAAATCAATAATGGTGTCTGGACGAACACTTCCGTCAAGGTGGCAGTGCAGATCAATCTTAGGGAGTGCTAGAAAATTCATGAGTATTCCTTAGGTCTATTATTTTTTGAGTTATTAACTCATAGGTTACATGGGCTTAAATTAACAAGTTTGTGATATGATTTAAAGTGACATAAAGTCATCATTAATCTGAATCTAAGGAATATCATGGTAGATGTTAAGAGCTTACTCAAATGTGATATGAATTTACTGCTGTGTTTACACGTTTTGCTTGAAGAGCGCAGTGTGAGCAAAACAGCAGAGCGATTATTCCTTAGTCAGTCCGCGGTGAGTAAGCAACTCACCAAGCTGCGAACTTTGTTTGATGACCCGCTATTTGAGCGCGAATCTAAAGGTCTGTTTCCAACCCCGAAAGCTACTTCTTTAGCGCCTAAGATTCATCAGATCCTTTTGCAAGTTGAACAGCTAACCGTGCCGGACATTTTTGAGCCGAAAGACAGCGAGCGCACTTTTAATATCGATCTTGTTGAAACCGCTTATACCGCGATCTACCCTAAATTTATGCCTAACGCGTTGGCAGATGCGCCGAACATTACGGTAAACAGTACTACTTGGAGTAGCGAAACCTTTAAGCGCCTACTAAAGCGTGAGGTCGATTTTGGGATTGGAATTTTTGAGCTCGATGAAAGAGCGAGTACTCACATTCAAAATATCCCTGCTGAGTTAAACCATGTCGAATTGCTGCAAGATTACTCTGTGTGTTTGATGCGTAATGATCACCCGGTGCTTCAGGAAGATTGGAACCTGCAAGCCTTCCTTAACTACCGTCATATTCAGTTAGTCACTGGTGGCGTTGGCGACTGGTTGCTTCTGGAGATCTTGCAAGCCAAACAGCTTCAAATTAACAAAGCCGCCAACGTGTCGGACATCACCAGCGCAGTAAAGCTGTGCAAGCAAAGCGATTTGTTAATGTGTTATCCGTACAACTCGGTTTGTGACTATATTGAGAGTGGCGAACTGGTGATGAAACCGATTCCCATTGAGTTGGTTCCCGGTGGTTTGTTTTTGCTTTGGCATCGTTATTTTGACTCTGAACCAAGTCACAAATGGCTTCGCGACCTAATCGTCAATAAGACCCAAGAACCTCAGCTGTAAACTGCGAGCTACGATGATCAAAACGGCGAAATAACTTTTTTAAAATTTATTTCGTCTTTTTCGAATGAGCATCGTCTTACTACGGGTGCCAAATGCCCGCCAAGAATGAGATATCTAAATGAATCCAATGCCATCGATTCCGCAACAAGTCATTGAAGATGCTTGTGAGTGGGCCATTATGCACGGTGTCGCTTTTCGTCAGTCTGACAATACCGCGAGACATTGCCCTTTTAGCCTTGCTCCAATGAGTATTGAGCGTAAGGTATTTGAACACCTGTTGAGGGTGACACCGCTTATCACCAAGCTCATCAACAATGTTTCGGAAGACCATGACTTTTTACAGTCATCATTGAGCGATATGACGAAAGCCGATCCGTTTTTTGGTCGCTTGATGGAGCTTCATCAACAGGCTCATGGCAGTGCCGATGAGCGCTTGAATCCAGCTCGACAACCTTTGTTGTTGATGCGTACTGATTTTATGGACGATCGCCGACACGGTGCAAAAGTGATTGAGTTTAATGGCATTGCGGCAGGGATGGCCCCGTTTGGTCAACGCGCTACAGAGTTCCACTCGTTCATGCAAAACCAATGGGCAAACGTTTATAACAATTGGTTGGAAGACCCGTCAGCAACACCGGCTGAAAACCAAGGTTTAACCCAGTTGGCTTACGGTATCGCTAATGCTGCAAGGCAAGTAAAAGCCGACTTCAACGAGCAAGATAAACCGGTTTTCTTGATGGTGGTGCAGAAGAACGAAGACAACGTATATGACCAACATTTGCTTGAAGTTGAGCTGCAAAAACAGGGCATTCGCACGGTTCGTCGTACCTTTGAACAATTGAGTTGCCAGCTTTCATCGGGCGATAATCAACGCTTGTTATTGAAAGATGTGGGCGCTGTCGATGTGGTGTACCTAAGAGCGGGTTATCAGTATTCAGACTACTGGGCTCCAGAACTCAACGAATCGGTTTGTTGCCACACGCTAAGTCAGACTCGCTTGTTTATGGAACAACACCATGTCGCAATGAACGCGACCATCAGCCAGCAATTAGCGACCAGTAAATCCATGCAAATGCTGCTGACCATGATGCCTGCATCAGAATACGCACGCTGGGGTCTAACTCTAGAAGAAGCCGAATTGGTGAAGAGTGTTTTAGCTGACATGAAGCCAATCACCAGTGAGTCGATTGAGTGGTTTAACACACAAGCGAATAAGCAAGAGTGGGTGTTGAAAAACCAAGGTGAGGGCGGTGGCCACTGTGTCTTTGGTGACGATATAAGCCAGCAACTGAGTCAACTTAAGCCAGAAGAGTACGACGCGTGGGCATTGATGCAGCGCTTGTACCCTCATGAACGTGACGTACCGACCATCGCAGTGCGCGACACACAACAAACATTTGTAACAGATCTAGTCAGCGAAGTAGGTTTGTTCACCGCTTACTATCAAGGAGAACCAGTAACAGAGCTCGGTGGCTACGCGGGCTACTTGATCCGCAGTAAACCCGCTAGTGAAAACGAAGGCGGGATCCACAGTGGAAAAGGGATTCTCGATTCGCTGGTGTTGATTGACTAGTTGAATCTGTATTAAAAAACCAGAACTCATGTTCTGGTTTTTTTTATCTGAACTAAGTACAACCTAAGAGTTTGGATTACTACGATCACGTCCCTAACTTGGTAAAGGCCAGTGGTGTTTGTCCGGTTTGTTGTTTGAAAAAGGCAATAAATGCACTGTTGGATGAGAACTTTAGCTGGTGCGCGACATCGCCGACTTGTCGGTTTTCTGAGAGCAGTTCAATCGCTTTAAACAAACGCCATTGTTGTCGCCACTCTTGATAAGTCATGCCTGTTTCGGCTTTGAATAATCGAGTAATCGTCTTGGTACTTGCGCCAACCGAATTCGCTAATGTCGAGAGAGCTGGGGCAAGGAAGGAGGTGGTTCGGACTCGTTTGCAAAAGCTTTTAAAGCGGCGATCTGTTGGTAGCGGCAAGATAAACGAGTGCTGGTTAGCGCTGTAAAACTCTTCCCAGAATAGGCGGGCGGTATTGGTGGTTTGCTCGCGGGCAATGTCCCAATCCCAGAAAGCCATCTTATTGATCAGAGCTTTTAAAAGCTCATTCACTTCCACAATTTCAACCGCTTCTGGGCAGGTGTAAATACTGCTATCAAAATAGAGCGATCGATAAGCAACTACATTAGTCATCTGCGCGCGATGCTTGGTATAAGGCGGGATCCACACAGCTTTTGTCGGCGGCAAAATACAAATGGCGTTTTCTAAGGTCAAGGTGATGCAACCCTGCGGAGCATACAGCAGCTGTCCTTTTACGTGGTGATGTATTCCTGAATCATGCTGACCTAGCTCTGCCGCAATCCCTATTACGGGCGCAGGTAAGCTGTCTGCATCAAACTCAATGGTTTCACTAATTAATGCCATTTGTCCCAATCTTGTTGTTTTTGGTTTTAATGTTGTTAACGAGCCAAGGTTAGTTTCCTCTAGACTTCGCGTCAAGTTCACTGGTCTTGGAAAAATGATGAAAACAAAACCTTCTTTATGGCAAATGGTGCTGCTGTTGATGTTCCCTCAAATCGCAGAAACCATCTATAGCCCGACTCTGGATTCAATATCGAAATCCTTTGATGTCAGTTACACACAAGCGGCGCAAACCCTATCGATTTACTTCTCTGCATTTGCGCTGGGTGTGGTGGTATGGGGCGTGTTAGCGGATAAATGGGGGCGTCGCCCCACCATGTTATTGGGGATGGGGTTATTCGCCTGTTCTTCACTTATTGCCATGCAAACCGACAGTTTTACGTGGTTGATGATTGCAAGAGCGATGGGGGCTTTCGGACTTGCTGTTGGCTCTGTCGTCACTCAAACCATGCTTCGAGATGCCTTTAGCGGTACTGAGCTAGCTAAGGTATTTGGTTACATGGGGATGGGATTGTCGATTAGCCCAATCATCGGGTTGCTACTTGGTGGTCAATTAAGCCAAGCAGGCGGGCATCAATATGTGTTTATTGCTTTGTTTATTATGGTGTTAGCACTGTTGGCACATAGCCTATTGTCATTGCCTGAAACGCAACAGTCTAAGCAGCCATTGCAGTTAAAGTCACTCAGTATTCACATGGTCAAAGATAGCGATATATGGATGTCTGCGTTGCTTGTCGCGTCGTTCAATATTGCGCTGTTTTCTTATTATCAATTGGGTTCATTTGCCTTCATTCAACTTGGATTTAGCGTCGAGCAGTTTGGCTACAGCGGCATTGTGCTTGGGTTCGGAACCTTGTTGGGAAGCTTGGTTAATAAAGCGTTATTGAAGCGACAAGTGTCATCTATCTCTTTGATTAGCTTGGCGGCAGGGCTTCAAACGGTAGGCGCAGTGGGTGTGTACCTTTCACAACACACGATCTGGTTCTTGCTTCCGATGATGTTGGTGGTTATGGCATTCGGTATTGCGATTCCTAATGTTTTGAGTCGAGCATTGGTGCGCTACCAATCTCAAGCAGGAAGTGCAGGTGCACTGTTTGGTTTGATGTATTACACCTTGATTGGTTCTGGGCTAGCTTTAGCGGGAATGATTCAAGATTTAGGTGTGGTGTTGGTGCTTTGTGGTGCGTTATCTGTGTTGGTGACGATACGCAGCCGACTCTAGATTTAACGGTAAGTCTCTCATCTATATAAATTCCGCATTCTATTGGGTGCGGAATTTCTCATTTTATTGATTCGTAACCGTTGGTAACGAAGTATCGGCTGAGCGTATTGGCGAACGTGTTCTGATTGAGCCTTGTTTGACTGAGGTTTATGGGCAAGATTGTGTTAGAAGTAGCAGAGCGCTAATTTAGTCAGCTTCAGGATTCAGATTGATGGAAGAGCGAGCAAGTGTTATTTGCTCGCTTTTTTGTTTCTGGCGAATACCGGAGGCTTGGCCTAGCAAACGGCTAAGTAACATATCCTATATAGCAGAAAAATTAATGATTCATTTATCACTGTATGGTTTATGAGTTGCCTGTGCGATAATCACCGCCGTTATATATCCCTATCTATGTTGTATTCATCTAGGAGCCGTATTGATGTTTAAAAGGGTATTGCAGGCACTATTCTCACCTTTTGTTGATTCAAAAAACAAACCCTCTGCAGAGCCTGTCCAACAAGAGCAACAACAAACCGTTGCTACTGATTCTGTTCCGTCTTCAATTTTTGTTCCGCCGTCGTCCGCTCAGCCATCATCATTAATCGTCGATAAGACACTTAGCCTGCACGATGGTGAATTCCTTGATTATTTGTTTGGAGAGTCTCGCCTTCAAACGGAGTCAGATCCATTTAGCGATTTTGTCGCTTGTCAGATAGAACGTTTGATTCGCTCTCCAAAAGCTTTGCTTAATGAACTGCCAGTGATGCCAGCCTCTGTGACCACGTTAATGGCTGAATTGCAGAGCGATGAGTTTGATATCGATGCATTGTTAAGAGTGATTGAGCGCGAGCCGAGTATGGCTGCCGATGTGATTAAACTGGCTAACAGTGCTTTTTATAAGCGTGGTGAAAAACAGGTTACTGACCTAAAAACAGCATTCTTAAATATGGGTTCTCAAGGGCTTGTTGAAGGAGTAGTGAATAGCTACATGAAGAACTTCACGCCGGGGAACAATATTTACTGGCGTCACTTCGGTGAGAAAATTTGGTATCACAGTGTTCAAACCGCGTCTTTTTCTAAGGAGTTGATGAAAGACTCTTCATCCCAAGAAGATCAGGCTGCGGCGTACTTTGTTGGGTTGATTCGCAACTTAGGCAAGATGATTATTTTCCAAATGATGGTAGAAGCCTTCAAGCATGTAGATCCCTCTGTTCCGCCAAACTCGTTAGCATTGAAGCGCCTGATGAACAGTTACTCTATTCGCCTGACTTACACCATTGCTAAGTTCTGGGAACTGCCAGAATCTGTGTTGACCGCAATTGGCTACCAAGAGTCGAGCCGATACGAATGCACACCACTTGGTCAAGCTGTGTTTGAAGCTAACTACCTAAGTGAGCTGAAATACTTATTGGAAGAGCAGGCGATTGAAGCAGAGCAGTTTAAGACTCGATGTAAAGAGACACTCTTATCTCCAGCGGCATTCAAAGTGGCTAACCGTATCTATAAAGAATCTGAGTTATCGCTAGTGAGCTAACCCTTAGCCTATTCGACCTACGCTGTGACTGAACATTATGATTGGTTGCAGCTTGGTTGGGCTAGGTTGTGAAATACAGTTCAGCTACGAAATACGCTTACAAATGGCTAATCCATAGCTTGTCGAGCTCACACCAACCGAAGCCATTCACTTGCGCGCCGTGTATCTTTTCAGAAACCTCTAAGTTGAACGCTTCTTGCTTGAGCTCAACCACAATCCCAGTTTCATCGAGCCAATGTCTAAGTTCTAACAGCTTATTCATTGTCAGGTCGAGGTTTGGCTCGCGTCGAATTGAGGCTATCCCTTGCTCAATCCTATTTAGCATCTTTGCGGCTAGCGATAAGTCTTCAAAAGGGAAACGAGTAAAGAAACTTAACCATGAGGAGAAGGTATCGTTTTCATCAATAATGCTGCACAGCGCGATGTCTTTGGTCGCTGTGTAGTGTCCATATTCGATATTGGTTTTTTGATCGTCAGATACTGATAATTGCTCGAAAAGCGCTTGGCATTCTGAGGTGTCTTCAACGGTGAACTCACGAGCGGTTTTCGACAACTTCGGGTTTTGAACCTTGAAGAAGGTTGAACCGAAATTCTGTAGAGCTGAATCGCTCGCTCCATTCACCGTGACCGTTTTCTCTGGCATTTTGACGCACACTTGGTTTTGCGCACATGCCTTAGTTTGCGACCAGTCAGGGTAAACCCAAAGCTCAACTCGATTGAGAATCGGTGTGCTGTGTGAATAGGCATTATTGCGGTTTAACCTCAGCATCTTGCTTGAGAAAATCTCCAACGCGAAAGCGCCTGAGCCAATTAGCTTATCGTCTGATGTGTGCTCAAATATCGAAGCCTCAGGTCTAGCCAGTAATCGAGGCAAATGCCAATCAGGCTCACTCAGAGTCATTTTGATCACATCGCCAGTGACAGCCGACACGTCAACAATATGTTGATAGCAACGACGCCAGAATTTGCTCCTAGAGAGTGAGGAGAGACAGCGCACTATGTCTTGGATTTCAAGCGATCGACCGTTATGGAATTGAGCGCCATTACGAACTTGGAAATGCCAAACGGTAGCATCTTCATTATGCTGCCAATGATAAGCTAAATCACCGCTCAGCTTTTCTTGTCGAATTGCAGTGAGGCGTTGGCAAATCTGCATCACTAAGAAACGTTCAGTACGCCTTAGCACACGCTGAGGGTGGAGTGCTTCAAGTTCTCGGTGGAAGGGAATTAATGCTACGTTCTGTGTTGAATGATTGTTGCTGCTCAGAAAGGCTTGCAGCTCAGTGCCAGCGTTTCGGCCATTGAAGCTTAAGGTGTTAAACACCTGCTCAATATTGCCTGAATCTGCTTGGCTTTGTGCGTATTGGTAACACGCCTCAATGGGTTCAACCAGACACGTGAGTTGTGCCTTCTTGCTGCGGCCTGAACTAGCTTGCCACTCAATCCAACCTTGCGCTGTCATCGCTTTGAGTAAGGTCTGAACGTGACGTTCACTCACGTGCAGCAGTGTGGCCAGTTGATTGACTTGACAATGCGATACTCCAGGCCCAAAAGCCTGAAATATCTTTTCATACAGTTCAAGCTTGCGCTTAAGGTTGCCCAATTTGCTTTTCCTAACGATGAGGTTGAGTTAAATGTGGATAGCCAGAGTCAATGAGTGCTTGTTCCATGGTATCCAGTACCTGAGCACTTACATTTGAGCTTAGGATATCAGAGTACGTTTTTCCCTCTAGCACCAGTTGTGAGAAGTGTTCGATTTGATATTCGAACCCATTGCCTTGAATTGGGTGCTCGATGGTGAAGGTTTCATTCTGATATTCGACTTCAATGGAGGCCGGGTTCCACCATTTTTCTTGAATCGTGATGGTTATATCTGGTCCAGTTAATCGAGCTGAGCGGGGCAGGTTGTGCACTGTCGATGCTGATATGGTCGCGTTGATCTCGCCAGAAAACTGAAAGCACGCATCGGTATCGACATTTGAACCCTCATAAAGGCTCGACATCTCTACTTGAGGGCTGGAAGGTGTAACTCCGAGCGTGCGGCACAAATCGTAGAAAAACCACAGTCCGTAGACGCCAACATCGAGCGTTGCCCCGCCTGCTAAGTCCGGGTTGAAGATAAACAAATCAGGATCATAATCGTGATGGTTACCAAAGCTGGCTTCTATCGAATCAATCTTAATCTTGTTGTTGGCTAAGAATGACGTGAGCTCACGATAAGCAGGGAACACCACGGTCTTCATCGCTTCTAGCAGCATCACACCGTTTTGTTCGGCAAGAGTTTTCATCTCTAGCCAATCACTGAGGTTGGTGAAAGCGGGCTTTTCTACCAGTACGTGTTTTTTATGACTTAGAAACAGTTCAGCTAAAGGCTTGTGATAAGGATGAGCCGTGGCGATGTATACCGCTTCAACATCTGGATCTTGCGCCATGGCTTCATAAGATCCATAAGCCTTGTTGCAACCAAACTTATTGGCGAACGTGGCTGCGCGGGAGTGATCTCTTGCGGCAACGGCATAAAGTTCACCATGCAGACAGTGCTCTGTGACTGCGGTTGCGAATCGATTGGCGATATTGCCTAGCCCTGCGATACCCCATTTAATCTTGCGTTGCGTGCCGCTCATCAGTTGCTCCAAATCGTTGTTTTGTATCAGTGTACTCAGAGACGCCACATACAAATAGAGAACAGATTTCTCAACCTGTTCTCTATTTAATTCTATTCTAGTTGAAGCTCCGTATCAGCTCTGTATGGAGCGTTTCCACTCGGCTAAGGCTTGAATGTGTTTTGGCCCAATACCACAGCAACCACCGACAATATTGGCACCCAATGCGTGCCAACGTTTTGCGTAAGCTAAGTAACCTTGGCCATCCAGCTCTCGCATCTCCTGAAACATGTCATTGGCTTCATGTTCACTGCTGATAGGTGCAAAGTTATTGGCGTAGACACCAATTTCCAAATCACTGCCTAACTCGTCGATCACTTTCTTAGCATCGATAATGGCTTGATCCATCACTTCAGGCACTGAGCAGTTAAACATAATGCCTGTCGCGTTAGATTGGCAGGCCAGTTTGATGGCATCTGTTACGCTCTCACCAGAACGAATGTTGGCAGAGTCGCCCTTGGTGTCTTCCAAACTGAATGCGTAGTAACACGGCTTATTTGACTGCTTAAGTACTGCATGAATGGAGGTGAACTCTTGCAGGCTGCAGATAGTTTCCGCGATCCAAAGGTCGATGTTGGGATCTTGTGCATCGTAAAGGGTTTGAATGATTGGCGCCGCTTCTTCGACTTTGAACAAGTCCGGTCGGTAGCTGCCAAACGGTGGCGGAATCGCACCAGCAACTTTCACGGTGTGAGAAGTATTGTCAGCAACTGCTTTAGCCAGTTCGCCAGAAAGTGCGGCTAGTTCAAAGCCTCGTTGTTCAAAGAGCTCTTGACCCAAATGAAAAGGCACACACGCGTAACTATTAGTGATCAGGATTTCAGCACCTGCATCGACAAAGTTTTGATGCGCTTGGCTAACAAAATCGGGTGCTTCAATCAGCGCTTGAGCACTCCAAAGTGGTTGAGAAAATGGCGCGCCAATTTCTTTGAGTTCTCGGCCCATGCCGCCATCAAGTATGGTTAGTGTTTTCATATTCAATACTATCTAAACAATTGCTGAAGTTCTGCCGCCACCATATCAGACAACCTTGTAAGACTGAAGCCATCAAAGTGGAAGTGGTTTTAGCTAAATCAATACATCTCAATAGCGAAAGGAAAAAAGGATGGAGAGGTAATCGGTGCTATGCTGCATTGGGTTTAAGATATATGTTTATCTCATCAACCATCCCAGAACGTTAAATACTAAGTCACCACAATCTGTTGAGGAAAAGTGCATTGAAGTTAACGAATAAACTCGTACGTTACCCGCACATTGATGTTGATCGTGCGTTTGAAAAAGAAGCTGAATTATTGCAGCAAATACAGGCTGGAGAGATTGGACAAGCCTTAATGCTATGGCAAGCAAAAACGCCAACACTCGTTTTGCCCGCAGGTAAAAAGTGGCCAGTGACGGTAGAATCTAGAAAGCAACTTGAGGCACAAGGCTGGCAGCTCACCTCGCGTAAAACAGGTGGCGCTCCCGTTCCCCAACTACCGGGGATCATTAACCTATCGCACATTTACCATTGGCCTCGCGATGAAGCCTACAATATCCAAAAAGCGTATCGACATTTATGTGATGTATTAACCCTGTTTTTTAAAGAACTGGGCATCGATGTGGATGTACACGCAACCCCCGGTTCTTATTGTGATGGTGACTACAATCTCAACATCAATAAACAAAAAATAGTGGGAACGGCTCAGCGTGTTTTGCTGAAACGCGGTGGCGGTCAGGTCGTACTTTCGCAAGCGTGTATCTTGTTAGATGTCGACTTAGAACACATCGTTGCGCCCGTGAACTTTTACAATCAGATTTGCGGCAATCCAACCGTTGTAGAGCCGCACGTTCATACTCTTTTATCTGAGCATGTGACGCCTCTGCCCAACGTAGACTCACTCTTCCAGCAGTTAAGCCAAGCCTTTATCAAGCATGTGTGATGCTATGTGTCTACCAGAATCAACTGGGTGCCATGCACAATTTCTCTTTTAGCAACCGGTCAAGCGTTTCCACTAATTTACGGTTTTTAGCGGGATTCAATGCATCGGCATGGGGATCTTTGAATAACCCAGAATCATTATCAAAATATTGACCGGAAGCGCTGGCAAACTCGTCACTGAGTGCCGCGCGACAAAGGATATCGGCTCCAATTGCCAGATCATTCCCGTCCACGCCATAAGCCTCTTTGACCAATTTGCTGCCAAGGAAAGAAGCAGGGTTCACCGGGATCACCGCAGGTCCATTATCTAATAGAGTGTTGGCCAATTCGATAGACCACATTGTCAGCGCGAGCTTACTTTGCGCGTAAACTGGGCCATCTAATTTGCCTGCGTTCGGACTGGTAAGCGCTTCTAAATCTACGGTTGATTGGGCTGCTGAAGATAGGTTGACGATGCGACCTGTCGCACCAAAAAGAGGGAGCAGCTTCTGTGTTAGTAGATAAGGCGCAATGGTGTTCACAACAAAACGTACATCAAGGTTGTCTGAGGTGGTGATGTCCGACACCTTGTATACGCCAGCATTGTTGATCAGTATATCGAGTCGCTTGTGATTATTTTTGATTTGGGTGGCGAGTTTATCGACATCAGAGAGCGTCGATAGGTCTGCGATATAGCTTTCTATGATTGCACTCTTAGACAGGCGAGACAGAGCGGCCAAGACTTTACTAACCTTAGCTGGGTTGCGACCATGAATCAGAACATGGTGCTCTTGTTGTGTTAGTGCTTTTGCGGTCTCTAAACCAATGCCATCCGTGGCCCCTGTGATCAGAATTGTTTTTTGCATTTTTCTTCCTTTGAAACATTTCCCGTGTAACTTTTATAACAAAGATTCGGTGCGCAAAATTCATACTAGTTCACATGATGGGAGGAACAACGGTTAGGTAATGTGCTGTAAATGAGAATTATGACAATACTGAGTCGGGTAGGATTGCTGGATATTATACTGCGATTTCTCTAAAGCTTTTGTGAGTGGTTTGTAATGGCAAGATTTAAGCCTGCTGGAGGAAATACTCTTGCAAGAAAAAGCCTCAACTAAATTTTTTAGTTGAGGCTTGGTCGTTATTAGCCTTTTTTCAGCCTATATTGGCTTTGTTTGACGTTGTTATTTTATAGATATTTTTTTGGAGCTTAATGCGCGTGTACCGCTGAATCTTGGTATAGCTCTGCATCAACTTCTTCACCTTTGTTTGGACGCGGCACAATCTCAAATGAGGTGTCAGCTTCAGTCAGGGAAGACAACAGTTTGTTCAGAGATGATTTGTCACCTTTCACGCCTGCTTGTCCGTCTTCTAACAGTTTTCCAAGGCTTGTTTTCTTAAGCACGATATCAGACACGTCAGACTTATTGATGATCAGTGTCGTTTCAGCGTCTTGTAGCTCGCTTACTTGAATGTTATTCAGGTTACCGTTAGACATCTCAACGTAGTAGAACTCTTGCACATCTGGTAGCTGAATATTCAATGTAAATGGTGTTTCTTGTGCTTTTAGAGAATCCACTTTTACTGCTAAGTAATCGAGTAGGTTTTCAATCGTCATGTTCGCTAACACGTCCGGAGATGCCGTTTTTGGTGCGCCCGGCTGAGTGCCAATGCGAAGCTCTTGAGCGCCCGTTAGGTAGATGTTTCTCCAACCTGCACCTTCTGATTGATAACCCAATTGCTCGTAAGTGTCTGCCAATAGGCCACGTGCAACTTTGTTATCTGGTTCTGCTTGAATCACCTTATTCAATGCGGTTGCAACGAAGCGGTATTCACCTTCTTGGAAATCTTGTTGCGCTTTTTCAATCACAGCATCGCTGCCGCCCATGTACTCAACAAACTTCACCGATTCTGGCTCGATTGGTAATGGGTTTAGGTTCGCCGGGTTCATATCGAAGTAACCAAGATACATGTTGTACACAGCGCGAGCGTTGTGAGAGTAAGTACCGTGGTAGCCGTTTGTGTGCCAAGTCTGCTGAATGCTGTCTGGCATTACTTCGTAAATCGCATCACCGATGTCTTGCAGAACCACACCGTTATTCGCTAAGCGAAGCGTTTGGTTATGAGTAAAACCGTAAGCATCACGTTGCATTTTTAAGTAGTCAGAAATCTCTTCTTCACCCCAAACTGGAGCTGAGTGGGAGGCGAATAACACCTCAGTTTCTTCGCCCCATGTCACCAACATTTCGTTGATCTTCTTCGACCACTTCAAGCCATCACGTACTTTTGCACCACGCAGTGTGTACAGGTTGTGCATGCCTTGGTAAGTCAGCTCACCAGTCCAAAGTGCTTTCATACTCGGGATATAAGTCACCATCTCAGAGGCTGCTTCCGTCCCAGATGCATCCATGAATTGCATTTCTAGGCCATCAATAACCAGAGTTTCAATCTCTTCGTTATGGTTTAGCTCGTAGTCTGGCAGTACGTAAGTAATGCTACCTGTTGATAGACCTTTAGACAGCGCCGCATCTACAATACCGTGCTTGTGTCGGTTCAACGTTGCACCGTACTGATAAGCGGTACGACGAGACATTGCATTACCCGCCAATACGTTCTCATCTACGATTTCTTTAGTGATGTTTTTCGAACCGTACACTTTTACATCTGGGTATGCATCTTTGATTGCTCTCGCGCCACCAAAGTGGTCAGCGTGAGAGTGAGAGTAAACCATTGCAACGACTGGCAGTTCACCGCCATCAGGTACGTTTTTCTGGAAAAATTTAAGAGCTTTAGCTGCTGCTTCTTTGGTAAGAAGAACGTCGTAAGCAATCCAACCACTGTCACTACGAATGAAAGATATAGACGCTAAATCCGCACCACGAACTTGGTATACTTTACCCGGAACAACTTCATATAAACCTTCAGCCGCTTGGTTTAATACCGCTTGGCGCCAAAGTGAAGGGTTTACCGAATCAGGTGCTTGGTCTGCGTTATTAACACTTGGATCGATGAAGTTAAAGCTATTGCGAATGATGTCGCCAGTCTCTTGGTCAAAGCTAGCAATCAAGCCTTTGTTGTTATTCTCAAAAGCGCGAATATCAGCAAAGTTAAGAGTTTTTGCGAACTCGTTGTTTGCTTTAGTGGTCATTTCGGTTGCATTTTTGCCACCTTGGTCGCCAATTTCGCTGAAGTGTGCGTGGTCATGATTGGCTGCAACCGCAGGGAATGCGAGAGAAATAGCTAGGAACAGTGATGCATTTTTGAATGTGCGAGAAGTTTTCATAATAGCCTCTTCATTTCAGAATTTTGTTTCGTTGAGGCGATTATAGGAATAAGACATATAGCAAAAAATAAAGTAAGCTTTATTTAACACATCACGAACTGTTATGTGTTGTATGCTTAATAGTGACATATTGAAGCCGAAAGCTCGATGCGACCACACCTGACATGGAGAGTGATTGTGAGTGATGTTGAAAAGTTAGACCTGAATTTGCTGAGCGTGTTTTTGGAAGTATACCGATTAAAGTCGATTACCTTAGCATCGGAATCACTGGGTATGACTCAGCCAGGAGTGAGTGGTGCATTGAAGCGACTCCAATCTCAGCTTGATACTGACCTGTTTATTCGTGAAGGTCGAGGGATCATTCCGACTAACGCTGCGGTGCAACTGGCAAGCCGAGTAGAACCCGCACTCGAGGGGATAACCAGCGCAGTCAGTACTTTAAAGCAATTCGATAACCAGCAGCATCATGTATTCAGACTTCTAGTGAATGAGATCGGTTTAACCAAGCTTCAGCCCCTTGTCGAGCAAGATGAAACGCTGGGAAATATCTCAATCGAATTCAATATGGTGCCAAGCAATGAGGAAGATCTTCTGCAGAGTTTGAGCATGCAACAAGCCGACTTGGCGATCGATATTCACTACCCACAAGTGAATGGTTATATGAACCAGCAAGTGATCGAAGATGAGCTCGTATTGATCGCCAAGAAAGGGCACCCAAGGATTGATGGTTCGGTAACGGAAGAGCAGTACTATCATGAGAAACACATCACCTTCAGAATGCGTCGCTCTCGCCTCTATACCGCAGATTACTTTACAAAAAGCCCGATACAGCAACGAAAAGTCAGTTCCGAATGTGATTCATTGATGACGATGTGTGTGTTGGTCTCTGGTTCAGACTGTGTTGGTAGCACGTCTCGTGATTTTGCTAATCAGTTTGCGGAGCGATTCCAACTGCAAGTGCTCGACCAGCCTTTCGAGGTCTTGCCCATGAAGCAGTATATGATTTGGCATAAGAGAACCGATTTGAATCCTGCTCATCAGTGGTTGAGAAACAGGATTCAACAATACATGGCCGACTAACGAGCCGCTCTTGCTGCTCGTTTCTGTTTGGCGCCCTCTATCATCTTAGACGGCGTCATTCCGGTTACTAACATAGTACCAGTGATAACAAGAATTGAACCAACCACTGTGTTGATACCAATCGCTTCATCTAAGAAAAGGTTGCCCCATAAGATGCCAAAAACAGGAATCAAGAAGGTGACAGATAGAGCCGAAGGCGCACCAAGTTCATTGATGAGGTTGAAATAAAGTAGGTACGCTAACCCGGTACATACTGCACCCAATAAGATGACCGACATGGTAATGGTGAGATTGGGTGCTTCTCTCATCGGAATGAAGAACACAAATGGTAATACGATTAATACAGCCGCCCACATGCTGCCATGAGCATTATTGAATGCCTCAACTTTAGGTGCTTGTTTGGTATAGTTTGACGCTATTCCGTAACTAAAGGCCGCCATCACCGCAGCAAAAATAGGAAGTATAGCTTCTTGGCCAATATTCATCGCATCCCAGCCGACTAACACGCCAACTCCTGTTACTCCAATCCCAAGCCCTAGTAGAACTCTCGCCTCGAGTGTTGTTTTTGTCCATATCGCACCAATGATTGCCGCCCATATTGGCGCGGTTGAGTTCAAGATAGCAAGTGTCGAGGCGTTCAGTGTCTGTGCGGCATAAGCGAAAAACAAAAAAGGAAGCGCTGTATTGAACAAGCCAAGAATGAAAAAGTGCTTCGCATGGGCATTAAAAGAAAGCTTCCTTTTCAGGTAAAAAGAAACCAAGAGTAGAGTGACGGCAGCGCACAGCACTCGAGCTTCAATCAACACCGCTGGGCCCAATGGATTCGCGGCAATTCTCATGAAAAGGAACGAGCCTCCCCATATTGCAGCTAGCATGATCAGTTTTAAAAAGCTCACAGTGTAAATCTCGGATTGTGTAAAAACCCGACTATGGATCAAAGCTATGTATTACACAAACTTAGATGTTAATACTGTGCAGCTAATTGTTGTTATTTTGATAATTCAGCCGATCCTTAAATAGGAACATCTTTGATGAATTCTGTTCTGTTTATCCTTCCTTATTTGGCGAGTAATCTAGTGTCATACGTAAACATTAAGTGATAAAAATGAAGATCGAACATATCGCGATTTGGACCAAACAACTCGAAGTGTTGAAACGATTTTATGAAGACTATTTCGGCGCAACATCAAACTCAAAATATCACAACCCAACCAAAGGTTTCTCTTCATACTTCCTGTCTTTCGAAACTGGAAGTCGTTTAGAGATCATGGAAATGGATTCTGTGCCTGAATCGAAAGATGACATTTATGACCAGTTCACAGGCTTCATTCATATGGCGATTTCATTAGGCTCGGAACAAGCGGTTGATGAACTGACTCAGCGTTTGGTTGAAAACGGTTATGAGCGCTTAGACGGCCCAAGAAGAACAGGTGATGGCTATTATGAGAGTTGTGTGCTCGATCCTGATGGTAATCGCTTAGAACTTACCGTTTAATATAGAGACTTAATTGGGTTACTTATCTATTAACGGAACTGAGGTATTACAATGATGAAGCGTACTGTGACTTTCCTTTTTAGTCTTGGGCTTATGGGATGTACTACCTCAGAACCGGTCTATGAGCCAGAGACTGACTTTCAGCCTGAACCATTACAGCCAATAGGCTATCTCGGCTTTAAAGCTCACCAAGAGTGGGCCATTAAGTTCAATGACTGCACCGTTTATGATTTAACCGGCGCGCAGCCTTACCAATGGTTTGATCGCACTTCAGCCTCTATCAGTTGTTATACGTTTAAGCCAACCGATGCTATCGAGCCTCTGCTGGTTTACTCTAATGCTGATTTCAACAGCAAGAAACTCACTCCAATTGACCGTTTTCAAGAGTTGCAGGTATCAGAATCAGGTTGGGGCAGCTTTCCTATTGTCTATGAGACAAGCGGCACTAATTGGCTGAAAGTCAAAGAGGGTTGGATTCACCTCACTTTAGCTGATCAAACGCTTGTACAGTTCTATCCTGGCACTCAAGACCAATCTGGAAAATCTCAACATGACCAATATTTTGAGCAGCATTGATTTGAGATAAAAGAGAAGCCCCAATTTAATACAATAGGGGCTTGATGGTATGGTTGTAGCAGTGATTAGCTTCGAGTTATTTGCTCTTTTTAGCCTTGATTACAAAAGGCATGATGGCACTCAATACGATAACAGCTGCGCCAACTAAGGCGACAGAGTTCGGCAGTTCAGCAAACAACAAGTAACCAAGAATCATTGAGTAGATCATTTGTGAGTACTCAACATTTGAAACCACGTTCGCTTCTCCCCATTTGTAGGCCGTCACACCAAACCATTGACCAATAGACGAGATCACACCAACCAATATCAACAGCAGGAATTCAGAACCTGTTGGCCATTTCCACTCAATAATTGCCGGAACTAGAGCGACTGCGCCAACGAATATCGCTTGATAAGCCAACACCACGACCTTGGATTCTATATTAGCCATTCTTCTCACACAGATAACCGCTATCGCCGCACCTAACGCAGCAACCAACCCCGTCCCGATATAGAACAAAGACTCACTTTCTAACGTCGGTTGCACGACCAACATCACCCCAGTAAACCCTACCAATATGGTTGCCATTCGTGCCCAGCCTACGTTTTCTTGCAGGAACAGGCGGGAAATGACTGCCACAAACAACACCTTCATAAACCCTAACGCGGTCGCGTCGGCAAAGGGAATGTTACTCACGGTTAAGAAGCTAAAGTAGAGGGCGATGAACGCCCCGGTGACGCGCCACACATGCATCGACACCATCTTAGGATTGAGCATCGCATCCATGTTACTGACCATAGAAGGCATTAACAGAGTCACAAAAACAAGCTGACGAAACAGTAGAATTTGGAAGATGTCGATGGTTTGGCTTAACTCTCGCACGATCACACCCACTAAAATAAACAGCGCGTTCGAGATAAGCGCGAGTGCAATTCCTTTGGCTGGGTCGGATAGCGAATTAAAAAATGACAGCAGTGGTTGAGGCACTGCAAAGGAACGATTTATAGACATGACATACCTCGATGTAAATTGAGTATGAAGTCTAAAGCCTACACTGGTAGACGGGTCAAACAAGCTTTTCAAAATATTGAGAGGAATCATTAATAGAACTCATTAACTTGTCATTATTTATATTAATAGAAATCAGATGAAAACATAAAAATCTCGGTTAATAAATGAACATGTTCGTAATTCCACGGCAACTTTCATATTTTGACGTAATTAACGAGCTGGGTAAATTCTGAGGGAATAAGCTGAATCATGAATATTACCACTTTATTGATAAGGGTAATTGTCTCGAATAGTTCTTGTTAATATAAAAACAATGTAAAATCAGTGATAGTATTGACAGTAAGGTAGTGTAACGATGCGAGTCACGACAAATAAATATGCTATTTTTACAAAAAAATAATTAAATTTATATTATTAGCGTGGTTGATAAATGAATAATCTTGATTTGATGTTGCATTTGTCAATTTAAGTGTTTGTTTATGTTTGGTATTGTTGTTCATTTTTTTCTGTTATGTGGTAGGTGTCATGAATGCTGGCTGATTTTACATTGATTAAGTTATTAATTAAGTTTGTGTTGGCTGTTTAATAATTAAATAGCGTGTAAGCAATAGTTATCAGAATGGATAATGCCACTTGTAATAGTTGATAATATAAATTCAAAAATAAGGTGAAGACCTTAGGATGAGTTTAATTATCAAAAAATCGTCATATACAGTGATAACGTTGTCTGTTCTTTAATTTTCTTAATAAATAATATGTAAGGTCAACACTATGAAGTTGTCGATAAATAAGTCATTGTTAATAGCAATGTCAGCGTGTGTTTTTTCTAATGTAAGTGTTGCTGCAATTAATGGCGACTATCATGTGGTAGATGATGACCTAACGGCTGATCATAACGAAAGCAACGGTGTGCCGATGCCTTTTTATGCTAACGGGAGAATGCAGTCCAAACTCAGTGTTTCTGTTTCTTTTGCGGATAGCTACGGCAGACCAGTGACCGTATCTAAGAGTGACTTAGAGGGAGCGATATCTTTTTACCTAAAGAATAGTGGGCAGGAGTTAGGTAAAGATAAAGACTGCAGTTACGGAAGCGGTTGTTGGGGATACACGTTGAATCCAAATGACTACTCTCACCAAATGGGCAGCAGTTACGGTTACTCGAAAACCCTTCCTACGTCTCGTGTTTCAGCAAGTGATACTAAATTAACCGCTTGGGTGTATAGCAACGAAGTCGCTCAATATCGTGAAGTGTGTATGAAGGTTAAGTTCGATGCCGGAAGCCAGTATGACAACAATTACTACGATAGCTGTGCCTTCCCGAATGAAAGCAGTGCGTTCTACCAAAGCGTGCAGCCTAAGTCTTACAGCGCTGCTGATTTTTCTGAGCTTGGAGAAGGTGAGTTGGTGTGGGAAGAAGCCAACGCCGACGGGTTCTATTTTGATAAAGCAGAGATGCGTAACTTTTATGTGACGCCGAAAGATACGTCCGTTCAACTGGTTCAGGTTGCTATGGATAACTTTGACGAGTCGGATAGCGATAAAGTGTTCCTAAACGATGAATGGTTGGGCTGCTACTCAGATTGCCCAGACGATAATCGCTCTGTGAAAGGCTATATATTTGTTCCAGGTTCAGAGCGCAATGTCTCTGACGAGTATGTTTGGAATAGTGCTGCTGGTGAAGGCCGAACTGCTGTGTGGCGTGTTAACCAACAGCTAAGATCAGTGACTCTTAGCAAGCTGTTATATTCGAACAACGGAACGTCAAACAACGATTCGCAAAAAGAGTACCGATTTACTGTATTCGACCAATACGGTAACAAGGGACCATTGAAGCTTATTTATCCTCAAAGTGAATTTACTGGTGGTGGTCAGAAGTGGGATTACACCCGTTGGACCCTAGTTAGCCAATAACACTCGAACAAAACAGAGTTAGCTCAAGCATTTGAGCTAACTCATCCACTTTAGGGGAAATTTATGTCTAATTGGACTTCAAATGCTTTTAACTTTGATAGTTTTTGTTCGGGCGGTGTAGACCAAAGGACCAGAAGCTACTCATACCAAATCTTACTTGGCTCTCTTATTGGTAACTGGCTCAAGGGACCAAACCTCGATATCTCCATTCAATTCTCACCATACTCAGCAGATAACCTTGGTTTTGGTAAAGGCTGGAAGTTAAATCTTCCGAGATACGATATTGAAAATAAACAACTCTATCTAGCCAACGGGCAATCTTATCGCGCTGAATTAAATGCCAATCTAGAAATGAGTATTCGTTACAAAAAGTTGCTCGATTTTTCGGTATCGTCTAGCGCGAATGGTTACGAAATTACTTATAAAAATGGCCGTACTGATATTTTAGATAAAGATGGTGACATCATTAAGGTACTCCAAAGCAATGGGCATGCCCTCTATTTCTCTTGGCTCAATGTTGGCGGCAAGAAACGCTTGGACAAAATTTGGGACGATAGAACAAACAAGCAAACAGCGCTGCTGTGGATTGAATATGTGAGCACAGGTCGCGTCAATATTTTTACCAATCTTGGCAGTACCCACGAGGCCTTTTTTGGTCTTACGCTAAATAACAGTAAGCTGGTTAAGTGTGACTTACCTGAGCGCGCTGGTAGCTATAGCTTTGGTTATCTAAACATTGGTACATACACGCTAATTGAGAAAGTGGTTCATCCTTGTGGTTTAACGGAAAGTCTGCGATACAAAGCTAATGGCATTCGAATTAATTCGATGACCTATTTGCCTGCGGTGACTTCTCATGATGTACTGACTCTCAACTCTCCTGTCATCACGACGACCTATGACAGTATTGGTACCGATAGTCGTAATTTTATGGGGTACGGATCGCCCGGTGGAGAATTGAGCGAAGGGCTTGATAATTTGCTGGAGCGCGGCAGAGAGTACAGCTATCGCGTACAAAAAATTGAAAATGGCTCTATTGTCACGGCTCAAACCTACAATCAATTCCACTTGCTTGTTGAAGAAGCTCGACACGTCGATGGCAACCTGGTTCATTTGAAAAGGTTGGATTACCCCGCCCTTGATAATCAAGAGTTCTCCGCTCAACCCGCTCAGTACTCATTGATCAGTAAAGAGGAGCAGGTTTGGCTTTCTGGAGCGGATAGCCAAGCTCAAAATAGATTCTGGGACTATGACGAATACGGCAACATGCTCAGGTTTGTCGACGAGAATAGTATTACAGAACACTATGAATACTACGCTAAAAATGGAGAAGCGGGCTGTCCTGCATCACCAACGGGCATGGTTAATTTCGTTAAATCCCGCACGTTAGACAATGGCTCTGAACAAAGAGTGATTGCTTACCAGTATGCTTCTCTAGAGGGGTTAAATGGTCAGCGAGACGTAGTGCTGAGCCTAGAAGAAGATACACAACGTTACCAAACTCATTACGCTTATCAAACTGATACTAGTGATACCTATTCATTTAGCCGACTGGCTTCGGTACAAAATGACATTCTTCACCCTAACGGTGTCTATTCTGCTACTTCACGTTATCAGTATGCATTGGATAATGATGTTCTTGAGGAACACGAAGAACTGACTTGTCATGATAATACGAAAACCAATCTTGTTGTTGGTCACTACCTTGATATTGGTGAGTTAGCACGACATGTTGACTCTGACGGTGTCAGCTGTTCATTTGCTTATGACACGCTTCGAAGAACCACCGAAGAGCGAATTGAAGGAAGTGCTTCCCGTTCGTACCAATACATTGTTGATACTGGCTTGAGCCGACAAACTCTGCTGTTAACTGACTGCAAAGGTAACTTGTGTGAGCAGAGCTGGGATGGTCAAGGGCGAGAATTAGAAGCCAAGGTTGGAAGTTCAGTCGTATGGACCAAAATGTACGATGCGTTTGGCAGGCTGCAAAGCAAGAGTACCTATGATGTGCTGCCCGATCGAAACTCCAGATCAGCGCCTGTAGTGTTAACTGAGAGCTATGAATACGATGATTGGGGGCAGGTTAAATCGACACTGCTTGCGAACGGAAAACGTCGCGTTGAATTTAACAACCTTGCATCGCGTAAGAAAACTCAGGGTATTGAAGGCTTAACCATGACGGTGAGCTCTCTAAACACTTGGGGCCTTGAAGATAAAAAAGAGCAAGGGATCCATAGCTGGAATTATGAGTATGACTCGTGGGGAAGGCTGATCAAAGAAACCAACCCGCTTGCTCAATCTAAGCACTACCATTACGACCGTTTTGATCGCGTGATTCGCATGACTCAAGCGAACGGTGTCGATCACGACATCAACTATGCTGAGCATACCGATCAGTCACAGGTTGTAGACCTGAAGATTGGTGGGACAACGGTGGGACAACGTGACATTGATGGCTTAGGGCGTCAGCGATCACTACGACGCGGTGCGAGTACTCAAGCGGCGCTGAGTTGGTCCTACTCAGACAGCAGTAATATTCCTGAAACTGAAACTAGCTTGTCAGCGCCAGTGCGTAAGTTTACTCGCGATAGTCAATTGGGTGTATTGAGTGCCAAGTCGTCTGATGGGCAGGTTGCTAACTATAGTCATGACCCAATATCCGGCTTGCAAACCGGGAGTCAAGATAGTGAAGGCAATCAAAGTACCATCACCTATTCGTCGAAGGGGTTGCCTGAAGTTGAGGTAAATGATGGACAGATTCGTTACTACAGCTATTCGGATGGCGGGATTATCGCTGCCGTTGATAGCGACACGGATACTCGACAGTATGGTTATGATGAACTAGGACGCTTGGTGAAGCTGAGCTCAAACTCGACAACGGTTTATTACGAGTATGACGAGTTTGATCGTGTGATTGTCGAAACCTTGGTGTCTGGTAATCAAACTCAAATCACCGAGCTTGATTGGGATGAGTACAGCCGTGAAGTGAATCGTGCTGTTGCCTTGAACAACCATTATATCTTTGAGCAATCACAAGAATATAACGCGCTAGGTATGCTCGAATCTCGTACCAAAGAGTGTGCGACATTAGGCAACCTGACAGAAAGCTATACCTATGACGAGCTTGCTCAGCTTACTAAGGTCGAATTCTTTGGGGCTGGACCTTTGAGTGATTGGGGACAGCCAATGACTTCAATTGAATGGAGCTATGACGAGCTGGGTAACATGTTGACTCAGCGTACATTGACGGCTGAATCTGAAAATTTCGCTCGTTATTTTTACGAGTCGGATGACCCTAGTCGGTTGACCAGTATTACTCACTCTCATCCAAAACTTGATAGCCAAATATCAATCGAGTACGACTTGAATGGCAACATGACTCAAGATGCGGACGGTCGAGTGCTTGAGTATGACAACTTTGACCGCCTGCAGCGTGTGTTTGCCGACAATACCGAATGGTTATACCACTATGACAGCAACGACCGACTCTCGGCTCAGCAGTCTTCTTCGGAATCTCGTCACTTTAGTTATCTGTGGGGTGATCTCTCAGCAATAGAAGAAAATGGCAAACTGACTCAGTATGTCTATCACGAAGGGGTCCCAATATGGTCAGAGTCAGGTTCGGATACAAACCTGTTAGCGACCGATCAAAATGGATCTGTCGTTGCCTCTAATACTTCAGGAAAAACGGGCTCAACGTACCGTTACTCTCCATATGGACAACGTGAGCAAGCGGGGAATGCAAATGAAGAATAAAGACTCGGTATTTATTACCCCACTTAATCGCCGTCAGTTTCTGATTAAAATTGGTCAAACAGCGGCAGTGGCTGGTGGCATATCCTTGCTACCGACTTCAGTTCGTTTGGCGATGGCGCAGTCGATGACAATCTCTCATTCAGACATTGGCTTCAATGGTGAGTGGCTAGACCCCGTGTTGCAAGGTTATCACTTAGGACAAGGCTATCGTGTTTACCAACCTAAGCTGATGCGTTTCAATGCCCCCGACAGTTTGGCGCCTTTTAATGAGGGTGTTCATAATGCTTATGTGTATTGTCACAATGATCCTATTAATTTCACTGACCCAAGTGGGCACCTGAACATCAGCAAGATTTTGTTTGGTGCTTTTGGTGTACTTGCTGGGATAGTTGGTATTGCATTGGCGGCACCTACTGGTGGATCAAGCTTGATGTTGGCGGCTGGTATCATCGGTGGTATTGCTGGGATGACCAGTGGCGCATTGCAAATCGCATCTGGCGTTATCGATGATGGGGACATTTCCCGTAAACTCGATATAGCGACGATTCCGTTCGATATTATTGGTGTGGTGAGTGGCGGATATTCGGCCTATAAGTCGGTTCAGAATCTGCGTTGGGTAAGAGCTGGTGGTGCTTTGGAAGATGTGACACAGCCAGGCCTTGGCTCTCGCTTAATGAATAAAATCAGGCCTTCGAGTGAGTACAATGTGGCATGGGCGAGTAAAACGAACCCGGCCATGCGCATAGGAAGCTCTGAGGGACGGGTGATAGCGACCAGAATGACTCAGGGCGGCAAGACGATGACGTACACGCCACCTCCGATTCATGGTGGTTACACAAAGATCCTCCTTGGGCAAGTCAAGGTTGGTGCACGTGGCTATACCATCTATCAAGGTATAATGACGGCGCGCTCGATTGGCAGTTTGGGCTGGTCTACGGTCAAAACGATACCTGGGCGCTTGGATCAGGAAAAGTCATCAGCGGATAATATGGTAACTGAAGGCAGAAGTGCTAATCCTGCTGCTAAGAAGACCCAAATGTACGCACTCGAAGAGACCAGACAGCGCATAAAATATGGTAATGAAGTACAGCAAATGATCCGTCAATTGCCATTGTCTTAGCCAGCTCTACTTTTTCTTGAACAATGTAAAGCCAGCCCAACCTTAGTTGAGCTGGTTTTTTTGTATTTAGTATTGGCGTTTTTGAACGTTAGCTGTAAATCATGAGCACTTCCCTTAGATTCACTTTGTGATCAAAAAAAGATCAAAAACAGTTGTTGAAACCGGTTTCAATGTGTATCTTTATTGCATCTTGAAATCGGTTTCAGAGTTGCAGCTTTTAAGTTTGTTACCTTAAACCTATCTATTTTCTAGCGAATAACTTGTAGCGAGTGATGGTATGAACAACGAATTTCCAAACGATTTTTTATGGGGTGGCGCGGTTGCGGCGCATCAGCTAGAAGGCGGCTGGGATGCGAATGGTAAAGGTGTGAGTGTGGTCGATGTGTTAACGGCAGGTGCTCATGGAGTACAACGTCGAATCACCGATGGTGTAATCGATGGTGAAAACTACCCAAACCAAGTGGCGGTTGATTTCTACCATCGCTACAAAGAAGACATTAAGTTATTTGCTGAGATGGGCTTTAAGTGTTTCCGTACTAGTATCGCGTGGACGCGTATTTTCCCGAATGGTGATGAAGCCGAGCCATGTGAAGCGGGCTTAAAATTTTATGATGCCCTGTTTGATGAGCTCCTGAAATACGATATTCAGCCAGTAGTTACGCTGAGCCACTTTGAAATGCCTTACCATCTAGCGAAAGAATACGGTGGCTGGATGAATCGTAAAGTGATCGATTTCTTCGTTAAGTACTCAACCACGGTGATGGAGCGTTACCAGCACAAAGTGAAATACTGGATGACGTTTAACGAGATCAACAACCAAATGAATACCTCGGCAGATATCTTCGGTTGGTTGTGCTCTGGCGTGAAGTTCCCACAGTGCGAAAAACCGCAAGAAGCGATGTACCAAGCGGTTCACCACCAGTTTGTTGCAAGCGCATTGGTAGTTAAGAAAGGTCATGAGATCAACCCAGATCTTCAGATCGGTGCAATGTGTGCGATGGTGCCTTTCTACCCTCGTTCTTCAAAGCCAGAAGACATCATGGTGGCGCAGCAAGCGATGCGTGATCGTTACTTCTTCTCTGATGTCATGGTTCGTGGTCACTACCCAAGTTACGCCAAGCGTGATTGGGCTATTAAAGGCTTCAATATTGAAATGCAGCCAGAAGATGAGCAGATCCTAAAAGAAGGTAAGGCCGATTACTTAGGCTTTAGCTACTACATGTCGAATACATTGGATTCGTCTTCTCACCAATCGACAGAAGAAGCGATGGACGGCGGTCATGAAAACTCGGTCGATAACCCGTTTATCAAGTCGAGCGATTGGGGCTGGCCAATTGATCCAACAGGTTTGCGTTTCTGTTTAGCGTCTCTGTATGAACGTTATGAAGTGCCATTGTTTATCGTTGAGAACGGTTTTGGCGCTGTTGATACCATTGAAGAAGATAGCAGCATTAATGACGATTACCGCATAGCTTACCTTGGCGACCACATCAAAGAGATGAAAAAAGCCGTTGTGATTGATGGTGTTGATTTGATGGGTTATACCCCTTGGGGCTGTATCGATTTAGTGTCGTTCACCACGGGCGAGATGAAAAAACGCTACGGATTCATTTACGTAGATAAGCACAACGATCAATCTGGCTCACTAGAACGCAAACGCAAGAAGTCGTTCGAGTGGTATAAAGGCGTGATTGCATCTAACGGTGCCACTATTTAGAATGCCTGCAATTGAGCGGCAGCGTGCGTTGTCGTTTCACGGATACAATTAGCTGGCTTAGGTCGGCTAATTTTTTATAGAAGGGTAAGTGAATGGTCACAATGCTTGATGTCGCGAACCGCGCTGGCGTATCTAAATCGACGGTTTCTCGTGTCTTAAACGGCAAGAATATCGTGCGCGCGGATGTGGTGAAAAAGGTATTTGATGCGATTCAAGAAACGGGCTATCGACCAAACTTGTTAGCTCAGCAATTGGCGACCAAGAAGACCAACTTCATCGGCTTTGTTATCACCAATGAGTTGTTCAACGGCCCTTACTTTTCTTCCTTGATATACCACGCGGCTTCATACAGTGAAAAGTCGAATCACCAATTGGTGATCACCGATGGTAAACACAGTGCTGAAGATGAGCGAAAAGCGATCAACTTCCTACTCGATATGAAATGCGCGGGCATCATCATCTATCCGCAATGTTTAACGGAAATCGAGATAGCGCAGATCATCGATAGCACCGATACTCCGATTCTGGTGCTTAACCGCGAAATGCCTTCGAAGCCTGAGCACGCGATCACCACCGATCATTATCAAAGTGCTTGTTTGATGGTTGAACACATTATTGAACAGGGCCATACAGATATTGCGGTCATTCGTGGTAAAGCTAGTTCATCGACCGATGAACAGCGTTTTAAAGCCTATCAAGATGTACTAACCAAGCACGGTGTTGCACTAGATGAAACCAAAGTCGTTCAGGGCGATTGGACGATGGAAAGTGGTTACCGTGCCGCGCAAGCTTTGGTGGAAAGCAAAGCAAGTTTTACTGCAATTCTTTCTGAAAACGATGACATGGCGATTGGTGCGATTAAGGCGTTAACTGAGCTGGGATATTCATTACCTCAAGATATTTCTATCGTCGGCTTTGATAATAGCAAAGTGGGCGAGTTCCTCACACCAAGCTTAACCTCTGTGAGCGTTCCATTAGAGCAAATGACGCAAAAAGCGATCCTGCAAATTGTCGGTGAAACAGAGCAAGCGACCACCATCAATACCACTGGCAGTTTGGTGTTACGTGATTCGATAGCGAAGCTAAATTAGCATCGTTCGAATTTCATATTTCACCTACAAAAAGTGACGAGCTGCGCATCTCTTCAACCAAGCTCAAACACTCCTTATTCACTGTTATTTAGATGTGCGATATTGCGTTTTTGGTCGATGAATTGACCACCATTAGTTAAGTAATGTGAAACTAGATAAGTAATATGAAAATAGCTAAGTGACGTGAGAACAGGTAAGTAACGTGAAAACAGAAAAACAAAAAATGCTAGCAGGCGAACCTTATCAAGCTTGGGATAAAGAGCTTTATTCAGCTCGTATCGAGTGTCGTAAGGTACTTCAAAAACTCAACAATAGTATTCCTGACACACCTGAGTGGGAAGCGGCAACGCAAGAGCTGATTCCGGGCTGTGAAAATGCACATTTAGAACCTCCATTTCGCTGTGATTACGGCTCGAATATTAAGTTAGGTAAGAACTTCTACGCTAACTTTAACTGCGTGATTTTGGATGTAGCTGAAGTGACTATTGGTGACAATGTGTTGCTTGGTCCGAACGTTCAAATTCTTACCGCAGGTCATCCACTCGATGTGAAAGGCCGTGTAGAAGAAGGCGTCGAATTTGGCACACCGATTAACGTTGGTGACAATGTTTGGTTAGGTGGTGGTGTGATCATCTGCCCTGGCGTGACCATTGGCGAAAACAGCGTGATTGGCGCGGGCAGTGTGGTAATTAAAGACATCCCAGCCAATGTGGTTGCAGTAGGCAACCCGTGTAAGGTTCTGAAAGCGATCGATAACGCTTAAGCCCACTGAAGACTATCATCACCTGTATTAGAGTTACGCTCCATGCGTAGGTGATGAATTTGACCTCTACCTCTTATTATTACTAGTGTGTAATAATCATTTCCAAAAATAGGGGATTATCAATAATGCTATCCCTACCTATACTAGCCCCAACAAAACGAGAGAGCGATAACAAACAAGCTCAACGTTGACTGACTAATATAGGAAATATCACATGACTATCGAAATTAAACCTGGTCAAACTCATATCCAATCTAAAGCTATGGTCGCTTGGAAAGCGGGTGAGCCTCTAAAACGTGAAACGGTTGATGTTGAACTGCCAAAGGCTGGCGAAGTGCTTGTTCGTATCGTAGCTACTGGTGTTTGTCACACTGATGCATTCACATTATCAGGTGACGATCCAGAAGGCATCTTCCCTTCTATCCTTGGTCACGAGGGTGGCGGTATCGTTGAAATGATCGGCGAAGGCGTAACAAGCGTTGAAGTTGGCGACCACGTTATCCCACTTTACACCGCTGAGTGTGGCGAGTGTAAATTCTGTAAGTCTGGTAAAACTAACCTTTGCCAAGCGGTTCGTGAAACTCAAGGTAAAGGCCTAATGCCTGATGGCACAAGCCGTTTCTCTATCAACGGTGAGCCAATCTTCCACTACATGGGGTGTTCTACTTTCTCTGAATACACAGTACTTCCAGAAATATCATTAGCGAAAGTAAACAAAGAAGCACCTCTTGAAGAAGTTTGTCTTCTAGGTTGTGGCGTTACAACGGGTATGGGCGCAGTACTTAACACAGCGAAAGTTGAAAAAGGCGACACAGTTGCTGTATTCGGCCTAGGCGGTATCGGTCTATCTGCAATCATCGGTGCTCGTATGGCTGGTGCAAGCAAAATCATCGGTGTTGATATCAACGAGAGCAAATTCGAGCTAGCGAAACAACTTGGCGCGACCGATTGCATCAACCCAATGAACTACGACAAGCCAATCCAAGACGTTATTGTTGAGATGACAGACGGTGGTGTTGATTACTCATTCGAGTGTATCGGTAACGTAAACGTGATGCGTCAAGCACTAGAGTGCTGCCACAAAGGTTGGGGTGAATCGGTTGTGATTGGTGTTGCTGGCGTAGGCCAAGAGATCTCAACTCGTCCGTTCCAACTAGTAACAGGTCGTGTATGGCGTGGTTCAGCTTTCGGTGGTGTTAAAGGCCGCTCTGAGCTTCCAGAAATCGTAAACCGTTACATGGCAGGTGAGTTCGGACTACAAGAGTTCATCACTCACACAATGGGTCTTGAAGACGTAAACGAAGCATTCGAATTAATGCACAAAGGCGAGTCTATCCGTACTGTTCTACACATGGATAAATAGCCTTAAATCTTAAACCTCATCTGGTTTTCATAAAGTCCGTTAGATTGAATCTCTAACGGACTTTATTTTTTCCTAGGCACACTTTACCAAGGAATATTTTTATTAAAGGTTGTTCCCTTTAATAAAGGTATCTGAATTGTCCTACAGGGTTACTGGAATTGTCCTTATGTTGACTAAACTTCGCCACTCTTTACCTCTTCAGTTAATGTTAGCTGCTTTGCTTGCATGGCTTTTTGCACAACTTATTGCTTCAACCTCTGGCATTACCCAAACGGGGTGGTATCAGTTCTTAATGCTTGGCAAAACTACTTATATCGGCTTGCTAAAAATGGTCGTTGGCTTGGTAGTTTTATTCTCGCTATTGCAAGGTATAACAAGCATTGGTTCGATAACTCGATTGAAGCAAATTGGCCGAAATACCGTACTTTTCTATAGCTTCACGACGCTGATAGCCATCTCTTTGGGCTTGGGGGCTTCACTATTGTTGCCTGCTTGGGAACCTTTAACCAGCGTTGCTGCGATTGGAGACGATGTTCAGCTTATCAGCGAAGATGCGGCAGGAGGAGCTGCTATTGCCAGCAAGCTGTTTAGCATGGCATTAGTGAACCCGGTAGCGGCATTAACCAATGGTAACTTGCTCGCGATTGTTGTGTTCTCATTCATGTTGGGTATTGCTCTGCTTTCTTCATTGCCAGAAAAACACCCGATTTTTGAGGTGCTTCATGGCTTGAACAAGAGCATCAATACCATTGTTGGTTGGATAATTCGTTTAGCTCCACTAGCGGTTTTCGCCATTGTCCTCGATTTTACCATTCGTGGTGGTGAGTCACTGTTTGAGCAATTGGCACTGTTTGCTTTGCTCGTGTTTGTGCTGACTCTGATCCACGGAGCGATTGTCTTGCCGACTATTGCGAAGGTGATGACTGGGATTCGTCTTAGCACACTATTCAAAGGTATCTCGGCACCGATGGCGATGGCGTTCGCAACGTCATCAAGCTCCGCTACATTGCCTTTGGCGATGAAGAGTGCAGAAGAAAAGCTCGGTGTATCGCAAAGTACGAGTAGCATGGTGTTGCCACTTGGTGCAGTGATGAACATGGATGGTACGGCACTCTTCGAAGGGGTTGCTGCGATCTTCTTGGCTCAACTGTTTGGTGTGGATCTCACTACTTCTGGCTTGGTGATGATCTTCATTATGGCGATGGTCTCTTCTGTGGGAGCTCCGGGCATGCCATCTGGGTCTATGTCTGGCATGCAGCTGGTGTTATTGGCTGCTGGTATACCACTGGAAGCGATCGCGATTCTGCTCATAATTGAACGCCCGTTAGATACATTCCGTACGGCGGTAAACGTAGAAGGTGACATGATTGCTGCACTGGTCGTGGATAAATGGCAGAAACAACAAACAACAGTATCTGAGCCTGCACTGAGCGAGTCAGTAGTTTAGAGAATATCAAGTTCAATGAAAAAGCCCGTTCAGGTGTTCTGAACGGGCTTTTGTTGTTTGTTAATGTGTGCAGTCATTCAGTGTTGATCGGTACATAACCTTTATGCGAACAACAGATTTAACACTTACGTAAGTAGTGAGTAGTGACGATCTCATCAAGGTAAGTCGTGACGTTTTTGAGCGTAAAGTCGAGAGGAGAGACTAAGTTACCAAATAGCGGAGATCCGCCACCAAGAACAACGGGAATCGTCGAGATGATCAGTTCATCAATCAGGTCTTCTTTCAGGAAGTTTTGAATGGTCACACCGCCATCAATATACAGGTTGTTAAAGCCTTTACCGTTCAGCTCTTCGATGATCTGAGTGAGCTCACCCTTTATCAAGAACACTTTTCCTTCAACCTCTTTAGGTACTTCCGTCAACGTGTTACTCAATACATAAACAGGTTTTGTGTAAGGCCAATCAATACCGAAGCTCAGCACCATATCCATTGTGTTTCGGCCCATTACCAAAGCATCAATACGATCGATATGGGCGTTGTACCCCATGTCATCACCCTCTGGATTTGGGATGGCTTGTAGCCAATCTAGACCACCATTTTTGTCTGCAATGTAACCATCAAGACTCGCACCGATAAAGACAATATTTGACATTGTTAACTCCGAAATTGAACAGAAACTTGGCATTTACGCTGTATTAAATTAAAATATTCTACAGTGTAGAAATATAAGTTTAAGAGGTGGTGTTATGACTGTCAAGGATCAAAAGCGAGGTCGACCAAAGAGTGGATCAAGCCAACTAAGTGCCGAAAAGATCTTAGATACGGCAAAGTGCATGATGCGGGAAGGTGGTAAAGTGCCGAGTATCAGAGGGTTAGCCACAGAGCTCGGCGTCGATGCGATGGCGATATACCATTACTTCAAAAACAAAAATGATCTATTGGAGTCGATCACTGTTTCATTAGTAGGTGAAGTGGCACAGCCTGAGAAAAACCAAGTGTGGCAAGAGAACCTTTATCAGCTTAGTGTGAGTTACTTGTCGGTATTGAATGACTACCGTGGGTTGCTAGAAACTCTACTAACGATGAAATCGCTTGGGCCTGTTGAGATGTTTGGTAAACGCTTTGAAGCGGTGTTGAGTCCGCTGAACCTTACATCAGAACAAACCGAAGACGCCCTTCACTTGCTAGTGGACTATTTGCACGGTTATGCGCTTGCATTGAACTGTAACCCGGATAGAACAGAGATTACGGTTGAGATGGTAAGAAAGCCTTTAGGCCTTTATTGTTTGGCTATCGAACAGTTGAGATCGCAGTAATTTCAGAGCAAAGGTGAGGGTTTCAGGGCGCGGTTTAGCTATGTGCTGCTCTCGATGGAGTACTGATGTTTCATTTATAGTGGATAATTACCTATAAATTTCAGGCTTTAGCAGTAATAATCAATGAATAGACCTGAACAGCTTGTGAGTCGCAAAGCTGTAGGGACAGTTTCTAAGATGTCACCGTGAAAAGGAAGTCAGACACATGCCTGTGCTCCAACGCATCAGTTTAACCTTAATTTTAGTCGCTATTCTTGGTGGTTGTTCTTCATTGCCAGAAGGCATCGACCATCCTGTAGAACCGTATACCTCTTATGTACCAAGCACTCTGTCGGTTTTAGCGGATGAATATCAACCAGAAGCATCAGAGCAGGCGACTACCGCCGTTCGTTTACAAGAGTCTGGTTGGGATGCATTGGCACAGCGTTTGGCGTTGGTTGAAAGTGCAGAACACACCATCGATATTCAATATTACATCTGGAACTCTGACGAATCGGGCAGTTACCTAGCCAGCCGTTTATTGGCAGCAGCCGAGCGTGGTGTGAAGGTTCGAGTGATGTTGGATGATATCAACCTCAACGAACGTGAAGGTTTGTTGTCAGCACTGGATGCGCACCCTAACGTCGAGATTCGTATCTTCAACCCAACGCCAACACGCCGTGGTTTCAGTAAGTGGCTAAGCTTCCTTGGCGACTTTTCTCGATTAAATCGTCGCATGCACAATAAATCGTTTACCGTGGATGGCACTTTGTCTGTGGTTGGCGGGCGCAATATTGGTGATGAATACTTTGACCTTTCCGATGAGATTAACTTCCGAGATCGTGATGTATTGGTCATGGGCTCAGTCGTCACCACTATCCAAACTAGCTTTATCGAATACTGGAACAGCCGCTGGTCTTATCCAGTCGATATGTTAGGTGACGAAGAACAACCCGATATCTCAATCATTGAGAATATTGCTGCTCCGCATTATCAGAATTACCCAGAGCTACCATTAGATCGTGAAGCGGCAGACAGCCTGCTAAAAAAGGCACTTGGTGAGATGACTTGGGTTAACGCGAGTTTCGCTTATGACCGACCTGTTCCAGTTGACTCAGGTAATACCGATCAGCCGAAAGCGACCGCAGTTCTGTTAGGTCAGCTAGCCAGTGAATCGAAGAAAGAGATCTTGCTAGAATCGGCTTACCTAGTATTTGATGACGGCCAATTAGAAGAGTGGCAAGTGTTGAACAAAAGCGGCGTCGAGATAAAGGCTTTAACTAACTCAATGGCGTCTAATGATTTGGTGACTAATCATTCAGCTTATGCGGGCAGACGTTACGACATGTTGGAGCATGGCATCGACCTGTTTGAGTTAAAACCAGATTCCAAGCTGTGTGAAGCATCGACTCAAGACGTGACTAAATGTGCACCTGAGACAGCTTATGGTCTGCATGCTAAATCAGTGGTATTTGACCGCAGTATCGCAAGCATTGGCTCATTTAACTTCAATTTACGTTCTACCTACCTCAATACGGAATCGGTTTTGATCATCAAGAACAAAGGTATTGCTGAAACATTAGCGGACACTATTGAGCAAGCGATGAGTGAAGATAATAGCTGGCGCTTGGAACTGGAAGACGGTGATGTGTATTGGTATTCCGGTGAGCAAAGCTGGGACAGCGAACCTGAAACTGGCAAGTGGGAGAGAATGCAGTCTGGCTTTCTACAATTACTTCCGATAGAGAAATATCTGTAAGCTAGCGGCCTCCGGATTAATAAAATGTCAGCGTATCGTACGCTGACATTTTTGTTTGTGTTGCTGTTTGCTGCTATTTTTTAACGGCTTAGCGCTTGGTCAGCTGCTTGCTGTTCAAGTAAGGCAGAATATGCGGGCGAGATTCACCAGACAGCTTTTGCGTGATCTGCTGTGACCAGCTGCTTTGCTTTTGATTGCTTGAGCGGTTTGCGTAGTAGCTCTGCATTGAATCGTCGTAGCGAGCAATCTCATCTAGGCTCAGAGACTGGTATTGGTTTTCGTGCATCACCACATGCGCAGGAAGGCGAGGTTTAACCTCTGGTTGCTGCGCAGGGTGACCTAAGCACATCCCGAACAACACGGCGGTGTGTTGTGGTAGTTCTAACAGTTCATCGACTTGTTGTGCGCTGTTACGTAGGCCGCCAATGTACACGCCACCTAAACCAAGAGACTCAGCAGCCAGCATGCAGTTTTGCGCCATGATGCCTGAATCGACTGCGCCAATCAGTGTCAGTTCAGTAAAGTCGGTTTTCACCTCAGGGTTGATTTGAGCGTGGCGTTGGTAGTCGATACAGAACACCAAAAACTCAGCCGCGTTTTCAACATAAGCTTGATTGCCTGCGTATTCGGCTAGCAGTTTTCGCTTATCTTTATCTGTCACTCTGATGATAGAAACAGCCTGCAGTAAGCTTGATGATGACGCAGCGAGACCTGCCTGGACAATTAAATCGAGGTGCTCCTTCTCTATTGGTTGATCGGTATATTGACGAATGGAGCGGTGCCCCAGAATAGTTTCAATCGTGCTGTTCATAACTCTCAGACAGTCCTTGTGATGATGGTGTAGAGAATCACAATAACGACAATTACTATGAGCGTAAAGGGCGTTAGAGCCTTTCTGATTAGCGTAATGTTGTAGTGCTAGCTCCGATTTTTGAGCTCCTGTTGATAATTGATTCATGTCGGTTGTTATGCTGCTGGTTTTGATTGTTGAGCAGAAATTGCTTCGAAATAGGCGTTAAATGCTCAGAACTGTCAGATAAAATAGGGCATACTGGACTGAATATATAAACCAAAGAAAGTAACCACGCGCATGAATCCAATCTGCCTCAACGACCCTTTTTCTCTTCCTAATGGTCAAGTAATCAAAAATCGCCTGTTCAAATCGGCAATGAGTGAACAGCTAGGTGATAAACACCATAACCCTAAGCAAGGTTTGGTCACGCTTTACCTGCGTTGGGCTCAAGGAGGAATTGGTCTATCCATGACGGGCAACGTGATGGTCGATAGAGGTGCGCTTGGTGAACCTAAAAACGTTGTGTTAGATGAGCACAGTGACTTAACCGTATTTCGTGAGTGGGCGAGTGCCGGAACACAGAATGGTTCGCAGATATGGATGCAACTGAATCACCCAGGTAAGCAAATCCCTAAATTCTTATGTGATAGCCCGGTTGCGCCTTCGGCTATCTCTTTAGAGCGTGGATTAGAGAAGGGCTTCAATACGCCACGAGCTCTGACTGAAAAAGAAATAATCGCAATCATTGATAAATTTGCGCTGAGTGCAAAGCTTGCAAAACAAGCAGGCTTTACTGGCGTGCAGATTCACGGTGCTCATGGTTATCTTGTAAGTCAGTTTTTGTCTTCGAGACACAATCAACGCCAAGACAAATGGGGTGGCTCACTCGAAAACCGACTTCGTTTCGTGCTTGAGGTTTATCGCGCGATTCGAAAAGAGGTCGGTGACGATTTCCCTGTCGGGATTAAGCTCAACAGCGCCGACTTCATGAAAGGTGGCTTCACTGAAGAAGAGTCAATGCAAGTTGTGCAAACATTGAGTGATAACGGTATTGACCTGATTGAGATCTCCGGCGGCACCTATGAAAGTCCATCAATGATGGGTTCAAAGAATAAGGCTGAACCAATCAAGGCCAGCATGGTAAAGCGTGAAGCGTATTTTATGGATTACATGGTGAAGGCGAGAAAACTCGTCAGCACACCGCTGGTGGTCACGGGTGGTTTCCGAACCGCGCAAGCAATGAATGAAGCATTAAACACCTCGGCGACTGATTTTATTGGTATTGCACGCACAATGGCGGTTGATCCTGATTTTCCTAACAAGTTAATCGAAAACCCTAGCCACGGCATGCCGCTAACCGTGCCAACGACCGGAAAACCCGCATTAGACAAGGTGGCGATGGTTGGGTTGGTTTGGTATGAACATCAGATGTGGCGTATTGCCTCTGGCAAGAATGCCGACCCTAAACTAAGCGCACTCGGTGTGGTGTTAAAAACAATTCTCAGCGCCGGCTGGCACGCGTTCAAAAAGCGCAGAGCGTAAGCCGTAACGAACTAAAAAGCAGAACTCGTTGTGGCACTAATCTAACGGCAACATAAACAGCGGTTATAGTGTTCATAAGTGGAAAATCAGAGTAGACCAATTAGGATGAATTGAATTAAACCCTACAATTAATTCAATAACATGGTGGTTGCTATGAAGAAAATAACCCTTTTGTCAGTTGCGATTTTATTTAGCCTCTCTTTCTCATCTTTTGCTAAAGACTGCGACCCCAATTTGCTGCCTTCATGGAAGGATAGTGAGAGTAAATCCGCTATCGTGGATTTTGTTGGTCAAGCTACGAAAGCGGAGTCTGATATGTTCGTTGCGGCCCAAGATCGCATCGCTGTATTCGATAACGACGGTACGCTTTGGTCAGAAAAGCCTTATTACTTCCAGCTGGCCTTTGCGCTAGATCGTGTAAAAGAGATGGCGCCTGAACACCCTGAATGGAAAACGGAAGCACCGTTTAAGTTCGTGCTTGAAGATGACGTTAAGAGTGTTCTAGGAAGCGGCGAAGAAGGTTTATTGAAAATTATCATGGCGACGCACTCTGGTATGACAGTCGAACAATACCAAAAAGATGTTGAGCAATGGTTAGCCGCAGCGAAAGACGCTCGTTTCAACAAAGCCTATACCGATTTGACTTACCAACCAATGAAAGAGATGCTGACTTACCTTCAAGAGCATGACTTCAAGACTTACATCGTGTCGGGTGGCGGTGTTGACTTCATGAGAGTGTGGGCTCCTGAGGCTTACAATATCCCGTCAGAGCAGATCATCGGTAGCGCACTTAAATACAACTACAGCTATAACAACGGCAATCCGACCGTTACCAAAGATTCGTCCATTTTGACCATTGATGACAAAGCCGGAAAGGTCACCAATATTCAGCATATTATCGGTAAGAAACCTATTCTAGCGGTCGGTAACTCAGACGGTGACCAAGCTATGATGCAATGGGCAACCAGCCAACCCAACTCAATGGCGATGATTGTTCACCATACTGATGCTGAGCGAGAGTGGAAATATGATCGTGAGTCCCATGTGGGCAAGCTAGATAAAGCACTCGATGAAGCGAACTCTAGAGATGATTGGACGTTAATCGACATGAAATCCGATTGGTGTGAGGTGTATTAACCCTCATAGACTTTCAGATAAAACAACAAAGGATCGGATGGTTCATTCGAGCTTTTTTGCTAAATAGCGAAGGCTTCGTCTCATTTTCAGCAAGAACGTACTATAAATTTTTAACGCATGACGCTTTAATCGGGATAGTCAGAAATTAAAGGAATAAAAAATGAAAACGATCGGTTTGCTTGGTGGCATGAGTTGGGAATCGACCATGAGCTATTACAAATCCATTAACGAAGGTGTTAAAGCGACGCTGGGCGGGCTTAACTCTGCAAAGGTTTGTATGTACAGCGTGAACTTCAACGAGATTGAAAAGTTACAACACCAAGGCCGTTGGGCTGAGACGGCCGATATTTTAGCTGACGCGGCATTATCTGTTGAGAAAGGCGGCGCGGACTTCATTCTGATCTGTACCAATACCATGCATAAGGTTGTGCCTGAGATCGAAGAGAAGATCACGATTCCTATATTACATATCGCTGATACCACCGCGCAGAAGCTGCTTGAACAGAGCGTAAAGAAAGTCGGATTGCTCGGTACTGCTTTTACGATGGAACAAGATTTCTATAAAGGACGCCTGACTAACAAGTTCGGTATTGATGTTGTGATTCCAGATGAGAGTGACCGACAGAAAGTGCACAACATCATTTATCAAGAGCTGTGCCGAGGTGAAGTAAAAGAAGAATCTCGAGCCGTCTATCGTCAAATCATTGAGAAGCTAGGCCAACAAGGTGCAGAGGCCGTTATTCTGGGCTGTACTGAAATCGCCTTACTGATTCAGCAACAACATACTGATGCTCCTTTGTTTGATACTACAGCCATTCATGCAGAGGCGGCGGTGCGCTTGGCGACGAGTGATTAGCTTATAGCTCTTATTCTTAGCTCGATAACTGTCCTCTTTTTCACTCTTGTGCAATTTTTATTCATAGGAGTGAAAGTTTTTTGTACAAAAGCAGGTCTTTAATTAATGAAGCGATGCTTTATTCATTAACCAAGGCTTTATCGACAGGTAAGGCTTTAGTTAATAGCTGAGGTATCCGCGCTTTTAAGCACTATGCTTTAGTCATGACTAAAAGAGGAATTATTATGAAATGGCTTATCTTATCTGTAACGCTATTATTCGTGGCAGGATGCCAATCTACGGGGTCTGAATCACAGGTTGGTGATGATATGAATCGAGTACATTCGGGTGGTTGTAGTAGCTAACCCCAATTTATGTAGCAAAATTTGTTAGCTATCGTTTATAACAACGACCAGTCTAAGGCCTCACGATCAAGTGAGGTTTTGTTTTATTCAAAGGCTATAAAAAACAACTTGGTGATATGGCATATCGTCAGTGGCAGATTTTGTTATTGAGAAAAACTTCAATCCAATACCATAGCTTTGTGGTGGAAGGTTGTAAATTTGTTAATTTGAATTGTTTAAATTCTAGGCTGTGTACTGGATCTCATTTGTCATTTGAGTCCCTTGCTAAGGTAAATAATGAATGTGTAATACCAATCACTTTACTCAACTTAAGAGGTTTCTATGCTAGGTGAAAATCACTCTCTTGTTCACGAATTTCCTGAAATGAAAGACAAAATTGCTGAGCTTGCTAAAACTGACGATGGCTTTGCAGCAGATATGAAGACATACGACAACCTTGATAAAGAGATTCGTAAACTAGAGCTGAAAGATTCACCCATTGATGACGGCTCGATGCACCAACTAAAACATGATCGTTCTGAGCTTAAAGATTCACTGCATGCTCGCTTAATTGCCTAGCTAGCGGGTTATTTTGCTGAATAGCTAAATTAAATAGTTAGTTAGCGAATTGCAGATTGAGACAATAAAAACTCCTTCGGGAGTTTTTTTTCTGCATTCCAGTCCCTACCTGAACACATAAGCTTGGGTTTCATTGGATATAAAAAAAGCTTAGCGCGGGGGACGCTAAGCTTCGTTGTTAAGTATGTTCTTGAACCATGTTTAGGCTGGTGGGATTAGCCTACTTGAGAAAAGCTCACTACCTTGCTTTGTAGCTTCTCTTTCAGGTAATCCGTTACTGCTTGCTGCTCTGATTCACTCATGTACAGGCCAAGCTTGGTTCTGCGCCACAAGATGTCTTCGTCAGTCATCGCCATCTCTTCATTGATCAAGTAATCGATTTCAACTTGATAAACGCCATGGGCTTCGCTTGAGAATTGGCTACCAAGGTCAGCTTCGCAATCTGCGCCTTCCAGTAGTTTCCACGTGTAAGTACCGAATTGAGTCACGTAGCGAAGTAATAGCGCTTCAGATGCCCAAGGGTATTTAGTGTGGATCATCTTCGCAAGCTGTTCTCTGCTGCAACTAAAGTTACCACCTGGAAGCGTGTTGTTGGCAGTCCAAGGCGCACCCATATTGGTTAGGTGTGGTTCTAACTTCTTAAGTGCTGCTTCGCCGAGCTTACGGTAAGTGGTTAATTTGCCACCGAAGATCGAAAGCAGTGGCGCTTGATCTAGCTCTGCGTCCAACTCCAATGTGTAGTCACGAGTGATCGCTTGTGGTGAATCAGATTCATCGTCACAAAGCGGTCTTACACCACTGTATGTCCAAACTACATCTTCACGGCCAAGCTGTTTAACAAAGTGTTGGTTAACAATATCAATCAAGTAATCCACTTCAACATCATCAATTGCGACGTTACGCGGGTCGCCTTTGTATTCAAGGTCGGTAGTGCCGATGATCGAGAACTTATCTAGGTAAGGGATCATGAACACAATGCGATTGTCTTTGTTTTGCAGAATGTACGCTTGTGGTTCGTCATGAATGCGTGGCACAACAATGTGTGAGCCTTTGATCAGACGAATATTACGAGGCGAAGCCTGCTCTAGTCCATCATCAAAGAACTGTTTAACCCAAGGACCAGCAGCGTTAACAAGCGCTTTTGCTTTGCGTTCAAAGCGTTGGTTTGTCATGACATCAAGGATCGTTACATGCCAAATACCACCTTCACGGTGCGCTTTTTCAACACGGCAGTAGTTACGTACTTCTGCGTTGTTCTCTTTTGCTGCCAACACGTTGAGCAATACCATACGCGCATCATCAACCCAGCAATCTGAGTATTCGAAACCGGTCTTCATTTCTGGCTTCAGTAAACCTGATTTAGCCAAGTTCACCGTTTTACTTCCAGGAAGCGTGGTGCGTTTACCCAAGTTATCGTAAAGGAATAGGCCGCAGCGGATCATCCAAGCTGGACGTAAAAATGGTCGATGAGGTAAACGGAAACGCATTGGTTGAGCAACATGAGGTGCTTTTCTTAACAATACTTCGCGTTCTGCAAGCGCTTCCGAAACCAAACGAAACTCGTAATGTTCAAGGTAACGTAAGCCACCGTGGATCAGTTTTGAACTTGCAGATGAAGTAGCAGAAGCAAAATCATTTGCTTCGTATAAGCCAACGTTGAGACCGCGACCTGCTGCATCTGCCGCGATACCTGCACCATTGATGCCGCCGCCAATCACGATCAAGTCTAAAGTGGAAGATGTACTGTTGTTTGAATTATTTTGTTGAGCACTCATGATTTTGACCTCTTTCTGAGCGAACGAGCATTTTAGAACATAAGTGAATCCTATCTTAACTTTCGTTTGCGGTCATTTATTATTTTCGTTTATGCTCGTTTTATGTGATTTGCGCATAAAAAAACCTCTGCTTATGAATGCAGAGGTTCAAATAAAACTTATTCGAGCATAGAAGTGACACTGGTAGTGAGCAAGTTTTACTTTTTTTAACTTTTCTATAAAGAATCGTGATTCATTTAAGAAAGTGGCGTCACTGAGCACTTATGTTGAGTTATTCGCTCACAGGACGAGCGGTATCGATGACTTCTAACGGAATGTCTGAATCTTTAAGGATGTTAAGAATCTCTTCCGGCGGCTGCTTATTAGTAAACACCATGTGTGCCTGAGAGATATTGCCGAGCTTAACCATCGCGTTACGGCCAAACTTAGTGTGGTCGACGGCTAAGAAGATACTGCGGCTGTTTTCGATGATGGCTTGTTTCACTCGAACTTCATGATAGTCAAAATCGAGCAGTGAGCCGTCAAAGTCGATACCACTGATCCCTAAAATGCCGAAATCAAGACGGAACTGTTTAACGAAATCTAGTGTTGCTTCACCCACGATGCCGCCATCACGGTTTCTCACTTCGCCACCCGCCAAGATAACCTTTATCTCTGGGTTTGGAAGAAGGATGCTGGCAACGTTAATGTTGTTGGTGACAACTCGTAATTGTTTGTGATTTTTATTGAGCGCGCGCGCCACCGATTCTGGCGTAGTGCCGATATCAACGAACAAGGTTGCACCATCTGGAATGTGTTTTACCAGCTCGTCGGCAATCACATCTTTTTCATTGAAGTTAAGCGCTTTACGCGTGTTGTAAGAGGTGTTTTCTGAGCTAAGAGGAATGGTTGCACCACCGTGATAACGACGGATTTTGTTGCTATCAGCCAGCTCATTGAGGTCTCGTCTGATGGTTTGTGGGCTGACATCGAATTTTTCAACGAGCTCTTCTGTGCTCACATATCCTTGTGTTTTTACCAGGTCTACAATCTGCTGGTGTCTTGGTATCTGCTTCACTTAACTTACCACTCCCTGCACGCTATGGGTTCTAGCGCGTCACAATCGAAAATATTAACTCGCGCTATTGTGCTCGAATTGATGAGGAGAGAGAAGTAATGATGGTAAGGAATTATGTCCAAACCGCAAAAACGTTGATCAAAACATGAAAAATTGGCTCCAAACGCAAAAAAGAGCACAAAATAGTGCTCTTTTTAGTTTCGTTTACTGAGGAACGAACAATTCAATCGATAAGAGAGTGATTATTCGAACGCTCGATTTTACTCTTCGTCGTCATCGTGCAGTTCAGACCAAACTTGTGCACACTTGATTGCACGCTTCCAGCCTTTGTAACGGCGGTTACGCTTCTCTTCGTCGTGGTGTGGCATGAAGGTGCGGTTCAGAACGGCTTTGTCTTGAAGCTCGTCAATGCTGTCCCAGAAACCAACCGCTAGGCCAGCAAGGTAAGCGGCACCCAGAGCAGTCACTTCCGTTACTTCAGGGCGGTGAACTTCTGTATCTAGCACGTCTGATTGGAATTGCATTAGGAAGTTGTTCGCTACTGCGCCGCCATCAACACGTAGATTGGCGAGCTTGATACCCGAGTCCGCTTGCATCGCGTCTAGTACGTCACGAGTTTGGTAAGCAATACCTTCCAGCGTTGCACGGATGATGTGGTTCGAGTTAACACCACGAGTTAGACCAACAATCGTACCACGAGCGTAAGCATCCCAGTATGGTGCACCTAGGCCAGTGAATGCAGGAACCACGTAAACGCCGTTTGAAGAGTCTACTTTGGTTGCGAAGTACTCAGAGTCTTCTGCGCCAGCCAGTAACTTCATCTCATCACGTAGCCATTGGATTGATGCACCGCCCATGAATACCGCACCTTCCAGTGCGTATGCAGGTTCACCTTTAGGGCCACATGCCAGTGTTGTTAGTAGGCCGTTTTTCGAGGTTACTTTCTCTTGGCCTGTGTTCATCAGAAGGAAACAACCTGTGCCGTACGTGTTCTTCGCTTGGCCAGCTTCTACACACATTTGACCGTAAAGTGCAGCTTGTTGGTCACCCGCAATACCCGCGATTGGGATACGAGTACCGCCTTTACCACCAAGGTTCGTTTGACCGTAAACCTCTGAAGAGCGTTTCACTTCAGGCATCATGACTGCTGGAATGCCCATTTCATCAAGTAGCTTTTGATCCCAGCATAGGTCGTTGATGTTAAATAACATAGTACGTGACGCGTTAGTGTAATCCGTAACGTGTACACGTCCTTGAGTCATCTTCCAAACCAACCAAGTATCAACCGTACCGAATAGCAATTTGCCTGCTTCAGCGTCTTCGCGAGCACCTTCAACGTTGTCTAGAATCCATTTTACTTTGGTACCTGAGAAATACGGGTCAAGGACTAAGCCAGTATTGTCACGTACGTAGTCTTCTAGGCCACGTGCTTTTAGGTCTTCACAGATGTCTGCTGTACGGCGACACTGCCATACGATTGCGTTATAAACAGGCTTGCCTGTCTCTTTGTTCCAAACAATGGTGGTTTCACGTTGGTTAGTGATACCAATGCCTGCTAGCTCATCGCTGCGGATGCCTGCTTTAGCAAGTGCTTCAACCAATGTAGAGCTTTGAGTCGCCCAGATTTCCATTGGATCGTGCTCAACCCAACCGGCTTTTGGATAAATCTGAGTAAATTCGCGTTGAGAAGAGCTTACGATGTTTGCATCGTGGTCGAGGATTACAGCGCGAGAGCTTGTGGTGCCTTGGTCTAGGGCAACAATGTATTTTTGCTCGGTCATGGTAAGAATCCTTTTTCTTTTGTTATTTATATTTTAGTAAATGTAAGGTCGCTTAGGGATTAAGCTTGAGCTTGTTCAGCTTCTTCTTCTGTTTCACATTGGTTTGGAATTGTGCAGCCTTGGCCTTCAATTGGTAGGTAAGCACCGATAACACGTGGGTACAACCAACCACCAAAACACGCACCAGCAATTGGAGCAAGAATTGGTACGATGAAGTAAGGAATATCACGAGCACCGCTTAGTGCGAAATCCCAACCAGCAAAGTAAGCGAACAGTTTTGGTCCGAAGTCACGAGCAGGGTTCATTGCAAAGCCCGTCAGTGGACCTAAAGAACCACCGATAACCGCGATAAGAATACCGATCAGTAGAGGGTTCATTGCACCGCGAGATGCGCCGTTGTTCTCATCACCTAACGCTAAAATGGCAAACATCAACACTGCAGTAATCACGAATTCCACAGCAAAAGCGCCGAAGAAAGAGAGTGAAGCATGTGGGTAAGTCGAGAAGATACCAGCAGTTGATAGTGCGTCTTGGCTGCTACGAACGAAGTTATGTGCGATTTCGTAGTCAGTAAATAGGTTGCTGTACAGGCTGTATACCAGCGCAGCAGAGCAGAATGCGCCAAGCAGTTGCGAAATGATGTAAGGCACCACTTTCGCTTTATCAAAGCCATGGAACATCGCCAGTGCAATGGTTACGGCTGGGTTGATGTGTGCGCCTGAAACGCCGGCAGTACAGTAAATTGCGATCGCAACACCGAAGCCCCAGATGATGCTGATTTCCCATTGTCCGAATGTCGCACCGGTTAATACCAGAGCGGCCACACAGCCAACGCCAAAGAATATGAGTAATCCTGTACCGATAAATTCAGCCAAGCATTGCCCAAATAAAGAAGGGTGTTTGTTTGTTGTCATGTTCGAGTCCTTTTTAGTTTTGCTTATCTAGCACGTGTATTGTGCATATATTTGCGAACTCGAAAATAAACGAACATCAAAAGTGAGCGTTTGAGCATAAAATTGTTAATTAAAGTCACTTGAAATGTTAATCCGAACACTTTTGCTCGGAAAAGATGCTCGCATGAACGTCATTGCTCGAATGGATGTGTTGCGAAGCCGCTCAAACTACCTATATGTAAATGAATGCGCAACTGGTACGAGGAGTTTATGTTTGGATTTGTGATGCTACTTCGTGAGTGGCGGATTATTAGACTTAATTAGGGAGGGCTGTGTGATGTTTTTGCTATGTAACAGGGGCGTTAACAAATGAGCTTATATGCATAAATGAATAAATAAACTGCCAACTACGGTGTCGTTTGGCAGTTTAATTTGGGTGTATGTTCTTGTTATACGAGACGAACTTACCGCTCTAAACCAAAGCGGCCACTTTCCCTTTCGCAACCAATTGATCTCGAACCGAGTCATACGCCCAGTTGAACGCAATCGCGTAAAGTACGAAGAAAATAACTAGGCCGATGTCCATGATCAGTACGGTTAGGAAGTCGAGTTGTAGAACCCACATCAAGACAGGCAAAGTCACTGTCATCAACCCAAGTTCAAAACCTAACCCATGCAGAATACGTATTTTCTTGGTTCGCTTACTGCGGTCGGCTCCGAAGATTTTGTCATAGCCGTAGTTATAGACATAGTTCCAACCCATTGCTATCAGCGACATAGCGAGTGCTAAACCCGCCATTTCACCTGCGCCATTTCCTGTAATATAGGTTGCAAGCCCTGCCATCAAAACCAAAGCTACCAATTCAAATAGTACCATGTGCAACATGCGTTCTTTATGTGACATCTATTTACTCTCTTTATGTTTTTCTAGCCTCAATGGGCTAATGACTTGGCTAGATAATATCTTCTTAGGTGATATTATAAAGATAGTTACTATCACATTTGGTGATGGTAAGTTTTGGAAGAAGCCGAATGTATAACATTGAACAGCTTAAAATGTTTGTGTATGCCGTTGAATTAGGGTCATTTTCTGCCAGTGCTCGTCATTTGGGTAAAGTGCAGTCGGCGGTAAGCCAAGGCATCAGCAATCTTGAAATAGATTTCAATGTAGAGTTATTTGATCGTTCGACTCGCAAACCTTCGCTGACGAAAGAAGGGGAGCAACTGTTTAAACAAGTGAAAGCAATCGTCCTTCAGGTTGAAGATCTCAATGCTTCCGTTAGTGCGATAGGAACTGGCGAAGAAGGGCTTATTAAAATCGCATTAGACGATTCCTTGTTGGTCCCTAATCTATCTAGAATCCTAAGTGAATTCAGCCAACATTTCCCTGCGACAGAGGTTGAGTTGATCGCTTGTACCACCACCGAAGTGAATCCCTTTGTAGTTGAAGAGAAGGCAGACCTTGGTTTGATGTTCACCAACTTGGCTTTTGATGTAGGTTCTGAACCTTGCTTTATTGGGCATTTGCCGTTTGTTGCTGTGTGTCACCCAAGCCACAAGCTAGCCAAAACAGGTGTCGCGAAATTGTCTGATTTGTTGCCACATCGTCAGCTCATGCTAAGGGGCGATAAAGGTAAGATGATGGATCAGTTTCCGCTGATCGCCGGTAAGGTATGGTGGTCAAACAGCTTTATCGTCATCAAAGAAATGATCCTTGGCAGTGATGTCGGCTGGGCGTACTTACCTAAACACCTTGTTGAAGAAGAGCTGAGTAAACAGCGTTTGATAGAGGTGAACGTTTCATTTGACCACAAAACGTGGTCACCTCCGGTTGATCTGGTTTTATCCAAAACACGCTCGAAAGGTCCTGCATTGCTATGGCTTGAACAAGCATTGAAAGGCCTATTAGACGAAACATAAGCTGGATGAGACTTAAATTGGATGAACTAGAATAAAGAAAAGGCTCACAAAGTAATTTGTGAGCCTTTCTGTTTAAAGCGATACACGATTTTCTAGCTCGTAGGTTTCACTGTTAGGCCGTTGTAGTACTTGTCTTTCATCTTAAGCGCAACGTTCACTAGGTAAATCAATACTGGCACTTCAATCAGTGGACCGATAACGCCTGCAAACGCTTGGTCTGAATTGATACCGAATACTGAGATAGCAACGGCAATCGCTAGCTCGAAGTTGTTGCCTGTCGCTGTGAATGCGATTGATGCGTTCTTGTCGTACTCAATGCCCATCTTCTTGCCAATGAAGAAGCTGATGAAGAACATCGCTGTGAAGTAGATAGTCAGTGGAACAGCAATCAACAATACGTCCATTGGCAGTTCAACAATCATCTCGCCTTTTAGGCTGAACATCAGCACGATAGTCGCCAGTAGAGCAATCAGTGTGATTGGTGAGATACGTGGAATGAACACATCGTTGTACCACTGCTCGCCTTTCATCGACACTAGGATCTTACGGCTTAAGAAGCCCGCTAGGAATGGTATACCTAGGTAGATAAGAACACTGTGTGCAATATCGATCATTGAGATATCAACCATCATGCCTTCGTAACCAAATACTGGTGGAAGAACGCTGATGAATAGCCACGCCATAAAGCTGTAGCTCACCACTTGGAATGCACTGTTTAGAGCAACTAATGCCGCACCGTATTCTTTGTTACCACCGCCGATGTCGTTCCAAACCAGAACCATTGCCACACAACGAGCAAGACCAATCAGAATCACACCGACCATGTAACCAGGGTGGTCACCTAAGAATGTTAGCGCCAACACAAACATCAGAATTGGGCCGACAAGCCAGTTCATGATCAAAGATAGTTTGATCGCTTTCTTATCTTTTACCACGGTGCCTAGCAGGTTGTAGTTAACCTTAGCCAGAGGTGGGTACATCATTAAGATAAGGCCAATTGCCAGTGGAATGTTGGTTGTGCCAACAGACATTGATTCGTTCCACTGTTCGATTTGTGGAAACAAGGTGCCAAGCAGTACACCAATGCCCATGGCGATGAAGATCCACAGCGTTAAGTAGCGATCGAGAAAACCTAATTTTGGTTTCATTATATTATCTCTTTGGTTGTTATCGTTAATCGTCGAAAAACGATATTTAAAGGCAAAAAATACGCTTAGTTTATTGTGTTCGACAAACTAAGCGTGGTTAATCTATTTTAAAATGGTGTCGATAAGCGATTCAAATTGCTGAATATTATCTCGGTTAATGCGATAGCACATCTTCGGTGGTATCGATTCAGCAGTGATGAAGCCTGAGGTTTTCAAGACTCTTAGGTGCTCTGATACTGTTGATTGAGCCAAACCTAATTCACTCACCAAGTCACTGTTCAAACAGCCGCCCGATTTTTCTAACGTTGAAAGGATACTCAATATACGAACTCTTGCCGGGTGAGCGAGCGCTTTCGCTAGAGTTGCCATTTGCTTTTCAGCTTCGGCATCACCATGTCCGATTGGCAGAGCACAGCCACCAGTTGTAGAGCAAGTTTCGTTCATATTGATGTTTCGCTTTCCATAATCGTTAAAAGACGATTAATGGTAAGCCTATTTCTTTTATTGGTCAACGCGAAATTTAAAAGTCGGCCTAAATTGGCATATTAAATCAGTCGTTTTAGTTAAGCTGATGCTCGCTTTCTTATCTGTTTTCGCCCCCTTATTACGCATAAACAAGATCTTAGATTTAAACGAAGAAATCGACCGAAAAGCATTGCATTCACTGGCTACTCTAGCGATATAATCGAGCGCAGTACCGTTACACAAGATAACGAAAAATCATAATTTACACTTTAATCTTTACTTATAGGTAAGCCCTGAAATGCCACAACAGAACATCAAATTTATCGCTGCTGATATGGACGGCACTCTGCTTAATGAGCACGGAAAGTTAGACCCTGAATTTTTCAATCTTTACGAACGACTAGAAGCTCAAGACATCATCTTTGCTGCGGCATCGGGTCGTCAGTATTACAGTCTGATGGAGACGTTTGCTCCGCTAAAAGATCGCATGATGTTCGTTGCTGAAAACGGCACGTTGGTCATGCACAAAGGCCAAGAACTCTACAGCTGCTTGCTTGATACCGATGCCATCAAAGATATCATCAAAGAAGCGCGTGCTATTGAAGGCGCACATGTGGTGTTATGTGGTAAGAAGTCAGCATACATCGAAACCAAAGATGAGCGTGCTTTAGCGGAAATCTCTAAGTACTACCATCGCCGTGAGCAAGTAGAAGACTTACTGGCGGTAGAAGACGATTTCATCAAGGTAGCTATCTGTCACTTTGACGGTTCACAAGAGAAAGTGAACCCAACTATTGATGCCAAATTCGGTGAGAACTACCAAGTGGTGGTAAGTGCAAAAATTTGGTTAGATGTGATGAACGCTGAAGCGTCAAAAGGTGCGGCGATTAAGCACCTACAAAACACATTAGGCTTCACTTACGAGCAGACCATGAGTTTTGGTGACTACCTCAATGACTTGGAAATGCTTAAAGAGAGCTACCACTCTTACGCAATGGAAAACGCACACCCTAAGTTAAAAGAGATCGCTCGTTTTGGTGCGCCAAGTAACGTCGATGCAGGTGTGTTTCAAGTGCTTGAGAAACTGCTAGCGTAACGCGGTTAAGCTCAATCCGATTTTTATCAAAGCCAACTCGTGAAGATGAGTTGGCTTTTTTGTTGGCTACTGGTGCATCGAGTTAAATTTGAACGAGTGTTCATCTTGTTGTAGTCTGATTAGAAAGACGGGTATTCAGTTGTATTGGATGCGCCTTATCAACGACATTTGGAATGACGATGAGCAAGAAACTTCAACTTGATATTATTTCTGACGTAATGTGCCCGTGGTGCGTGGTCGGTTACAAAAATCTAGAGCAAGCCGTTTCAGAACTCGGCTTAGAACAACAGATTGAACTTGAATGGCAGCCGTTTGAGTTGAATCCGGATATGTCGCAAGAAGGCGAAAACCTGCGTGACCACATCATGAGAAAATACGGTTCAAGTGCAGAAGAAAGCCAACGCTCACGTGAGCAACTGGTAGCTCGTGGCAAAGCTGTTGGATTCGATTTCAATTTCTATGACAGCATGAGAATGGTGAATTCACGTCACCTACATGTGCTGCTTGATTTTGCTCTAGCGCACGGTAAACAGACTGAGTTAAAGCTACGCTTTTTCACGGCGCACTTTTCAGAGCAGAAAGATCTGTCTGATCTTGAGGTTATCGCGCAAGAACTTGAAGTGGTTGGCTTAGACTCAACGAAGGCACTGAAGTGCCTAAAGAACATCGATAACTTGAAGCAAATTGAAGCGCAAGAGTTTGAATGGCAACGCATGGGAATCTCAGCGGTTCCTACCGTGGTATTCAACCGAAAGAGTGCAGTGACGGGTGCGCAGACGGTCGAAACGTACAAGCAAATTCTTCAAGAACTTATTGCTGAATCATAAGCCAATTATTGGTATCAATTAGAGTCTGAATTACATGGAATCATTGTCACTCGCTCAAGCGCAAAAAATTGTATTGCTTTCGCAAAAGCTGCCGCCTAAGAAGCTGTCCCCAAAGAAGCAACGCAATGGCGGCGCTTTGGCGAACACGCTGTCTGCGATTGAAAACCTTGGGTATGTGCAAATTGATACTATCTCTGTGATTCAGCGAGCTCACCATCATACGCTGTGGAATCGTAATCAAGACTACCAACTGAATCATCTTGATAAGTTGTTAGATCGTCGAGAAGTGTTTGAGTATTGGTCGCATGCCGCCGCGTATTTACCCATGCGTGACTACCGATTCAGCCTGCATCGCAAGAATGGCTTTGCGAGCGGTAAGCTTAAGCATTGGTATAAAAAAGACGACGCACTGATGGCGCATGTTCTCAAACGTATTGAGAGCGAAGGGCCATTAATGGCGAAAGACTTTGAAGGGGATAGACCAAACCCCGGCGGATGGGGCGGTAAACCTGCCAAACAGGCACTAGAGACTTTGTTTATGCAAGGTGACTTAATGGTGCCGAGCCGAGTGAACTTCCATAAGGTGTATGACCTAACCGAACGAGTTTTGCCGAGTGGTATTGATACCTCAGAACCAACGGAACAAGAGTACATCGAGCATCTAATTACGCGTTATTTAGAAGCTAATGGTGTGGGAATAGCGTCGGAAATGAGCTATCTACTCAAGAACACAAAACCTCTGATTCAGACAACACTCCAGCGGATGCTTGAAGATAAGCAGTTGATGAAAGTGGATATTCAAGGCTCGGATTATTATGTGTTGCCGGATGCTTTTGAGCTGTTGAATCAACCTCTTTCTAGAACCAAGTTAAAGATACTCTCGCCATTTGATAACTTGCTGATTCAACGTAAGCGAATGCAATCATTGTTCAACTTTGATTACCTTCTTGAGTGCTATGTTCCAGAAGCTAAGCGCCAGTTTGGTTATTTTAGCTTACCGATTCTCTGGCAAGGTGGGCTGGTGGCACGAATGGATTGTAAGGTCGATAGGAAGACCCGTTTACTCAATATTCGTAACTTGGTTGTTGAAGACAGAGTTAAAACTCATGAGTCATTGATTTACGCTTTATGCGAAGAACTAAAGCACTTCATGGTGTTTAACCAATGTGATGAAATGATCGTCCATAACACCACGCCCTCTGATCTTGGCAAGCGCTTAATGAGCCATTGGCAAACAGTCTAGCGGCTTTGTTGTTAAAAAAACTCTTCGTTACTTAGAAGCCTCTTTACTAATTCGTCAGCGCTTAGTTACTCAGAAAGAGTAGCTAACAAGAATTCGACAAAGGTTCGGTTCTTCAATGACAGTTGCTTAGTTTTGTACAACAAGTGGATCGGTTTAGGTAACGGTGCCATGCCGGGCAAGATCTCCAATAGCATTCCACGCTCAATTTCTTCTGTAACTAAGATAGTCGGCTGTAACAACACGCCTACGCCTTGCAGGGCTGCATATCGCAACACATCCCCATTGTTTGACATCAAACGTACTTGCCCTTTATTCCCCGCGTTAAGTGTTGCTTGGTGGTTCTGAGGGGCTAGGAGTTGCGACTCACTGTTTTGATTATTACGTAGTTGAGTATCACGACCATTCACATCACGACGACTGCTATAGCTGAAGCCAAGTGATGGGTGTTGTGCGAGATCTTCTAACACGCAGATCTCAGCATGTTGGTTAAGGTACTCAGGAGCCGCGCAGTAACACATCTCATAATCCCCTAAGTATCTGGCGACTAAACTGGAGTCAGACAGGTCACCGATTCGCACGATCAAATCAATATCGGATGAATAAGGATCGACAAGGTCGTTGTTCAGCACGAGTTCGACATTAATCGTTGGGTGATGCGCGAGGAACTTAGCCACAATCGGGGCAAGCACCTTGTTCCCATAGGTGACCGGGCAGTTTATCTTTACCGTCCCTTGTGGTTGGTTTTCCAAGGTTTGAATTAGGTTTTCAGCATTGCTGATGTCTTCGAGAATTCGTTTACATTCTCGATAATAAAGCTGACCTGAATCGGTTAAAGACTGCTTACGCGTGGTGCGATGAATCAGTTGAGAGTTGAGGCTCGATTCAAGATGATGGACATGTTTACTGATCATGGTTGCCGACAAGTTGAAGTGGTTGGCGGCACTGCGAAAGCTGCCTTGCTCTACCACGTAAATGAAGACTTTCATGCTGGTTAACTTATCCATTGAACACTCTCGGTTGATAAATAATAAACAAAAGGTGAGTTTATCAATTATTAGGGGTTAATTATATTAATGGCAAACCGATAATTAACTAAAATAAGAGCGTGAAATGCCTCAAACGAATGAAACCATCTTTGTCACTGCCGAACTTAAGATTAAAACCAATATTGATCGTGAGGCTGCGATTGAAGCCATCGAACAGTTTTGCCTAGATATGAAGAGTGAGCCGGGCTGCTTACAAGCGATTGCAACTTATGATCAAAACCAAAGCGATCGTGTGATTTTGCTTGAGCAATACGCAAACCGTGAAGCGATCAATCAGCATTTTGTGATGCCTCATACTCAAGCGTTTATTGAGCGTGATATAACGGAATTAGTACAAGCATTTGAAACTCATAAGAAGGAGATCTAAGCCATGAAATGGGGAATCCTAGGAACCAGCTTTATCTCAGGCGTAATGGCGGATGCGATCAAAGGCGATGCTCAAAGTGAACTGTATGCCGTCGCAGGGCGCACAGAAAAAACACTCAATGAGTTTGCTGAGCAGTATCAACCAACACGAACCTTCAACAGCTATGAAGCTCTGATTGAAGATGAGTCAGTCGACATTATCTACATCGCTCTACCAAATCACGTTCACCACGAATACGTGATTAAAGCGGCTCAAAAAGGCAAAGCGATCCTGTGTGAAAAATCGTTATCGGTTGATATGGAAAAAACCGAGCAAGCTCTGCGAGCGGTAAAAGCATCTGGCGTGTTCTTCGCAGAAGGTTTGATGTATCTAAATCACCCGCTTATCGCTAAGCTTCATCAAGAATTAGCGACAGGTGAGATTGGCGAAGTGCGCTCAATTCAGGGTTCATACGTTGCTGCGATTGACCAGTTCGTTAACCCTGCGAGCAAAGGCGCGTTGTACAACTTAGGTTGTTACCCAATGTCGCTGATTCATTCTGTTGCGCAGCAGCAATTTGGCGAGAGCGTGTTCAATGATGTGCAGATTTCAGCAATAGGTCGACGAGGCCAAGATGGCAATATTTGTGAATCATCGGCAATGATGCGTTTCAACGAGCGTTTTACCGCGCAAATCCACACCGCGGAAGACCACGGCTTAAAGCATGGCTTCACGATTCTAGGTAGCAAAGGTTGCATCACGCTCGACACCAATCCATGGCTGCCGACCGAAGACAACACATTCACGGTTGAGATCTACGAAACATCGAAACGTGAAGTGAAAGTCGAAGCGCAAGGCGATGGTTTCCATTATCAAGTGCGTAATGTTCGCCAAGCGGTTGAGCGAGGTGACACACAACTTGCTGCGCCAATGGCAACTCATCAAGACTCTCGCGTAATCATGAAGTTACTGACTGATTGGGAGCAAGCGGCGAGCTAGTGTCTTAGTAAAAGAAATACGACTCATATTGTTCTGTATGACTTGATACCAAAATCACATAGACAAATATGAGCCGTATTGTTGGTTCTGCTTACTTTTTGGGCGAGCTTACTTAAGCTACAGAAGCTTTGAAGGCAGTATTGAATGCCTTTGCATTGGCGCGAATCTCGTCGTCAGATAAGCCAGGCTTGTAAAGTGACGCCCCTAAACCAAAGCCTTTCGCACCGATGTCTAAGTATGGTTTCATGCTCTCGATGGCAGGGTTGATTCCTCCTACAGGTAAGCAGATTGCTTCGGGAGGCAGCACGGAATTCAACGCTTTAAAGCCATCAAGGCCAAGCACTGAAACTGGGAATAGTTTTAACCCCGTCGCACCAGCAGCAAGCGCAGCGAACGCCTCTGTTGGCGTAACAACACCAGGGAAGCTGACGCAACCTGCAGCCGCTGACATTTTCACGACCTGTTCGTTGAAGTTCGGTGTTACGACTAAGTTTGCACCCGTCTCAATCACAGCTTGTGCTTTTTCTGGTGTGGTAACGGTACCCGCGCCAATTAAGTATTGATCACCGAAATGTTCGACTAGCATTTTAATGCTGGTCAATGCATCTGGTGAGTTCAATGGCACTTCAATCATTGAGAAGCCTTCCTCAATCAAAGTTTGCGTCACACGAATACAATCTGCCGGTTCTACACCACGGATAATGGCAACGAGTGGTAAGTGATCACTTAGGTTAAAGTCTTTATTTGTCATTATTCATTGCCTCTTTAATTTTTAACATTCCAGCGATGAAAGTGTTATCGCCATTCACGTATTCGGTTGTTTTATTTAGCTGACGACAGGCTTGGTCATAGCGTTCTGATAAGGCTTTTCCGCCCACCAAGTAGATGCTCTCTTGATGCAGTTCTCGTACTTCGTTGCCGATTAACAGCCCTGATAAGTAATCAAACACCTCACTCTCTTCTAGATTGCCGAATAGACGATGCGTTCTGGCTTTGAAGAGTTGATTAGTGATTGACGGGTTCGAGCTTTCCTCTACCCCTTTAACAAAAGCAGCATTAGAGCTGACTTGTTTAGGTAAGCCACGCCCTAGGATTGTCTGTGTCGACAGTGCAGAAAAAAGTTCGCCAGTCATGTAGGTTGAAAACGAGACTAACTTACCCGCCTCAATATTTGCGTGTTTGCTGTGAGTGCCCGGAAAGGCTGCTTCAAGCGTCGGTTTACCTGCTAACTCAAGAAGTCCAAACAACTGAACCTCTTCACCACGCATGACGTCGTAGTGGCCATGCTCATCACAATGGCTGACACCCGGAATGATGGTGGCTGTTGCACCCCAAGGGAGGTCGAATTGATGGGTGTTTTGAGCCAAGGACTCCACATTAGTTGGCGTGGAAACATAAGGGACGTTGACCCAACCTTGTGCAGAACCAACCATACCTGCCATATAAATTGGAAAGTGTTGGTATTCGCCGAGCCACTCACTCAGTAATGATTCAAGCTCGGTTGCAAAGGCACCATCTTCAACCTGAAGTAGCCCCATTTTGCGTTCTGTTTTATCAACGACCTGTCCTTGTTCATCCATGGCAAAGGCACGAAAGTTTGTCGTTCCCCAATCCAGAATTAGCCAACTGATTTTGTTTTTTTGATTCATAATTACAGCTCACAGACGCGCCCTAAGGCGCGCAGTTTTAGGTTTAGTTGATGTACTTTTTATCGGTTTACTTTGTCGAACCGTTAACGTTTGGGTCTAGCTAACTCTGTTTATTTAGTTAACCTTGTATTGCTTGATGATGTCGGTATTCACATCGACACCGATGCCCGGTTTGGTAGAGATTTGTACCTTGCCGTTTTCCATCTTGATGCCATCGCAAATGAGATCTTTGCGGAATGGGTGTGAAGACTGGTCAAACTCAAGCATGGGCTCGATAGGGTTGAGTGATAGTGGTGAACTTGGAAGTGAAGCAATAAACTGCAAAGAGGCCGCAATACCAATACCAGAACCCCACACGTGTGGAATCATCATGGTGTGGTTTGCTTGTGCCATTGCTGCAATCTTCTTACATTCCGTGATACCTCCTGAAGAACATAGATCAGGTTGAATCACGTCTAACGCTCTCTGTTCAAGCCAAGGGCGGTAGCCCATTTTCCCGAACAGTTGCTCACCTGCGGCGATATAAGTTTTAGAAAGGTTCTTGATTTCTTGATAGCCAGCAATGTCTTCTGGAGCTAACAGCTCCTCCAAGAAGTACAGGTTGAACTCTTCTGTTTCTTTGATGATGCGACGTGCTGCTGCCGCGTTGTACGCCCCATTAGCATCAGCCATGATCTTCACATCATTACCAACGGCTTCACGAATTGAACGAATGAAGGCGATGTCTTCATCTACGCCAAATCCAATTTTGAGTTTGAACGCTTCAAAGCCACCTTCGACATAGCGATGTGCTTCCTCAATAGCTGCTTCTGGATATTTCGAGCCTGCGACACGATAGAAGCCAGTTGCGTACGGGGTGACTTCCTTGCGGAAAGCACCGCCGATCAGTGAGTGAATTGGTTTATTGAGAGCCTTACCAATGACATCCCACAGTGCAATATCAACACCGCTGATTGCGTTCACCGCAGAACCACCTTGACCATATGGGCGAGTCACGTTATACATCTCTTCCCAAAGCACTTCCACGTCGAACGGGCTGCGTCCGAGCAGTAGCGGCTTAAAGGTATGTTCAATAAATGCCGCCGCAATGTGTGGGCTCTGTAGGCCGTGACACAGAGCTTCACCAAAACCAACAATCCCTTCATCAGTAACGATTTCGATGATCATTGAGCTACGGTTATGAACCCAGCCTTGTGCGAAGTAAAATGGCGTCTCTAGTGGAACTGAGATTGCGTGTGGAATGACATCAATAATTTTCACAATAAATACCTTACTTAAATCAGAATCAGAGATATCTGAGGAATAAATACAATCAGCGTTAACGCGAACATCATGGCTAGGAAGAACGGGATAATGGCTTTAGAAAGTTTCTCAACAGAGACCCCTGAAACGCTCGAGCCAACAAATAAGTTTAGACCCAGAGGAGGAGTGATAAACCCGATAGCCAATGTCACCACCATGATGATGCCGGTGTGTACTGGGTTGAAACCGAATAGCATGGCCACTGGAACCAAGATTGGCGTCAGAATAATGATTGCCGCAACGGTTTCCATGAAACAGCCGACAACCAGCAGTAGTGCTACCATCAAGATAATGAAGATCACCTTGCTATCAGAGAACTCAAGCATCGCGTTAGCAATTTGTGTTGGAATTTGCTCAAGTGCTAAGTACTTACCAAAAGCAGTCGCAGTACCCACAATCAACAACACAATCACGGAAGTAATCACCGATTTAGTGAAGATTTTTGGTAAGTCTGTAAAGGTAATTTCTTTGTAGGCGAATAGGCTCACAATAAGGCCATAAACCACCGCTACTACACTTGCTTCTGTTGGGGTGAAAATACCGCCGTAGATACCACCAAGAATGATTACTGGGATAAGCAGTGCGAGTTGAGCGTGTTTAAATTGAGCCCACACCTCTTTCCAGCTAAACGGTTCGTCTGAACCTTTGTAGCCTTTTTTCTTAGAGTAGATGTATGCCCAAGCCATCAAACAAAGCGATACCAAGATGCCTGGGATGATGCCTGCAATGAATAAGTCGCCAATTGATACGCCTGCAGATACGCCATACATCACCATTGGGATGCTTGGTGGAATCATGACACCAATCGCACCTGCCGCTGTGACAACCGCGGTTGCAAAGCCCTTGTCGTAGCCGTACTTGATCATCGCTGGAATCATGATGCCGCCAACCGCTGCTACTGTAGCTGGGCCTGAGCCTGAGATAGCAGCGAAGAACATACATGTAATGATTGAAGCAATCGCGAAGCCACCCGTGATGTTTTTCACTAATGAGTTAGCAAAGTTCACCAAACGTTGCGAGATACCGCCGCTGCCCATGATGTCACCCGCTAGGATGAAAAATGGTACTGCCATAATTGGGAAAGAATCGACAGAGGTGATTAAGGTACTCACAAGAAAATCAACGCTTAAGGTGCCGGTTGAAATAATGGTGAGTAGCGTTGCCATACCCAATGAGATAGCAATGGGCACAGAGGCAATAACGAGTAGTGCGAAAGTCGCAAACAAAATAAATACTGACATGATTACCTCCTATTTCGCTGTTTTGATGTCATCAGTGGTGGATACCATCTGTTGAATCAACCTGATTGACGTAAGTGCAAAGCCTACTGGGCCTGCTAGATAAACGATCCACATCGGTAGTCCAAGTGCTGGTGATGTCTGACCTAAATGGTAGAGATTCGCTACCATCTGCGTAGATTTGAATAAAATAACTATAGAGAACACTAAAAATACGAAATCTGAAAATAGGCTTAGGTACTTCTTTTCCTTCTCATCAATTAGCATAGATATTGCTTCTATTTTAATATGGCTCTTTTTTGCGACTGCAAAACTGATACCGATATAAACAAGCCAAATGAAGCAATAACGAGCTAACTCTTCCGTCCAAGCAATTGAATAATCGAATGTTCGGGATACTACTTGTAAGAATATTGCTGCTGTCATAATAACGAGCAGTATTACGGCTATCGTATTTTCAAAATACTTATCTAACCAATTCAACATAATAAGATTCCTTGTTCACTTATTACTTAGACCTATTACTTGTCTATTATTTATTAATGATAGTTATTGAGGGTTATTCATTAAAATAGTCAGTATTAATAATGTAATGGTCTAAATGTTAAGTGATGGCTTAAGTTACTGAGCGGCTAATTCGTTTTCAGCTTTTTTAATTTGTTCTTGGAAAGCGGAGACAACATCTTTGCCAATGATTGGTGTGTATTTCTCAATAACGGGCTTAGTCGCTTCTTGGAAGCCAACCAGTGCTTCAGGTGTTAGCGTTACGACTTCCATGTTTTGTTTAATAACATCCAAGCTTTCAAGATTGACTCGACGGTTAACTTGACGTTCGTAGTCGCCAGCATCAATAGCGGCTTGGCGCAGAACTCTTTGATCGTGACGGCTTAGTTTGTTCCATGTCGCTTGGCTAACAATTAAAGCCAATGGTGTGTATACATGGCCTGTGTTTGATAAGGTTTCTTGTACTTCGAACAAGTTGTTCAGTGCAATATTCGGATATGGGTTTTCTTGCCCATCAACTGTGCCTTGCTGTAACGCTGTGAACAATTCGTTGAAAGCCATCGGCGTTGGGGTTGCGCCCATCGCTTTCCATGCGTCTAGGTGAAGTGGGCTCTCCATAGTACGGATCTTTAGGCCTTTCACATCTTCAATCGATTTCACAGCACGACGTGAATTGGTTACATGACGGAAGCCATTTTCCCAGAAATCCAGGCCGACTAAGCCTTTTGACTCTAATCTTTTCAGCATGTCGTCACCAAATTTGCTGCGTAGCACTTTATCTGCGACATCTTCACTGGTGATCATAAAGGGAAGGTCGAACACATTGTATTCAGGGTAGAAGTTAGCCAGTGGACCCGTCGATGGAATAGATACGTCAAGTGTTCCTAATTGCAGCATTTCAATCGCCGCACGGTCATCACCTAATTGCGCTGAAGGGTATATATCCACCTTCAGTTCAGTAAATTTCTCAACAATTTCTTTAAACTTAGCAGCACCATCATAGATAGGGTGTTTGTTATTAGAGCTCATGCTGAAACGTAATGTTTGAACTTGAGATTCACCTGCTGCAATACTCGATTGGTTATTTCCTTGAGAATTTGTAGCAATAGCTGCACCAATGATTGAGGCGACAAACACCCCACCAATGGCTAGAATTTTTCCGGTTCTAGACATAGTCGTACCTGATTAATTTATTATTTATATAAAGTGTACGTTACATACACCTGTAGGGTTAATTAAGTTGCTTGGATATTTTCTGACAATATTCAGTAATAACAGGAATTAATTCCGTCATTCTTTCGTCAGACATGTATTCTTTAATGCTGGTTACTGATATAGCTGCAATAATATTGTTATATTTATTTCTTATTGGTACAGCAACGCAACGTACAAGGTCTTCGTTATCTTCTAAGTCATAGCTATAGTCATGCTTAGAATATTCATTCATTCTTTTTAGCATCGACTCAACGTCGTGATTAGTTTGCGATGAAATAAGTCGAATCCATTCCATCTTTGGCATATCAATCATTAGCGCTTTTCCAATCCCCGTTGCGGACATTGGTAGTCGATCTCCCACTTGTGAACGTAACTGAATCGCACGCTCACCTGGGATCTTATCTAGGTAGAAGATTTGGTCTTCATCTTTGATGCCTAGATGGACAGTATCTTTAGTTCGTGCAGCAAGCTCGCGTATAAAAGGCTTCGCAATCTCTTTAAGAGGCATATCTTGTTGAGCTCGGATACCAAGCTGAATCATTTTGGTTCCTAATACCAGCCCAATTCCTTTTACTTCGCGGATGTAACGAGCCTCTATCAAGCCTTGGATGATTCGGTGCACGGTCGATTTTGGCAATTCTAAATGTTCGCACACATCTTTTAGTTGTCGATTACCTTCAGCGATCGAGTCGATGACCGCGATTGCTTTTACCAATGCTTGATTACCTTGTAACTTGCTCATAAAACCGCCTCTCGTTGTATGAGAGAAATATAGCGGTAGTTTGCTATTGATAATGTGATAACTATCAACATTCCACTTTGTGAAACAAGAGTCCCACATTGTGGAATTTATCAGGTAAGTATAAATACTTTGCATTTGAAACCGCCACAGTGTCCAATGTCGGTTAAGACAATATTGACTGAAAAACCTTATTTTTTAAGGTGTTAAATAGGATGCTTACTTCATGCGTAAATCAGATAAGAAGATCGAAAATCAGATCAGAGACGTGTTAACTGACGTGTGTGAAGATACGTTGAAAGGCTACGATGGTTTTCTTTGGGTGACTCATACGGTCAATTTCTCTTCTTTTCCGCAAAGCTTGAAAATTGTTTGTGTATTCGACACCAATCAAGATAGAGCGAATTTCTTAGCAGGAGAAGGTCAGAAGGAAGTCTCAACGAACATTCAAAAGGCGTTCAGTCAGGTCGGAATTACATTAAAGAATATCGATAAACACATCAGTTACGATACACAAGAAAATTGCGACCGCGACCATCAAGGGAAGTGGAACAAGAGGCTTTAAGGCGCTTTATTGGTCGTGCTATTTGGTAAGCGATCCAGAGAAATGAAAGCCTACGCGAGGTAGGCTTTCATTGTCGTTACTTGATTGCAGTACAGAAGCTAACGTCTGAATGTTGAGTTTGCGGGTCGTAGCTGTGGTAAAGCTCAAAACAAGGTCGATCGTCTGTTTCAATACCGGACTCAATGACGTTACTCATTAAATCATCCCACGCTTTGGCATATTGGCCGATTTCGGTAATCGTTTGTCTCATCACCGCATATTGCCCGCCGGGAAAGTCCTTCAGTTCGATACCGCTGGGTACTTCCACATCTTCAGGGACCATTAAACAAATGTCTGTTCGGCACTTATCTGTCGGTGTGATTTCTGGATTGTCATGATAAATGAACATGCAGGTATTGCCTGATAACCCTTTAATTTCTGCCCATTGATAAAGACGACCGCTTGGCTCTTCATACCCTTGTCCATAGGGACCTGTTACGCGTACATACGCCAGTTTTGATGGTTCGAATTGTTGTGTTTTCATTGTCATGCTCCATGTTGAAAGTTCGGAGTCAGTATATGAATTGCCGACGACTGCATCGGTTCCATTCTTGCGCAACGTGTGTCCAATCTTGCTATTTCGAGTTAACTCACCGAAAGCTTGGTAGTCTTCACAATCACGAAAGGCACTAGGCGTCATACCAAAGTGTTGCTTGAAGGCTTTGGCAAAGCTTTGAGACGATGAGAATCCATAATCCAATGCAATATTAATAATAGGTTGTTTGGATTTGAAGAGATCGTTGGCTGCCGCTTCAAGTCTCAGCCGTCTGGTGAAATCAGCAAGCGTCTCGCCTTGAACGGCCTTAAAAGTACGATGAAAATGGTAGGGTGAAAAGTTGGCTAATGCCGCGACTTCGATCAGGTTAAGCGGATCGTTAAAGTGCTTCTCTAAATAGCGTATAACGGGAACAAGCCGCTTATGATAGTCAACGTACATCTCTTTATTTACCACTCTCTGTTGTCATCGTTCTTGTTTAGATGACCGAGACTAGCCTATCCAAATTGAGTTTCAACAGTGTGGCGTTGAAACTGAGATTCGATGCAGCAAATCTCAGCCCGTTCTGAGCTTTAAGTTCTGATAATCTTCTGTCTTCCAAACTGCTTTATTCTCATTTTGAGAAAATCTGAGCTGATTTTTCGTTAGCCGGAGATACTTGGTTTCCAAATAAAATTAAAATCACAAAAATTTATCTTTTCCTTAATATCTTGATTTTTAATCGACATTTTCTCGTTTTCCTTACCACCGATGAAACAAGACAGACGAGCACTTGAACAATTCAGCAATGTAGTCGATACTTTTTTCGTATTTTGATTCCTAAATTGACACGTAAGTTGGCTGACTTTTCGTCTTGTGATTTAAGGCATGACAGTATCGATTAGGAAATATGATTCATGAAAACCTACACTTCTGGGCTGCTCGCATTCATACCGTCATGTTTAATCGCTGGCTACGCTTTTGCTGTTGGTATAGCAGTTGTGCTGCCAGGGCAACATGAAGCTGGTGTTGATCTTTCGGGCTCCTCACTATCTGCGAATGCTGTCATTGATTGGGAAATTACCAACAGTGATATTGTCTTCGGTGCCTATGCCGACAAAGCCGACAATGAGCGGGCTACGACAATTGGTTATATGTACAACCAAGTCATGGCGATGAACTCGGGTTGGTTGGAGAACGATCTCCGTAACCAAGCTGAGGTAGAAGGCCTCAATTTCGAAGATTATTTCCTACACTTTTCTGAAGATACTGTCATTGCCGAAGTTGATAATACTCACGGTGAAAACACTCTACTAAATCGCAAGCCCATGATCGTCGGTTATACCTCAGGTGAAGATCATGCTGGATTTTGGCTCTATCAAGAGCCTCCATGGGATGCCGATGTGTTTGAGAATTTTGAACAGGGCGGGGCTTTGTACGTCTATCATGCCGAGCAGTTCGAACGACTGACCTTCAATTTCTCACAGTTTGCTGGCAGCGGAGAACTCTGGATTGAATACCCAACGGTTATTGATTCTCGCGGAATGGTGTCTCGGTGGGAAAGGCTTGATATTAAGAAAGACAGAACCCTCAATATGACCAAAAACCAGTCTGTGATTTGGAACCTACCTAATGATTGGGTGAGAGCGACAACTCATGATGGGAGCGGTGCGAGTTATGGTGGCGGCCAGTATTTTGGTTCAACCTTTTTGAGAGATGGTGGGCGCTTATACGTTGTGAGAGTTCGTTGGCAAAGTGAAAACGCTGACGACAGGCCGCGTTTAAAAGAAGTAGAACTCAAAAACAGTTTTCCAACCGTCAAATTAACCGATGCCCCGAGCACAACACCGGATGGCGATGCTATCAGCCAATGGCGCAAAATCCGCGGTTTTGATGTGTCTGCAGACCTAGATGGCGATAACTACTTGTCGCCGAGCGAGTATCGAAATCGAACCAATAAGAACGCGACAGCGCGTTTTCGTTGGGAATCAAGAGTGGTGCCATTTGGTCGAATGTGGAGCGCTAATTCATCTTGGTCGTTAACGAACGTCGCAAACACGGATTATCTATCTGCCATTCATCGCTACTACAAGCAAAGCTGGACAAGCCAAGGTTTGAATGGTGCGTACAACGACGACACAAATAAACTCATTGGTTCAAACCAATTCTATGTTCATTCTGGCGGGCATGTTCAAGAGTTAGGATCCGTTGCGGGTTCGAATCAAGCGGATGATCTCTACAAAAAGCAGTTTTCAGCGTTTCTGAAAAATCTATCTGCTTTAGAAAGTGATGCGTCGATTGGGTTGAACATCGGAACCGCGAACTTGCTGGGTCGAAATGGACAGTCTCATCTTAGCGAGGCGGGATCTCTGTATTTACGAGAGCACTACATTTTTCCATCTACTGGGTTTAGTGGTTATTCGGGAATCTCTAAATTCTGGGATAATTCTGCGCTCGCCTACAATGGACAAAGTGTTATTTTTCAGGCGACAACGCGTTATGGGCGAGTTCAGTATCTTGGAAATAGTGAAGAGAACTGGAAGCAAGACCAATACTCGACCCTAGCGATCTACCACCTCAATCGACATGCTCAACATAGCTATTTCAATCAGTGGAACAATGGTTACGTCTATGGAAGTGGTAACACGACTGCAGATACTTTCTGGCAAAGTGGTGTCCCTAAAAACATCGCCTATCAACCAAGTTCGTTATTGGCCGTTGATTTGGGAGAGCCGAGTCACCAAATTCCACAAGGCTTTGAGCCGATCCCTTTGATGCTATCGACAACGACACCTCAGCCCGCTGACTACACCATCGTTGGCGACTCCTCGATGAACGAAATGGTGCATGCTGATCTACCCAATGGCATGACTCACGTTCTACCGACGTTCACGTACTTTATATATCAATCTGATAATCAGGTGGTTGCTGGTGGCCCTGAGGACATGGTGTTAGCGAGAGAGTTTAGTAATGGTCGTGTGTTGTATCGCACGGATTTCCACGGTAAGAATCCGAGTTTTTATGACGCGGAAAAACTCACCATCGCGCTGGATGTTCCAATGAAACCTGTTGATGCTAACGGTAACGTTGGTGAGTATGTGAGTGAAATAGAAATTGGCGGTTATGAAGGACTGTTCTTACTTTATTAAAACCAATGCGAATGAGCACTCTCGAACCAGAGCAGACTAGAGCTTAGGTTCGGGATATCAGCTTATTCTTTTTACACTGCTTAAACTCTTTGGCGATCCACAATTGCTCGTTTAATCCATTGTCGATTAAAGCAAAAAGGTAACCATCGACTTTGCTTGAAGCCGCAAGGTACTCCTGAAAAGCGTGCTTAGGGTAGCCGGGGTAATCCGTTTCGTATTGAGCGTCTAACTGCTTATCGAGTTGACGCCATTTTACAAATAACTCTGAAGAGGACGTTTCAACCTTATATTGGCCTAAAATACGTTGGTGATGGGTTAGCGCCACTTTAGCGCAGTGGTTGATCTGTACGACTTTTTGTATCAATTCAACTTGTTCTTCACTCATGGTTTTCGCCAGTACATTCTCTTGTTCGATACGCGTCATTCGCTCACCAAACGTTTCAGCATGGGTGGGAAACACAAAAGTAAGCGGTAAAGCTAATACCAAAAGGCGCTTATAGAACATAACCAAACTCGTTAAAAGGATTCGTGGCTGTTATGCCGCCCGCCACCAATATTATTAATGAATATAAACGCTTAATTGTAAGAATTATTTTTATTGAGTAGATAAATAGATGGTTTTGGAGTTTTGGCATTCAGGCTCTGAATGTTTGATTGGTGAGCCTGAAGCTGATGGGGGAACAGTTACGAGTTAATGACCTTAATACCTTTATCTTGAAGCTCATCAATCACACTACTCGAAAGATCAATATCGGTGATCACGCCATCAAGCGCACTTAAATCTAAGGCGTGGAAAGTAGCGATGCGCCCGTATTTGGTTGAGTCTGAAATCAGATAGTTTGAATGAGCTGCTTGAACAATGGCTTGTTTGACTAATACCTTATTTTCACAAGGTGTCGAGAGCCCTTTTAGATTCCAAGATGAAGAAGAGATAAACGCAATATCAATATTCATCCCTGCTAAGAACTCCGCTACTTTGCCCCCAATACTCGATTGATTTTCACGGTCAATCTTACCACCAGTATGGTAAATCTCAGATTGTGTACTGTTCATTAGGTACGCGGCAATCGCGAAGTCATTGGTGATGATAAGCAGATCATCTCGCCCTGCAAGTTGGTGGGCGATCTCCAAAGAGGTGGTTCCGGCGTCTAAGTAGATAGTCGAATACTCAGGAACTAATTGAGCAGCTAGTTGACCTATTTGAGCTTTTTCGTTTGCTTGCTGTTCTACCTTGATGTCGTGTGACAATTCGCTGTGAAGTGCTTTAGTCAGCTGAACGCCACCCGAAACTGAAATCACTTTCCCTGATGTCTCTAGCTTTACGATATCTCGACGAACGGTCATATGAGACACCTCTAGGTGCTCAACAAGCTCAGAAATACTGATCACTTCTTGATGTGATAATAGTGACAAAATGGTTCTCTGACGTTCTGCTGGAATCATGATTCTTCTTCTATGTTCTTATTTTTCATTATCCTATCAACCTTTTGTTGTTTTGTGAATATCTGTGAATATCTGTTGTGATATAGCAATAAGAACTGTGATTGTTGCGGAAATTACCATTATCTAATGCCTCGAAAGGGGTAAATCACCCACGAATGTTAACTTTTGTTAAAAGTGTGACTTATCACTAAGTCGCACTCGGTTGCTTCACATATAATCACAAACATAAACAATAGTTAACAAATTTAAAATTCAATAATTACGTGAAAGGCATCTTGTTATGAGTGAAGTTCAATCTGTTGGTGTTATCGGTTTAGGTTCAATGGGCATGGGCGCAGCTAAGTCATGTGTGCGTGCAGGGCTTGATGTATATGGTTTCGATTTGAATCCGCAAGCGCTTGAAACCTTGGGTGAATATGGTGCAAAAGCGGTATCGACGAATGCGGTTGAGTTTGCAGACAAACTTGATTCTGTTTTGGTACTGGTTGTGAATGCTGCTCAAGTTAACACGGTACTGTTTAAGACTGGTCTTGCGGCGGCACTAAGACCTAACACGCCAGTTATGGTCTCGGCAACGATCTCAGCAGAAGACGCGAAACAAATCGAAGCTCAGCTTGCTGAACATGATCTTGTGATGCTTGACGCACCTGTTTCAGGTGGTGCAGTAAAAGCAGAAGCAGGTGAAATGACTATCATGGCTTCAGGTGCGATTACTACATTCGAGGCATTGGCTCCTGTACTCGATGCGACGGCGGCAAAAGTTTACAACATCGGTGAAGCTATTGGCCTTGGTGCGACTGTAAAGATCATCCACCAATTACTTGCAGGTGTTCACATTGCTGCAGGCGCTGAAGCAATGGCATTAGCAGCTCGCGCGAATATCCCTCTAGATCTGATGTACGACGTTGTGACTAACGCAGCGGGTAACTCGTGGATGTTCGAGAATCGTATGAAGCACGTTGTTGATGGTGATTACTCTCCAAAATCTATGGTCGATATCTTCGTAAAAGACTTGAACTTGGTATCGGATACCGCTCAAGACCTAAAATTCCCGCTTCCACTATCAAGTGCAGCACTGAATATGTTTTTAAGTGCGAGTAATGCTGGCTTTGGTCAAGAAGACGATAGCGCAGTAATCAAAGTGTTCCAAGGCATTGACCTACCGGGTGTTTATACACCAAAAGTGGAGAAGTAATCATGTTATTAGGTGTTATTGCAGACGATTTTACAGGTGCAACAGACATTGCTGGTTTCTTAGTTGAAAACGGGATGCGCACTATTCAATTGAACGGCATTCCGACGGGTGACTTTGATGCTTCAGCGGATGCGGTCGTGATCAGCCTTAAATCTCGCTCTTGCCCGGTAGATGAAGCGGTAACCGATTCGGTGACTGCGCTTAAGTGGCTTCAATCTCAAGGCTGCCAACAGTTTTACTTCAAATACTGCTCGACGTTCGACAGCACAGCTGAGGGCAATATCGGTCCCGTAACCGATGCACTTTTGGCTGAGCTTGGCGAATCTTTCACTATGGTTTGTCCTGCATTGCCAGTTAATGGTCGCACGGTTTACAACGGCCACTTGTTTGTTTTTGGTGAGCTATTAAGTGATTCAGGCATGCGTAATCACCCGGTGACACCGATGACAGATTCCAGTGTCGTTCGAATGATGGATGCACAATCAGAGGGTGTTTCTGGCTTGGTTAACTTCCAAATTATTGAACAAGGCTCTGATGCAGTCACCGCTCATTTTGATGAACTAAAAGCTCAAGGCAACCGTTATGCGGTCGTTGATGCTTTTAACGCAGAACACTTGGTGACGTTAGGCCAAGCAGCTAAATCTCTGAAGTTAATCACAGGTGGTTCAGGCTTAGCAGCGGGCATCGCAAAAAACTGGACTGAACATCTTGCTGACCAAAGCGATGCAAAAAACGCAGGTAGTCCAATAAAAGCGCCAACGGTTGTGTTCTCTGGTTCTTGTTCGGTAATGACTAACCAACAAGTTACAGCTTACAAGCAACTCGCTCCTCACTTCGCTATCGATGTGAAGGCATGCTTAACCAACGATCAATACGCCAATGAAGTATTCGATTGGGTGATGACTAACAACCAAGGTGAGCTTGCTCCTTTAGTGTATGCAACCGCTGATGCGGCTGCACTTAAAGCCATTCAAGAAGAGTACGGTGCACAAGCTTCAAGCCATGCCGTAGAGCAATTCTTTAGCCTGTTAGCTATCAAGCTACAACAACATGGTGTGAAGAATTTCATCGTTGCTGGTGGTGAAACCTCAGGTGTTGTGACGCAAAGTTTAGCGGTTAAAGGTTTCCATATCGGTCCTCAAATCGCACCGGGTGTGCCTTGGGTTAAGTCGGTTGAAGGTGATCTTTCACTAGCACTTAAATCGGGCAACTTTGGTGACGAGAATTTCTTCGCTAGAGCGCAATCATTCTTTTCATAAGCGAGATTCAGATGAGTAAAGTTTTGATGAACGAACAGCAGTTAAGAGAGCAAATGGTAACTCTCGCTCGTTCGATGTTCGAACGAGGTTACGCGACAGGTGGTGCCGGTAATCTCTCTATCAAATTGCCAAATGGGCATTTTCTAGCAACACCAACCGGTTCTTCATTTGGTCGTCTTGTGGCTGAGGAATTATCGGTTGTCGATATCGATGGCAACCATATATCAGGCAAGAAACCGTCAAAAGAAGCGGCATTCCACCTAGCGATTTATAGAAACAATGCAGAGTGCAATGCGATTGTGCACTTACACTCAACATACCTGACTGCACTTTCATGCCTTGTAGGGTTAGATCGTAATAACGCGATTAAGGCATTTACGCCGTACTTTGTGATGCGAATTGGTGAATTACCTGTGATTCCTTACTTGCGCCCAGGAGACCCTCAGATCGCTGAAGAGCTTGCAAAGCGAGCTGGCGACTACCGAGCCTTTTTGTTGGCGAATCATGGTCCAGTAGTAACAGGCACTGATTTTGTCGATGCCGTGGACAATGCAGAAGAGTTAGAAGAGACCGCCAAATTAGCATTCTTATTGAAAGGGAATGATATCCGTTACTTAACGGACGAAGAAGTGATGGATTTAAAAGGGAGAGGCAAATAATGGCTAAGTTCGCAGCAAACTTAACGATGTTATTCACAGAAGTGCCATTTTTGGAGCGTTTTGAAAAAGCACACCAAGCCGGTTTCAAAGCAGTGGAATACTTATTCCCTTACGCGTTTGAAGCGGACGAGCTCGCAGAAAAAATGCAGAAATTTGGTTTTGAACAGGCCCTGTTCAATATGCCTCCAGGTGATTGGGATGCAGGTGAACGTGGCTTCGCAGCGATTCCTGGCCGTGAAGAAGAGTTTAAAGCCAGCGTTGATACAGCTCTTATGTACGCTAAAGCGCTGAATTGCAAGAAAGTTCACGCGATGTCGGGTCTACATGATGCGAATTTCACGAGGCAGCAACACGTTGAAACCTTTATCTCAAACATTCGTTTTGCCGCAGATAAGTTTGCTGAGCAAGACATTGAATTGATGATTGAACCGCTGAATAGCCGTGATGTTCCTAATTACTTCGTTGCTCACCAACGTGATGCTGTCGAACTGATTAAGTTGGTCGATAGGTCAAATGTGAAGCTGCAACTTGACCTGTACCACGCACAAATCATGGATGGCGATTTAAGTACTTTGATTCGTGAGGTTGCCGCTTATACCGGTCATATCCAAATTGCTTCTGTACCAGAAAGACATGAACCATCGGAAGGCGAACTGAACTACCCACACTTATTTAGTGTTTTGGATGATTCGGGTTATCAAGGTTGGATTGGCTGTGAATACACCCCAAAAAATACAACTGAAGCTGGTTTGGAATGGGTTAAACCCTATTTATAGAAGCAGCCAGCTTGAGCCTTTAAGGCAGATTTGAACTCGTAAAAATAAGATAAAGCGGCCCAAAATAAAAGTCGCTGCACAATAAAGTGCTGCGGGCGGTACTCCTATGCCTCTCGCATGCAAACCCTACACAACAAATAGTACAAAAAGGAAAATACAATGGATGGAGCACTGATAGGCATCGTAATTGGCATTTTAGCCATGATGGGTATGATCATTAAAACGAGAATCCCGGTGGCACTTGCTATGATTATTGCCAGTATCATCATGGGTCTGTTTGCTGGAATGGCACCAACAGAGCTGATCAACGCAATTAAAGCTGGCTTTGGTGGCGTACTTGGCGGGATTGGTTTGATTATCGCGTTTGGCGTGATCATGGGCGCGTGTTTTGAGCGTTCTGGAGCCGCTGTTCGAATGGCAAAAACGTTTGTAAAGCTGTGTGGTAAAGGTCGCGAAGACTTAGCACTAGGTTTTACAGGTGTACTTGTCGCTATTCCGGTTTTCTGTGATTCTGCGTATATCATTTTGCATTCTCTTGTTCGCGCAATTTCACGTGACACTGGTAAGTCAGCGGTTGGCCTAGGTGTGACTCTAGCGCTTGGCCTACTGATCACTCACGCACTTGTACCACCAACACCGGGTCCAGTTGCAGTAGCCGGTATTCTTGGCGTTGACCTCGGTGAGTACATGCTTTGGGGTTTGATGGTTTCTATCCCTATGATGCTGCTTTCTATGATTTACATTCGCCGAGTAGGTAACGAGTACTACCGCGTACCAAACGGTGAAACATGGATTACTAACCAAGCTGATTGGGCAAACCTAGAGAAAGTAAAAGAGACAGATGACAAAGAGCTACCAAGTAACTTCTTATCATTTGGTCCAATCCTTCTACCAATCGCATTCATCTTAATCAACACGCTTGTTGGCCAAGGTGACACTGCAATGCATACCGTTATTTCACTAATTGGTAACCCAGTGGTTGCTGTTGGTATCGGTGTTCTTATGGCGCTATACGGTCTTACTCGTCACATTGAACGTAAAGACATGGTTAGCTCAATGGATGACGCGTTATCTACAACAGGTCTAATTCTTGTGGTAACTGGCTGTGGTGGCGCAATGGGTGCAGTACTTAAAGCATCTGGTGCTGGTCCTCAAGTTGCAGAAGCTATCGCGAGCAGCGGTATTCCACCTCTACTTGTACCACTAGCCATTGCTTCAATGCTTCGTCTAATCCAAGGTTCAGCAACGGCATCTATGATGGTTGCAGCAACGATGACGCTGCCATTGGTTGAAACGTTAGGTCTAGACCCAGTATTCGTAGCACTTGCATGTGCGGTAGGCCCGGTTGGCTTCTCTCATTTGAACGATTCGTACTTCCACATCATCAACCGTACGCTAGGGATTACTGAACTAGCAGACCAAATCAAGATCTGGTCTGTGTCTTCAACTATCGCATGGGCGATTGGTGCAAGCATCATCATGGTTCTAAACTTGGTGTTTGGTAAAGGCGGTACACTGATTGATCCATTGATTCCAATTGCAGTTTTAGCAGCAGTATTTATCTGGCTAAAAAGCAAAGAGAAATCACAAGTAAAGGCAGCTGTTACTAACTAATACCGCTTACCTTTATATACTGCCCCTATTGCTTGATTGGCTTGCTAATCTGACATAGGGGCATTTTTGGATCGACAGCCTATCAAAATTATTATTTCCTTGGATTTATCAGTATGAAAATTGTTATTGCACCAGACTCGTTTAAAGAATCTTTATCGGCGGTATCGGTGGCGGCGTGTATTGAAAAGGGTTTTCGTGAAATCTTTCCTGACGCTGACTATGTGACTTTACCTCTGGCCGATGGTGGTGAAGGTACGGTAGATGTGTTGTTGCAAGGTTTAGCAGGACAGAAGCGAAGCCACCAAGTAGAAGGGCCGTTGGGGGCACTTGTAAACGCGGAGTGGGCGATACTTGAGCCATCCGCAAGCAATCAGAAAAAAACTGCACTGATTGAGATTGCTGCCGCATCAGGCTTGGAATTGTTAACACCAGAGCAGCGTGATCCATTGGTAGCCTCTTCATTTGGTACAGGTCAGCTCATTTTAGAAGCGATGCAGCAGGGCGTTCAAACGATCATTCTTGGCTTGGGTGGCAGTGCGACCAATGATGGTGGTGCAGGAATTGTACAAGCGTTAGGTGGTAGATTGCTTGATCGTGCAGGGCAAGAACTCAGCCGAGGTGGCGCTGCGCTAGCTGATTTAGCATCTATCGATCTTACCGATCTAGATTCACGCTGTGCTGATATCGAATTGATTGTGGCGTGCGATGTGGATAATCCACTGTGTGGCGATAATGGTGCCAGCCATATATTCGGCCCACAAAAAGGCGCAAGCCCAGAACAAGTTGTGATGCTGGATCAGGCGCTTGCGAACTTTGCTCAAGTAGCTGAAGCGCAAGGTTGTGTTAGTGGCGATGAATCCGTTCACAAGCGCACGGGTTATGGCGCGGCTGGTGGTACGCCGATGGGACTTGGCTTGCTATTCAATATGCAGATTAAACCGGGCATTGAGATGGTACTCGATGTTTTACAAGCCGATGAAGTATTGAAAGGCGCAGACCTTGTGATTACCGGCGAAGGTCAGATGGACAATCAAACCCTTCAAGGAAAAACGCCTTATGGCATTGCTAAACGTGCGAGCTTGCAAGGCATTCCGACGATAGGGATTGCAGGATCTTTGGGCACTGAAGTCGAAGCCTTATATGGTGAAATGAGCAGCTTGTTCGGAACAGTGCGCTCTCCTCAGCCACTCGAGCAAGTACTACGAGAAGCTGAATTGAACCTAACCAGAACGGCGAGGAACATTGCCTCAACTCTGAGGTTAGGCCATGTAATTCTTAAATAAAGTTCGGTGATACAAAGGCTTAGTTAACTCACCTGTTCGATAGGTTTCATAGATAGCAACGATAAATATAAACGATTATATTTTCTAGTCACTCAGGTCTATTCTTTATCCATATTATTTTAGTGGTTTTTAAAGTACTGAATCCACTTTAATCGAAGATATGGCAACGATGCGATATCTTTTACCTTAAGGAATAGACCATGAGTAAAAAACTAACTACAGCTGCGGGTTGTCCTGTTGCTCATAACCAGAATGTTCAAACGGCGGGCAAACGTGGCCCACAGCTTCTACAAGATGTTTGGTTTTTAGAGAAATTGGCTCACTTTGATCGTGAAGTGATTCCAGAGCGTCGCATGCACGCGAAAGGTTCTGGTGCCTACGGTACATTTACTGTTACGCATGACATCACCAAATACACCAAGGCAAAGCTGTTTTCTGAAGTAGGTAAAAAGACCGACTTGTTTGCCCGTTTTACGACTGTAGCGGGTGAGCGCGGTGCTGCCGATGCTGAGCGTGATATTCGCGGCTTTGCATTGAAGTTTTATACTGAAGAAGGTAACTGGGATATGGTGGGTAACAACACGCCAGTATTCTTCCTTCGTGATCCTCTTAAGTTCCCAGATCTAAACCACGCGGTGAAACGTGACCCACGCACCAACATGCGCAGCGCGAAGAACAACTGGGATTTCTGGACCTCTCTACCTGAAGCGCTTCACCAAATCACGATTGTGATGAGTGATCGTGGTATCCCTGCGACTTACCGTCATATGCACGGTTTTGGTAGCCACACATTCAGCTTTATTAACGCAGATAACGAACGTTTCTGGGTTAAATTCCACTTCAAATCTCAGCAAGGTATTAAGAACTTGTCTGATGCAGAAGCGGCACAAGTGATCGGCGATGACCGTGAAAGTCACCAGCGCGACTTGTTAGACAGTATTGACAACCAAGACTTCCCTAAATGGACGTTGAAAGTGCAAGTGATGCCAGAAGCGGATGCAGCGACAGTGCCATACAACCCGTTCGATTTGACTAAGATTTGGCCACACGCGGATTACCCGTTAATTGAGGTGGGTGAGTTTGAATTGAACCGTAACCCGCAAAACTTCTTCTCTGAAGTTGAACAGTCGGCATTCAACCCTGCCAACGTGGTTCCGGGTATCAGCTTCTCACCAGACAAGATGCTGCAAGGTCGTTTGTTTGCTTATGGTGATGCGCAGCGTTACCGTTTGGGTGTTAACCATCAGCATATCCCAGTGAACGCACCTCGTTGCCCAGTACACAGCTACCACCGTGATGGTGCGATGCGTGTTGATGGTAATTTCGGTAGCACATTGGGTTATGAGCCAAACAACGAAGGTCAATGGGCTGAGCAACCTGATTTCGCTGAACCAGCATTGAACCTAGATGGCGCAGCGGCGCACTGGGATCACCGCGAAGATGAAGATTACTTCTCGCAACCGGGTGACTTGTTCCGTCTGATGACGCCAGAGAAGCAAGCGATTCTGTTTGATAACACTGCCCGTAACCTAGGCGGCGTTCCTAAAGAGATTCAACTTCGTCACCTAAGACACTGTTACAAAGCTGACCCTGCATACGGTGAAGGCATTGGTAAATTGCTTGAAATCGATGTGAGCGAATTTAAGTCGTAATCAATAAACTCGCTTAAATAGTCAGAAGGCCGCTGAGTTAATCACTCAGCGGCCTTTTTTGATCATGCTGTGTATTAGGTGAGTCATGTAAGTAGTATCAGTTACTTGAAAATTAGCACCATTTCTATTGATAGTTTTTACCTATCGAATTGATAAACACATCCCATTATCTTTATAAAATGGACGGGATTATCCTACAGCTATCAGTTTATAAAGTAATAGAGTTTGAGATGAGTAAAAGCGCATTAATCGTTGAAGGTGGGGCAATGAGAGGCATCTTCGCAGCCGGAGTGTTGGACGCCTTTATGCAAGACGATTTCCGTCCCTATGATTTTGCTATTGGCGTATCTGCGGGCGTGTCGAACCTTGTTGGTTACTCATCTCAAGCACCGAAGCGTAGTTATAACGTGATTACTACCATGGCGACCGATAAGACGTTTTTTAACCCTGCTCGCTTTGCTAAAGGTGGCAATTTGGTCGACGTTAAGTGGTTGTGGGATGAATCTAACCAACGTTATCCGCTTGATTACGGTCAGCTGTTCTCAAGTGTTCCTTTAATTGCTGCTGTAACTAACGTCGATACTGGCAGTGCAGACTACTACCATATCAAGCCTGAAAACCTTTCTAACGTGGTTGAAGCAACAACGGCTCTACCTATCGCTTACCGTGAAACACCGTGCTTCTCTGGTGGTTGTTATACCGATGGTGGCGTAGCGGATTCAATTCCGGTTCGCGAAGCATACCGTCGTGGTGCACGAGACATTACCGTGATTCTTTCTCATCCTTTGAGTTACCGAATGAAGCCTCAAAAGCACCAATGGATGCTGAAAAAACTATTAAAGAAATTCCCTAACATTGCAGAATCGATGGCAGTGCGTGCTGAAAACTACAACCAGTCTCTGGAGTTCATTCGTAACCCTCCAAAAGATGCGACCATTAAAGTGATAGCGCCGCCAGAAGCGTTCGCGGTTAAGCGATTAACCATGGATCAAACTGTTCTGGACGCAGGTTATCATATGGGCGTGAAGGCAGGTGCGGAGCATCTGGCCATTCGCAAAGGCGTTTATGGTTTGGATTCCGAGGATTGTCATTTCTGCGTTTAGCTGCCGCGTCGATTAAGTTATAAATAATCGACTTTTTATCATTGGCATTGCGATAATCCTTATTAAGCATTTATATGGTTTATGACTTTATTTGTTTTATAAAATCAATAAAGTCATTTATTTGTCAGAGAACTATATTTTGTGATTTTGGATTGGATTTTATGGAGTGAATATTAATATGATCTATAACGATTAGTGTGTTGGTACTAATGATTTATTAGGGGTATGAAAATATGGGAAAAGTAACATCTAGAATGATAGCTACGCACGCTAACGTTTCACCTAGTACTGTTTCGAGATATCTTAATCGCAGTTCATTTATTGAAAAGGAAAAAGTTCAGGCTATTGAAAATGCAATGAGTGAACTTGGATATGAACAAAAGAAACCTCATACTCAAGCCGCGGCTCGAACAATGGTTATTGGTGTTCTTTCACCTAGTTACGATAGCAATCACGTAACCAGTATATTTTCAGGAATGAATCGAGCGGTATCAAAACATGTTTATCGAATTAATGTAGAAGTGAGTAATTACGACATTGATCGTGAGCGTCGAATCCTTAAAGATATGGTTGCTAAAAAAGTGGATGGCATGATCGTTATTGGCTCATTTCTAAGCGAGAAGGAAATAAGTCAGTTATTAAAAGGTGCTCCAACATTAATCTTTGGAACACCGGCATTATCGACAAATAATCATGGCAAAAAAAAGTTACCGCAATTAAGCATGGATAATGAACTGGGAGCCTATTTAGCTGTAAACCATTTGATTCAAAAAGGTCATCGAAATATCGTACATCTTAGAGGGCCGAAAGATAACAGCGATGCAGATGCTCGTTACTCTGGTTTTGTTAGGGCAATGGAAAGTGCAGGGCTATCAGTGGAGCATGATTTAGTCACTTGGGGTGATTTTGACTCAGAAAAAAGTAGCCAAGCTGTTCGTCAACTTGTCTCTAATAATCATGAGTTCACAGCAATATTTGCTTGTAATGATGAAAGTGCATTTGGTGCCATGCACGGTCTCTATCGAGAGGGACTATACGTACCTAAAGATGTGGCTCTAATAGGGTATGATGATATGCCACTTTCAAGTTATACCGTCCCACCGCTTACCACTGTTCGGTTACCTTTTGAGAAAATGGGCGAGTTATCCATAGCATACATATTGGATCTGATATCAGGTAATAAACCGAAATATAAGATGCCAACAATGCAGCTTATTATTCGAGAGTCCACCTAGACTGAATATTTTAGACTTTGGCAGAGATAAAAAGGCAGCTACTTAGAAAAGTAGCTGCCTTTTCTTTTTAATATGCCCTATGGACTAGGCAGAAAATCAAGATGGGGTTACTTATTACCACCAAGCTTCAAACTGAGCGCCGAAGCTAACAGAGTCGAACTTGTCGTTTGCTACGGAAGAGTGCTCGCCAAAAGAGACTTCGCTCCAATGCGTGTCTTTCTCTGCGTATGTTACGTATAAGCGGATATGAGGTACATCACCAAAATGGAATTTTTGAGAAAGTGTCGCTTTAGCTGATGTATTTGTACCATCATAAGTCTTTGATTTTGCTTGTTGGTAACCAAGTTCTACCTCAGTTTGAGTGAACGAGCTCCAGTTGTAGCGTGGGCGAATACCCGCATTGAACCATTCTTTGCCATCTTTGTTATCAAAGTCCATGTCAATGTCTTCGAATGCAATAGAATAGCCAGCGCTCCACTTGTCGTGGAATGTGTAGTTACCGTGGTTAAACAGTCGAACACTGCTGCCAGGTGCTTCAACGTTAACGATCTGAGTTCCAGACCAACCAGCAACACCAATACCGTCGGTATATTGCAACGTTAAGATGTTATCAAAACCCGCAAAGTTACCGCGGTGAGAAGCCGTTAACATGTAACCGGTCGTTTGAGCGTTCGTGACGGTCTCTTTTAAAACTTCATCATCAACGACACTAGCAAGGTTAACACCAAGTGCTAGCTTACCGCCCGGTACTTCGATGTTATGAACACGCAGCTCTGGAAGGTGGACAGCGGTAATGAATCGCTTATCTTCTGCTGGTGTATCACCGGGGTTTGTCATCTCGCCGTTGTTGTAGTTATAAGTGACATCCATCAACATACCTGGCAATTCGATGTCACGAAGACCAAAGCCACGGCCGTAGTTATCCCAATACTCGTAATCTAGCATGTCATCAGCAATAGAACGTGGGTAGAGTTTACCCGCCCACATACTTGTTACGTCGCTGCCGAACACACCGTGCAGTTGTCCCCAAACTTGCATCACATCGAAAGAGTCAGAGATGCCACCACCAAACTCTTGAACATCATGCCAAGAACCTATCATGACGCCAATTTCTCCGCGTTGACTACCTTCAGAGAAAAGATCTGATTTAAGACCAAACTCTAGCCAATCGTCTTCGTTACCTAAGCGATATTTACCCGCGGCACCTTCAGCGGATATGTAATCAGGGTGACCATTTCCGTTACTGCTGTTTGGTGAAATATGAGCACCAGCACGCATGTAACCAAAGAAATCAATATCAGAGGTTGCCATTGCACTTGATGTGAAAAGCATTGCACCACAAGCTAAGGTTATTTTAGTTGGTTTAAATTTCATTTTATACCTATATTTATTAAAGGACTAATTAAGAAAATATTTTATTAATTATTGTCAGTGTTTAAGCCTGTTTTTTTATCGGCTAACCCTACTGATTGGATGGAAGTATTCTATATTTTGTTATAGGTGGTTTAATGTGAGGAGAATAGAGTTTTTAAAATGGCTTTATATTTACCATATCAAAATGGTTCATGGTTAACTTTATGTTTTTATTGTAATAAATTAAATCTCCCTTGCTTGGTTTCATGACTGTTTCTCTATGTGAGATGAGGGTCAATATATTTATTGAACTGTTTTTTCTATTTTTTTGTCAAGGAAAATAAAAGCCCACGTATTTTTGTGGGCTTTTTTTTAATTATAAAAAATTACATGTGACAGAAGTTAAATTATTAGGCATTCCATGAGATATTTGCAAGGACAACATTAAGCTTACCTTTTGTATACAGCATAAATGGTGTATCTAAATATCGTAAGTCAACACCTTGGTCGATAAAGTCCTGACAAGGAACAGAGACTTTAATAAAATCATCGCTTTCAATTAATAGCTCAGTAATATCAACAGATGCGACTCCAATTGGCTCTTCGTTCTTAGTCCATTTCTGTAGTGACAATTTAACAGGCTCGGTTGGTGCCTCTTTTACTTTAATTTCAAAGGTAATTGACCCGTTACGATATTGAGAGAAATCTTCTACCGAACCGTCTCCGACTTGGATATACGTCGCGCCAAATTGCTCATTAAAGTTGACCTTAATCGCATCTTGTTGCTGTTCATAGTTATAGGGTTCGGTGTTAATCGCTTCAATCGCCATTGGGTTGTTTCTTGAAACTTCAGAACCGATCCAATGTCCGAGGTCTGAGATTTTTAAGTTGTAGTCGCCAATGTTTGAACGAACCCCGTACAGATGCTTAGATTCAGTTGCCGTTTCTGTTTGGTTTACAACATCAATATCCAGTTCAATGTTATCAAGGTCGCGTGTTTGCTTACGATCAGTATAGTTAAGGCCGTATCCGTATTCGAACAGTGGAGCGTGTTCACCGTTTGGATCTTGCTCGTTCTCTGGGCAAACATAGTTAGGTATGTGCTGTGGAATGCGGTTAACTGTCACACTGCGCTTTTTGTTTGGCCAAGAGTATGAAAGTTGACCAACAAAGTCATAACGAATATTGTCATTTTCATCACGAATGAGGACATCGGTGATACCCATGCCTTCGCTACCAGGAAGGAAAGCGGCTACGAATGCTTCTGATTGAGCGATTTCTTCGTTGAGGTAAAGAGGACGACCACTAAAGAAAATGCTAATGACTTTAACGCCCTGCTTATTTAATTTAGCGACTTTCTCGCAATCCGATCTATAGCTGCGTTTGAGCTTTGAAAACTCCAGCGATTGCCACGCTTTGATATCTCCCATCATTTCAGCGTAAGGATCTTCGCCAAACACAACGACAGCGACATCACCTGCTTTAATATTTGAACTTAAATCTAGGTCAAAGGTTACGTTCTCTGTTCCAAGTTCAGCTTCAAGTGCCATTTTAACGGTTGTTGCACCAGGGAAATCGTCGAGTGTATTTTCATCCCCTTGCCAGGTTAGGTTCCAACCACCGGATTGTTTTTGTAAATCGTTAGCAGCGCTGCCGGTTAGAATGATTTTCTGGTCACGAGATAGAGGAAGAATATCATTGTTGTTTTTAAGCAAGACAAGAGATTTACGCACAGACTCACGGGCAATCTTACGGTGAGATTGAGCACCAAGTTGCGCTTGTTTTCCAGCAAATTGGCGTAGGCTAGGGCGAGGCTTATTCCATAATCCAGCACGCATTTTCACACGCAGAATGCGGGTAACGGCATCGTCAATACGAGCCATAGAAATAACGCCGCTATTTACTGCTGACAAGGTTGATTTTATTACCCCTTTCCAGTGTTCACGAACTGGAACCATAAGAACATCATTTCCCGCATTAATCGCGTAAACGGCGTCAGTATCGGTACACTTACTTACCTCTGCATGGCCGTTCCAATCGGTAACAATTAGGCCATCAAAGCCCATTTTTTCTTTAAGTACGTCGGTAAGCAGGTACTTACTTCCGTGAATTTTTAGGTTGTATTCTTCACCTTGTTCAGGTGAATGGTCATAGTTCGCATTATCTTCCCAGCTATTGAAAGAAGACATGACCACCTGTGCACCTGCTTCTAGGCCACTAAAGTAACCCATCGCATGGATGTTGATCAGGAGCTCTTCACTGTAGCCATTTACACCACGATCGATACCTGTGCGTGTACCACCGTCACCGACAAAGTGCTTAACGTTTGAAAGAACACGTTCCTCGCTTTTTAATTGCTCCGCGTCACCTTGTAAGCCCTGTACCATTTTCGCGGCATACTCGAAGGTCACTGCAGGATCTTCAGAGTAACCTTCATAAACGCGGCCCCAACGATAATCACGTGGTGTTGCTACGGTTGGTGCAAATGTCCAATCAAGGCCGGTTGCTACAACTTCACGAGCGGTTACTTCACCAATACTATGGATTAGTTCAGGATCTCGAGCACATCCCAATCCGATGTTATGAGGAAAGACTGTTGACCCGAATACGTTGTTGTGACCATGAACCGCATCGGTTGCCCATACAAAAGGTATTCTAAAGCCACGACCTTCAAACATTTTTTCTGTTGCTTCCCAGAACGTATCTGCGCAATCAGCCCAATCTTGAGCAGAAGCATGTTTGTTTTCGTTTGGCCAAGCGCCGCCACCGTTAAGAATCGAACCGAGTTTATATTCGTACACTTCTTCAGGTGTCACTTCACGCAGGTTAGGTTGGATCATCTGTCCAACTTTTTCTTCTAGTGTCATTTGTTGAAGAATTTCAATTATTTTATCTTCAATAATAGGATCTTTCTTAATAGCTGATTCAATCGTTGGCCAATCCTTAAAATAAGGAAGACTATTTTTAATTGTCATTATAAACACCTAAATAATATAAATTGATGGATTTCTAATACGGCGGATACTACCTTTGAAATTCCTCTTTTGTTTGTGATCGTGATCTTGTTCTTATGACTCAATGTTTTATATTACTCAAAACTAAATTCGGTACACATTTTAGTATGATTCCATGAATTGTTTTTATGCTATCAATATTTTGTTATATAAATTCAGTGATTTATTGTGAAATTTATTATTCTTCTAGTACGAGGTTAGCGATGGTGGATAATTGCGAGTGATGTGAATTATGAAGTTGTATGAATTTTGTTCAAATATAGGCCGTATTAGCGTGACGTAAATCGTTTTCAACCAATAATGCGTGAAATCATTCAGTTTTAATTGATTTTAATTGTTATTTATCAGTTGTTTACTGTGAATTGTTTTTTGATGGTGTAAATGGCTCGAGAATAAATTTTAGTGCTTGGATCACAATTTATAGAGGTATAACTCTGTATCATCCGCATCAGATGAGAAGTTCTTTATTGCTTCCTTAAATATAAAGTAACAATAATATTAATAGCGTTGGAGGTATGATGTATAGCAAAGGTTTATACCGTAAAATATATTCTGGAATACTAGGTAAGATTGTCGGTGTATATGTTGGAAGGCCTTTCGAGGGTTGGGATTATAGTCAAATAAGTAAAACCTTTGGCGATATCAATTGCTATGTAAACGAAGAAGTCAATCACCCTTTGATTTGTAGCGATGATGATATTACCGGTACATTTATGTTCACTCATGCTCTAGAAGATCATTTATTTCGTAAGGACTTCTCTTCAGTACATATCGGTCAAACTTGGTTAGATATCCTGATCAAAGGGAAAACCGTTCTTTGGTGGGGCGGGTATGGTCAATCAACTGAGCATACAGCTTGGCAAAATCTAAAAAATGGTATTCCAGCCCCAAAAAGTGGTTCAATCAAAACGAACGGACAAACAGTCGCGGAGCAAATTGGCGCTCAAATCTTCATTGACGGTTGGGGAATGCTTAACCCAAATATGCCGGATAGAGCAGCAAATATGGCTCGTGAAGCTGGTTTAGTTAGCCACGATGGTGCTTCGGTTGACGCTGCAGTTGTTATTGCTGTGATCGAATCCTTAGCATTTAACGAAACGAATCTAGATACATTGATTGATTCGGCACTGAGTCATATTAGCCAAGACAGTATCATCCAAAAAGTCATTGCAGATGTGCGCCAATGGCACAGTGAAAACCCACAGGATTGGCGCTACGCTTTTACTCAACTTCGCGAAAAGTATGGCTACGATAAATTTGACGGTACATGCCATGTTGTTCCTAATCATGGATTGATCATCCTTTCTCTACTTTATGGACAAGACAACTTCCACAAAGCGATGATGATTGTTAATACCGCAGGGTGGGATACAGACTGTAATGCAGCAAACGTTGGTTGTATTAACGGCATTCGTTTAGACCTAGACAGTATTAATGACGGTTATGACTGGCGTGGTCCTGTTGCTGATCGTATCTTGTTACCTACAGCTCACATTCATGAACATATTTCAGATGCGCTGCGTGAAGCAGACAAAATGATGGAATTGGTTGTCCGCTGGCATACCGGTGAAACACTACCGAAAAAACCGCGTTTCCACTTCTCTCTTCCGGGCGCAGTCCAAGGCTTCCAATTAGACAGCAAACATAACCATGTAAGAACAGCGGCACTGTCTAATCCAGATAGTGCATTGACGATTGATTACAAAAATCTGATTTCCGGTGTTCCACTGAAAGTCAAAACAGCCACGCATACAGACAAAGAATGCAAGGTTAACGAATCATCTTACCATGTTGTTGGCAGCCCAACGCTTTACCCTGGTCAAGATGTTGTCGCGGAACTTGAACTTACAAAAGAAGCAAATGCTGACGTTGATGTTCGTTTGTTTATCGAAATGTACGATACAGCGCTAAACATCACGACAGTTTCAAGCGAGTTTGTGCGATTAAATGCTGGTGAGCGAAATAGCCTTCAATGGGCGATTCCTCAGGCTAACTTCAAGATGATTGCGAATATTGGCATCGAGATTACCGGTACTATAGAAAGCTCGCAACACGGTCAAATCAAGCTTCACTCTCTAGACTGGACAGGTACGCCGACTCAGACGATTGGTTTTGATAATACGCCGCACCATGAAATTTGGGAAAGTAGTTTCATTAATACGATGGACACCAAAATCAAGTTTGATAATCAAGACATCTACCGTTTCGTAAATGATGACATCACAGACCCTGGTGTATTCGCATTTGGTAGCCAAGATTTTGAAGACTATGAACTGAGCATTCGCTTGGTACCGCAAACAAAAAATGCGTTTGGTCCTATCGTTCGCTACCTCGGCCTCACACGTTATTACCGAATAGAACTGACAAAAGATGACACCGCGATTTTGATGCATGAATCATTTGGTGAATCTCGTATTATCGCTGTCGCCCCGTTTGAGTGGCAACCGCATAATGCTTATGAGTTTAAGGTCAAGGCTGTAGATGACCATTTTGAATGTTCAATAAATGGTGTTGATACCTTTAGTGTTAAAGACGCAGCGATGCCAGAGACATTCAAATGCGGTGGAATTGGGTTCTATAACTCATTAGGCCCTGTTCACTTTACTGATATGAAGATTATTTCTGTTGACGCTCTTAATAGCTAATACGGTGTTAAAGCCGAATACTCTACAAACAATAAGGATAGGTATGAAAAAGTTACAATTAAGCACTGTATCTGGCGTTATCGCTGCGGCTCTATTTTCTACGGCTGCGCTTGCTGGAGAGCAAGTGACACTTAATGTCGCTGCATTTGCAAACTATGACCAAGTTGTTCGCTTGATTACGCCTGATTTTGAAAAACAATATCCGAACATCAAAATTAACCTACGATCGCTGTCGTTCCAAGATCACCACACCGCTCTGACAACATCACTGTCTACAGGCGCTAACGTACCTGATGTTGCTGCACTAGAAGTGGGCTTCATTGGTCGTTTAGCAAATGCTGGTGGCTTAGAAGATCTAAACCAAGCCCCTTATAATGCGGGTAGTTTCGCCGAGAGATTCTCACCATTTACTGTACCACTAGGTAAAAATAACCGCGGTGAGCAAGTGGCTATTCCTGTGGATATTGGTCCGGGCACGATTTTTTACCGTTCTGATGTGTTGGAATCAGCAGGAATTAGCGCTGAAGAGATGCTGAAAGATTGGGATAGCTTTGTCGAAATGGGCAAAAAGCTAAAAGAGAACAACGGCAGCTACATTGTTGATAATGCTTCGACAGCAATGAAAATTGTACTACGAAGCGGTTTAGACGAAGGTCAGTCCGTTTATTTTGGTGAAGACAATAAGATCTTAGTTGAAAGTGACCGTTTCAAAGAAGCGTTCCGTGTCGGCAAAGAGCTGTTTGATAACGACTTGTCTGCAGAAGTAAACCAGTGGAGTACCGAGTGGAACGAAGGTCTGCGCCGTGGTGATATCGCGACTCAAATGTTCGGGTCTTGGTTTGTTGGACACATTCGTGACTTTATCTCGCCTGATACTGATTATTGGCGTACTGCGCAACTACCAGGTGGCACTTACGCAAGCTGGGGTGGAACATTCTTATCAATTCCAGCACGAGCTGAGCATAAAGAAGAAGCGTGGACATTCATTAAGTACATGTCTGATCGCGTTGAAACTCAGGTTGCAGCACTAGAGTTCGGTACATTCCCTTCTTCTGTTGAAGCGCAACAAGCGCCTGAAATGAACGAAGAGATGACCATTCTTGGTAATCAGAAAGCGCGCTTGATCTGGCGTGAATCGGCAGAGCGTATTCCTGCTATTTCAGCTCACCGTCACGACCCAATTGCAGAGCGCATTATTGATGATGCATTTGAAAAAGTGATTAACCATAACGTCGATATCGATAAAGCGTTGTCAGATGCAGCTAAATTGATTAAGCGTCGCGCTCGTCGTTAATTTAAAAATAAATAAACTTTGCGGCTACGACTCTTGTAGCCGCGTTTCTCGCTAGCAAGTTCCACTTTTCTAAAGGTACAAATAATGAGTTCCGTTACTTTCGAAAACGTAAAAAAAGCGTACGGTCAAACGCAAGTAGTTAAGCAATTCGATCTTCATATCGATAATGGTGAGTTTGTGGTTTTTCTTGGCCCATCTGGTTGCGGAAAATCAACGACACTTCGTATGCTTGCTGGTCTAGAAGACATTACTTCAGGCGATATTCGAATTGGTGATCGTTTGGTGAATGATCTTCATCCAAAAGATCGCGACACTGCGATGGTGTTCCAAAGCTACGCGCTGTATCCGCACATGACAGTGGAAAAAAACATCGGTTTCCCAATGAAAATGGCCGGTGTTAAAAAAGAAGTCATCGCTGAACACGTTAAAGAAGTAGCTGAATCGTTAGAGCTTACCCCTTTGTTGAAGCGCTACCCAAAAGCACTCTCTGGTGGTCAACGCCAGCGTGTTGCTATGGGGCGTGCAATGGTTCGAGTGCCATCGGTATTCTTGTTTGATGAACCACTGTCTAACCTTGATACTAAACTTCGTGGAACCATGCGTGCTGAGATTAAAGCAATGCATAAGAAGATTAAAACTACGACACTGTATGTTACTCACGATCAGGTTGAAGCAATGAGCTTAGCTGACCGAGTCGTTATCTTAAAAGATGGTTATGTTTCGCAAGTAGGTACACCAAAAGAAATCTTTGAATCGCCTTGCAGTAAATTTGTGGCGACATTCATTGGCGCGCCAGAGATGAACATTCTTTCTGCACGAGCAACGTCATCAGATGACACGATTGTGACAGTGGGTGAGCAAACCGTTACGTTAAATAAAACACACGATTTGCCAACATTTGATATCGAATATGGTATTCGCCCAAGTGATTTCTATCTAAATCGTCAAACGGTTCAGTCTGACAATATTGGTACCTTAACAGTCACCGTTAATATGGTTGAGCTTCTGGGTTCAAATTACCACCTTCACTGTTCTTTGGACGGACAAAATATTCTGGCGGAAGTTGAATCTCCAACGGGCTTAGAAGAGTTAGAAAATCAGCAAATCGAACTTTACTTCGACCTAAACCGTACACACCTGTTTGACCTAGAAGGTCTTACAATTACTGGCACTGCGCAGGGGTAATTATGTCTGACGCTATTATAACTAAAAGTGAGCCTGTACAAACTGTCTCTCGGATAGAGAAGCTAAAGGCCAATAGCCACAAGTGGATACCGTACGTATTCATCAGCCCATTCTTTATCGTATTTGCAATTTTTGGTTTATTCCCAATGTTGTTCTCTCTGTTTCTATCGTTCCACTACTGGGAGCCAGCAGCAGGATTTGGTGCAATGGAGTGGGTAGGGCTTGAGAACTACATCTTTACTCTTGGTGATGATTGGTTCCATACATCTCTATACAACACGTTTTGGATGGCACTTGCTTCGGGTATTCCACAGCACTTAGTGGCGATTCCTTTAGCATTCTTTATCCATACCGCTTTCAAGCGTGGTCGTAATACCATCATGGGTTTGTATTTCTTGCCATACATTACTTCGACGGTAGCGGTAGCGATGATCTTTACTACGCTATTCTCTCGTGACTATGGCTTGATCAACATGATGTTGACCTCTATCGGTACGATCAGCATTGGTGACTTCCAACCGTTTGCGATCTTATTCCCAACGGAAAATATTGACTGGAATCAGCCTGAATACACTAAGACGATGGTGTCGTTTGTTGTTTTCTGGCGCTATGTTGGTTGGAATACCATTTTGTACTTATCAGCAATGCAGACAATTCCTAAAGATCTTTATGAAGCAGCAACGATTGATGGGGCAACCAAGCTTAAGCAGTTCTTCTACATTACGCTGCCTATGCTTAAGCCAATGATGTTCTTTGCAGTTACGCTTTCCATTATCGGTAGCCTACAGATCTTTGAAGAACCATTCATTATTACCGATGGTACTGGTGGTATCGACCAAGCTGCAAAATCGGCCGCGATGCACATGTACATCACTGCATTCCAAGAGGGTGATTTTGGTACAGCGTCAGCAATATCTTGGTTCTTATTCTTAATAATTGCGGCCCTTACGTGGGGTAATAACAAAATCTTTGCTGATAAAGAGAGCGAGAGCTAATCATGAAAATCAAATTTACACTTAGTGAGCTTGTCGCGTACGGATTTGTCATAATGGGCGCGTTGATGATGCTGATACCGTTTTACTTTATCTTCATCTTTGCGACTCACGATAACCAAGCGATTCTTTCTGTCCCACCGCCAATGTGGTTTGGTGATCAGCTGGGCGTGAACCTTAACGCTCTGATCGGTTATCTTCCGCACTTTTGGAAGAATTTAGGTTGGTCATTCTACATCGCACTGATTACGACGATATTGAATCTACTGTTCTGTTCATTGGCAGGTTATGCGTTCGCAATGTTCGAGTTTAAACATAAGAACCGTCTGTTCGTGTTTGTAATGGCTACGATGATGCTGCCAGCGTTCTTAAGTATGATTCCTACCGCTTTGATCATGTCTTGGTTAGGCTGGATGAACACACCAAAAGCGCTATATATTCCAATGGCGGTGGGTGCGATGGGGATCTTCCTTATGCGTCAATACATCAGCTCTGCAATTCCAAGAGAGTTGATTGAAGCGGCTCGTATGGATGGGTGTGGTGAATTCTCGATTTTCTTCAGAATCATTATTCCTTTGATCACACCAGCATTGGGAACATTAGGTCTGGTGACATTCATTGGCCAATGGAACAACTTTATGGGCCCACTTGTTGTTATGAACGACATGGAGATGTTCACGCTTCCACTAGCCCTTCGTTCACTGCAAGGCAGTACGGCGCTTATCCCTTACGGCGCGATGTTTACTGGTATTGCGGTCGCGGTTTTACCATTGATGATCTTGTTTGCTATCAGTTCTCGACAGCTGATTGCAGGTCTAACGTCCGGTGCTGTCAAAGGCTAGAAGTTCAGTTTTGATTTGGAGTAACAATATAGACTTAAGTACAAAACTTGTTCTGTTTATTATCAATAGACTATAAATAGGTGAGATTTTTTACTATCTGAATAATGTCATTACAACGACTTTTCAGTTGAAAAAGCACTGTGAAGCGCTACCAAATGATTGGTTTTATCATCAGAAGGTCAAGACATTTGAAGACAGTGAACTAAGACGTATTAAATAGACGAAAGAGCCACGCGAGTTCATTTTTTGGGCTAGCGTGGCTTCATATTTAATCTAAGAGCAACTCAGCTATTAAACCAGTTCATTGCCGCTGGTGTTGCCTGCAAAGAAAGCATCAACGCTGGTTAGGGTTGTATTGGCGATGTTGAACAGAGCATCTTTGGTTAAGAAAGCTTGGTGACCTGTGAACAGCACGTTGTGACAAGCAGATAGGCGACGGAATACGTCATCCACAATCACATCGTTAGACTTGTCTTGGAAGAACAGCTCTTTCTCGTTGTCGTAAACATCAAGGCCAAGCGCGCCAATCTTACTCTGCTTAAGCGCTTCAATAGCTGCAGTTGAATCTAGCAGTTCACCGCGGCTAGTGTTGACGATCATCACGCCATTTTTCATTTTCTCAAATGCAGTCGCATCTAATAGATGGTAGTTTTCTTTACTCATAGGGCAGTGCAAAGAAATCACGTCAGACTCTTGATAAAGCTCATCCAGTTCAACGTATTTAGCACCTAGTTCAACGGCTAATGGATTTGGATACGGGTCGTAACATAGGATGTTCATGCCCAAACCTTTCAGAATACGCATGGTTGCTAAGCCAATCTTACCTGAACCGATTACACCAACGGTTTTACCGTGGAAGTTAAAGCCTACTAACCCTTCAAGGGAGAAGTTCGCATCACGAGTACGTTGGTATGCCTTGTGCAGTTTACGGTTCAAACACATCATCATGCCGACCGTGTGTTCAGCTACCGATTCTGGTGAATAAGCCGGAACGCGAACCACTTGCAGGCCAAACTCTTTGGCTGCGTCTAGGTCGACTTTATCAAAGCCTGCACAACGCATCGCAATCAGCTTAGTGCCGCCTTGTGCAAGAATCTCTAACACGTCTCGTGATAAGTCGTCATTTACAAATGCACACACCACTTCATTGTCGTGCGCCATTTTCGCTGTGGTTGTAGTGAGGCGAAAATCATGGAAATGAAACTCAGCGTTGAGTTTGCCTTTCGCTAGGTTGAATGATTTTTCGTCGTATGATTTTGAGCTAAAAAAAGCAATGTTGAGCATGGCTTCCTCTCTTACCTAAAAAATGAAAACCCCAATTATGTTTATTTGATAAGGGGTTAAAACTAATAACTCTGTTCAGTGTGCTAGAGTTTTTATCACCATTAGTCATTGTAATTACTATGGTTATTTGGTCTTATATCTTTACTTATTGAACACTAAAAATCACAGTACGAAGTAGCTTGCTTATAAGTTCATCAATATCGAATGGATCTTATTTTCGAGTGTTGAACATCTTCTTGGTCTCTTTTTCTGACCAGAAGTTAATGTTGAATTGCGCGTCGTCACTCAGTTCTACTCGGTGCCAATATTGAGGTGGACTGGTGGCAAATTGCCCGGCTTCAATCGTGATAACATTTTCTGGTTCTGTTGCTTCTGCATCAGCAAAACCATAGAAGGTGACAGTGCCTTCCATGACGCAGATCTGACCAAACACGCCTTCCGCGGTGTTGTGATGGTTGAGCAGTGCTGCTGGGATGTTGTCTTTAGTGAAAAACGGTGTTGAACGTTGGATTTTCCAGTGTGACGGAATACGTAAATGACTCATATAAAACCTCTTATCTGACTGTTCTTTGAAAGTTGTGTTTCTGTGCTGCTATGTAACTGGTGGTGGTTGGTATTTACCAGTAGTTCTCGCTGCTGAATTGACCGGGCTTTCTGCGTAAGTGTTTTTCGAAACCTAAGCTGGTTAGCGCTTCACTTGTGTCACGAACCATTTGCGGATTGCCACACAGGTAGAAGAAACTGCGGGTTTGATTGAAAGCGACAGACGCGGCTTGCTCAAGGTCGCCTCCAAGTAACAAACTTGGGATTCGTCCGCGCAAAGTTCCGGTAACTGATTCTCTAGAAATAATTGGCACATATTTAAGTTTTCCTTGAAAGTGATCGACGAGTTGAGTGATACGGTCTCGATAAGTCAAGTCTTGTTCTGTTCTTACGGCATGAACCAATACAAGGTTGTTGAATGAGGCGGCTTTTTCTGTAGCCAATCCATTCTGTTGTTGAATCTGCATGCTTTCGAGCATTGAGATGAATGGGCCAACCGCGGTTCCGGTTGAAAGCATCCATAGATCGTCGACGTTCTCTGGGAGCTCATCCAATGTCATAAAGCCGCTTGGGTCTTTGCCGACAAAGATGTCATCGCCTGCTTTCAATTCATGAAGCTGAGGAGAGAGCTGACCGTTCTGATCCTTAATAATTAAAAACTCGAGATGTTGATGACCTTTTTCGTGCTCTGGTGCGTTTACCATTGAATAAGCACGTCTCACGAACTCATCTTCACTATTTAGCAAACCGAGCTTAGTAAACTGACCTGCCTGATAAGGGGAGACAGGAGCACTGACTTGGAGTGAGAACAATTGTTCTGTCCATTCTGTCTTGTGTAGGACTTTTCCGGTTACCAAACCATGAGGAATATCTGTCATATCATCACCTTTAAGAAGAGAAGTTATCTCATTAAGGATACTCAACTATTTACATTTTGGAGTTGCATGTACCATGCCAATAATGAGAATGCTTATCAATACTGACTTGTTGGCTGAAATTAATTTTTTTGTGTCAAAAAGACCCTTTTATAAATTGGTCTAAATGACTCATATGTGTGTTTGTTGTGTACGTGGTGCGTTGTTTTGGGGGATTTAGAGCCGAGCTTTCGCAAAGTCCGAAGAGTGGTTTGACCCCTGAAGTATTGTACTAATAACTAAAGAGAATAATTTGTAGATGCGTATAATGGCGGCTTTCGATCTCAATATAGCCGTGTTTTATGCTTGATAATCTTCGTATGGCCTTGAACGTGTTGTTCGTGACCCTCAATACCGCAATGACTGCGTTTACCGTGAGTTTCTTTGGCCTCATCAAACTGATTCTGCCAATCTCTGTTGTGCAAAAGTCGTGTACTCGTTTAGCTAACTTCACATTCTGGTGTTGGGCTTCGCTCAATCTTTGGATGTTGAACGTGAATAATGACATCGAGTGGCAAGTGGAAGGCGGGGAAGATATCTCGACTAAGCAGTGGTATTTGATGATGTCGAACCACCTGAGCTGGGCGGATATTGTGATTTTGTCTTCAATCTTGAAAGACAAGATGCCGATGACGAAGTTCTTCCTTAAGCACGAACTGCTGTATGTGCCTTTTGTTGGCTTGGCCTGCTGGGGCTTGGATATGCCGTTCATGCGACGTCACTCTCGCGAGTTTTTGCTACGTAACCCAGAGCGTCGTAATGATGACTTCAATGCAATCAACAAAGCGTGTACTAAGTTCAAGCTAGCGCCGACAACATTAGTTAACTTTGTGGAAGGAACGCGTGCCAACCACGACAAACTGGCGACAGCGAAAACTCCATACCGACACCTATTGAAACCAAAAACCGGCGGTGTGGCGTTTGCTCTATCTGCAATGGGGCCAATCTTAGATGGGATCGTGGATGTCACTTTGGCTTACCCTGAAAACCAAGTCTCTCCGTTTGAAGATATGTTGAAAGGCAAAATGACCAAGGTTGTGGTACGTATTAAATTGCACCCGATGGACGAGAACGTAAACGGTAATTACTTTGAAGATAAAGCGTTTAAACGTCGCTTCCACAGTTGGTTGAACAACACGTGGAAAGAGAAAGATGCTTATCTTGATACGGTTTATGGGGTTGATACGCCCTCTGAGGCTGAATCGATTGATGAGACAGATGCGGTTCATAAGAAACAACAGCAGTAAGCTCAAACCAAACTGATAGTATTGAAAAAGCCGATAGTTCATTGAACTATCGGCTTTTTATTGATTTGAATATTCTTAATATTCAGCAATAAAGTTAGTACTTACTATGGTTTAACCGACTGGTAGGCATCAATAACATGCTTCACTTGACTCGGTTTGCCTTGCTTCTCCTGTCCTTGATGGATACGTAAGTAGTGCTGCAATGTTTTGGCTTTGTATTGCTGTGATACCTTCATTTGTTCGTCACAATTTGGTGCCCAGATCTTGTCACCGACGTTCGATATCTCGCGAACGTTTTGGCTATTATCTGAATCACCTTGGTTATTACTCACCAATAAAACCTCGTAGTAACGACGGTTCTCTTCGATCAAAATTTCATCAATAAGACCAAAATTGAGCGCCTTTAAATGGCTTCTCAACTCGAATTGCTGATGCACCGGGCAAAGCAAGAAATCGATCGCTTTGTCTGGGTGTTGACGGTGAATATCATCGACTAATTTCTGAGTCAGATCGCCACCGACGCCTGCAATAATAACCAGGTGTTTGCCAGTATGTTTCTCAAGCGGAATAGCGGCGACATCCATGCAGTAGACTTGCCATTGACTGGTAACCGTTTTTTCAGCTCTGTTATCTTGTGGAAAGTAGCGCGCTAGCTTGCCTTCCAGTTCATTCATCAGAGACGGGACTATATCGACAAAGTGAATCTGAGAGGCTTTGTTATCCGACAACAGTTGAACACCCAAAAAGCCATGATCACAGCAACAGTCCCAAATATGCTGGTAGTCATTGCTGACAAGGGAATGGAGAGTTTGCAGTCGGTTACTTAGCTTCATAAGGTTCGTGTCGTTAGAAAAGGGGATATTGTCTTATCGAAGGCGCATTGTAATGACTTTCTAGAAAAACAAAAGCACCTTGGATGTGAACCCTAGGTGCTTTGTCGTGTGAGATAGTCTACAGGCTTGTTGGAATACGTTTAAGATGCTTTGGCAACGGCTCTGATATGGCCTTCCACTCGGTTCTTACCAAGCTGTTGTGCGATAAGCTTTGCCTGTTCCGCTAGCGCTAAAGCTGAATCGCGTTCGCCTTCTATTTGCGAGAACCCCACGCTAACCCCTAGTGATAAGGTGATATCTGGAGTGACGATGGTTTTCTCCGCGATTGCTCTTCGGCACTGGTCTAGCTGGAATTTGGCATCTTTCACATCATTCGCTTTGAATAATACAGCGAACTCTTTTCCTCCAACACGTGCCAAGCAAAGACCTATTGGTTTAGGGAAGTAACTTCGTATTGATTCTGCAGTCAGCTTAATCATCTTGTCGCCCACTGCTTCACCGTAGGCACGGTTTACGTGGTCGAAGTTATCGATATCAAGCAGAGCAACATAGGTATCGGGCTCGCTCGCGTAGTTTTCGATGGCGCTACTGAAACTGTTTTTATTGTCTAACTGTGTCATCAGATCTTTGCTGCTCAATTGATGTTGAAGCAGTAAGTTCGACAAAGATACCTCAGTGTAATCTCGGATCATTCGCAGAATATTCTGGCTAATCGGTAAGTTTGCGTTTACATAGAGCACAGCGATCAACTGCTTACGAGAGTGCAAAGGAATACAGTAATGGCGTTGGTGTATTTTGAGTTTACGCGCCAATGGGTCGGCGTATTTTCCGCTTCTGTAAGCCATGGAGTCCGGAGCAAAGCGCTCTGCAAGGGCTTTGTCACAATGTACCGTTGATTTATTTCCGTGATAGTCGATGGTACTGAATGAGTGGTTCTCAGGCTGATAGAGACAGAATTGAATGCCTTTTTGGTAGGTGAAGCTATCAAGTATGGATTTTAACTCTCGCTTAAAGCTTACAAGGTCATCGACCTTATTCAGTTGTGACAAGGACACGTTCAAACGATAAGCCAAATAGTTTGCGCCAATCCACAATAGAAGCAGTGAACCAAGTACCAAGCCAGTTAGCGTAAATTGGTGTGAGCTGGTTAAGATGTCGTGGCGATCGGTGCCTGCGATGAATACCCAGTTCAAGCTGTTGTCAGCGTCAAACACCGATATTTTGAAGTTATCTTGATAGTAGTATTCGTGCTTACCAACGGTTTCACCTTGTGAGAGTTGATGGCTGATACCTGCGTGATAGCTAACAGATTTAGAGCCTATACGTTTTGGGTCTGGGTGGAAAACCAGTCGTTCTGTCGCTCTATCCACCACGAACACATAACCATGGTTAAGGGTCTTTAAATCTCTTAAGCCTTGTGTGGTGTGCAGAAGATCAAACTCAATCCATATTTCCTCATTCAGCCTTTCGGCTGTGTGCTTTACGGCGAATACCCAACGACCGTCTGCCTTTTGGTAAACGGAAGAGATATAGAAGTCTTCAACAACACTGTCTATTGAATGCCATTGAATTGCTGATATCTGTTCATTTGATAGAGGCAAACCTCGAGTGGAAATGTAGTTTTGATATTGAGGTTGGTATCGAATGATATCGGAGAAGTTAGGCGTTCTTTTTAGAATGTTATCGCTGAGTTCGCGGAATTTTTTGTCATCAAAGCTGGTGGCTTGAGGTAAGCCTAGGCTAGTTTCTAGGAAGTAAAGCTTGCCAAATACCGCTTCGATGTTGGAACGAATAGTGGAGCTTGCGATACGAATGTTTGACGATGATTGTTCAGTTGCTGCTGTTTCTACTTTTTCAAGCTGAGCCACAGCTAGATAGAGCATCCCTCCAGTTAATAAAATAATGTATGGTTTAAAAAGCCGAATTAATGTTTTAGGTAAAGCCATGATATCCAAAGACGTTATAGATTCATTTTTATAGTACGGCCATACTAAACAGTTTTCGTAATCACATCAATGCAAATGATTCCATATAAATGAATGAGTTTTGTGATATTAGGCTAACAAAAAAGCCAGTCATAAATATAACTGGCTTCTATGGTTTTCGGTGTTTTATTACGTTGGCTTAACTTTTAACTTAACTCAGTCTTTCCTGGCGAATAATGCAAAATCGCCATCGAAGTTGGCGACAATAACATTTCACCTTCAGCATGACCCGGTTTTACATTTCGTAGGTTAGTATCGCAGATCTTCACCCAGTTTTGATCACGATCACTAGGTAAAGAAAAACGTGCTGGTGCGTTGGTTTGGTTGATCAGATAAATCAACTCGTCACCATTTTTACCAATGCCTAAATGCAGCGCAACTGAGCTTAAACGGTTCCAGTCATCATGCTCCATGAGTGTGCCATCGACACGGCTCCAGAAGATGCGATTAGAGTTACGCTTTTCGCCACTGAATGCCTTAATAAATGGCACCATGTATTGCTGACGAGCAGAAATCATTTCCGATAGCCAAGTCTTGAAGCATGTCTTGCGTTCAGAGTCTTCCCAGTTAAGCCAACTTGTCACGCCATCTTGGCAGTATGCGTTGTTGTTACCTTTTTGAGTATGAGATAACACATCTGCCGTCAGAATATGTGGAATACCAAAAGCAAACAGCAGACTCGCCATGAAGTTACGTTTCTGCTTCTCACGCGTGGCGATAACTAACAGGTTTTCTGTTTCGCCTTCAACACCATAGTTCTCAGAGCGGTTGTCACCGTGTCCATCGCGATTGTTTTCACCATTCTCTTCGTTGTGTTTGTGCTTGTAAGAAACAAGATCCTGCATGGTGAAACCATCGTGATAAGTGATGTAGTTGACGGTCAATTTGTACGGCCAGTGTGCTGCGCTATAGATGTCACGTGAACCCATCAAGCGAGTCGCAAACTCTTTCAGGTAGCCTTGATCACCGCGCCAGAAGCTGCGTGTGATGTCTCTGAGCTTGTCGTTACACTCATTCCAACCTAACGGGAAATTACCAACTTGGTAGCCATTCGGGCCGATGTCCCAAGGTTCAGCGATGAGCTTAGTTTCTTTAAGTACAGGATCTTGAGCAACGGCTTTGAAAAAAGCGGCCTCAGGATTATAGTTGTCACCTTCTCGCCCCAGCGTGGCTGCTAAATCAAAACGGAAGCCATCGACTTGGAATTCACTCACCCAGTAGCGAAGCGTATCCATGACTAAGTTGAGTGCAGGTTGATGGGTTAGATCGACCGTATTACCGCAGCCTGTGAAGTTCGCATAATGACAGCCATGTTTGATGTAGGAGTTGCTATCCAGCGCTTTTAGATTGAACGTTGTCCCACCTTCACCACCTTCACCACCTTCACCACCTTCAGCTGTGTGGTTGTATACGACGTCAAGGATGACCTCGATACCATTGCGGTGCAGTTCACGAATCGCGGTTTTGAGCTCAGTAACCGCGTCTTTTTCTGCATAGCGAGGGTCTGGCACCATGAACAGATATGGGTTGTAACCCCAATAGTTTACTTTCCCCATATCCAATAGGTGGGGTTCATGCATACACGCAGCAATAGGTAAAAGTTGTAGAGAATTGATATTTTGCTGTTTATAGAACGCAAGCATTTCAGGGCTAACTAACCCTAAGTAACGTCCTTTAGTATTGGTCGCTACTTCAGGATGAAGTTGAGATAGGCCTTTTACATGGGTTTCAAAAAGAACGGTCTCTTCGCGGCTAATGCTTGGTTTTTCTACGCCTTGCCAATCGAAAGTGTCATCAATAACAACACATTTCGCCATAGCAAAGCTCTTCTCATTGGTATACGGCGTGACGTAATCGAGCGGTTCGCTGATTGCTTTGGCATACGGGTCTGAAAGTAGGATTGGCCCATTGTCAGTGTCAGCAATGAAGCCGTATTTTTGCCCCGCTTTTATACCATCAATAAAAACATATCTGATATCAGCGTATTCATTTTCCAACTTATAAGTGGTGAATTTATCGTTCTCGTCAAAAAGAGCAAGAGAGAGGGATTTACAGTCAGGAGAATAAATTGAGAAGTTACAGCCAGTGTTTCCTAGCGTTGCGCCTAGTGGATAAGGGCGAGCGAGCGTTCTAGTCATTGCTTGATTTCTTGTTCGTTTATCAACATCAGTGAACTATAAGTAAAAAGCTTTGTCACAGTAAGGTCAAGCAACTTCACAGAATAATTATTGTTAAAAAAATAATTTACCGATTAGGTTCAAATTATATATTTGAAGTAGATCTCACTTAAGGTGAATAATTAGATCTGTGTGCTGTCTACTCCTCCTAGATTAAGTGATCTACCTCTTTAAAACACCATTCTGTATATTTTCTACTCCCCTCTAGTCCCCCTTAATTAACTTAGGGGTGGAGGAAGTCAAACTTGTCATCCCCTCTTAATATTGACCCCGTTGAAACGAATCAGGGGAAACCCTAAACCTCTCTATCTTACGACTACCATTACTGCCTTTGGTTGCCGCAAGAGAGCAAAAATATAAAAACCTAAAATAAATCGTCCTTAATGGAGTTAAGAATGAAAAAAGTAAGTTTGATTGCTGCTGCAGTGGCAACTACATTAGCTGCTGGCTCTGCGTTCGCTGTAGATTTTAATGGCTACATGCGTGCTGGTACTGGTATTAGCGGAAATGATGGTGGTGACGTTTCATTCATGAAGAATGGTATTGGCCGTCTAGGTAATGAAAACGACAACTACTCTGAGTTTGGCTTGGCTGAAGAACTAAAAACTGGTGAGCAAACTTGGCGTTTAGAGTCAATGATTGCTTCTGGTGCTGATGGCGCAAATGGTTGGGAAGACGGTGACTTTAACGTTGCTCAGTTTGCGGTTAAAGCAAAAGGCGTTCTATCTTTCGATGAAGAAGCGACTCTTTGGGCTGGTAAAACATACTACCAACGTAAAGATATTCACATCACTGACTTCTACTTCCTAAATACATCAGGTACTGGTGGTGGTATTGAAAATATTTCAGTTGGTAACCAAAAACTTTCTTTAGCAATTATTCAAGATGGCGAAGATGAGAACGGTGCTGGTTACATGGCTGATGCTCGCCTAGCGAATATCGGTTTATGGGAAGATGCTAGTTTAGAGCTTGGTGTTGTTTACAACTTCGGTACTGAAAACAAGAATGGCAAATACGATGGTGATGATGGTCTACTTGCTACAGGTATTATCCACCAAAACATGAGCAATGGTTTTAACCAAACAGTTGTTCAGCTAGGTACTGCTGGTTACGGCGTTCAAATGGCTAACTTCTGGGGTTCTGGTGCTTACTATGATCGCTCTGGTGCTCAAGATGATGGTTTTGGTTACCGTATTCTTAACTGGGGTGTAATGAACCTAGGCGAATCTTGGGAAATGGGTCACCAACTTGCATACCTAGCAGGTTCAGACCTAGGTGTTGATAAGCATGATTCAAGCCAATACTCTATCGTGGCTCGTCCAATGTATAAGTGGAACGACACAATGCGTACTATCTTCGAAGCTGGCTATAACGCTGGTGAAGTAGACAACGTTGACTTTGGTGGCGCTAAATTTACTGTTGCTCAAGCATGGGCAATGGGTGACAGCTTCTGGGCTCGTCCTGAAATCCGTGTATACGGTAGCTACCTAATGGATCTAGAAGGTGATTCATTCGGCGAAGTGAAAGATGCGAGCGGAGATGTAACAGCTAAAGGTGCTGACAACGACTTCGTTGTTGGTATCCAAGTTGAAGCTTGGTGGTAAGCCACTTAGCTTAAAATCCTAAACTGTCCTAATTCATAGCCGGCTTGCGTCGGCTATTTTTTTAAGGAATGTACGATTAAGTTGATCGTTCCCTAGGTGAATAGTTCTCTTTGTGGTAATTAAAGTTAGTAAATTTCTTAAAAAAATAAAAAGGAAGGGTTATGTATTTTAAAGCTCTGATGTTGAGTGGCTGTGTTGCATTGGCCGGTTGCCAATCTGCACAAGTAGTCGAGCAAGTGCAAGTGGCACAGGCTGAACAAGTTAACTCGATTACTGGTCTTCAATTTGCCCCGATGAAGCTTCCAAGCTCGGCAATTTTTGATGTGACACCAAATAGCCAAGTATTAAACTATCAAGGAATAAACAGCCCTGTAGTAGCGATTGAACTGCCTGCAGATCGCGGTGAGTACTCGATTAATATCACGAGCATTATCGGCGATACAGCGTTTGTTCCTAATGCGGTTATCTATGACGAAAACGGTAGTGAGCTAGAGCGTTACGGTAAAGAGAGTTTCGAGTACGCTAAACCAAGACTACACTTGGGGAACCGTCTCGTTGCTGAGAACGATTTTTACCCACCGACAACAGCAAAATCAGTTTATTTAGTTATCTATACAGATCAAGCTGATATTGGTGATTTTACTGATGTGATCCATCCTGCTCGTTTAGATGCGGAAGGTCGTGGTAACTATTTACCTGAAGTGAAAGATATCCCGATTCCAAATGCTAACGTTGGTAAGATAGAAGTAACAATCGATAAAGCGAGCTTCTTTTCTATTGGTTCATCGAGCAGCGAATCTAACGCTAAACCAGCCGCTGCGACTAAGATCGATACCATTCAACCTGAAACGCAAACCTACTATCACAATGCGATTCAAACGGCTGTAACTGAAGACAATATTCCTAAAGCTCTGAGCTTATTAGATGAAGCAAAAGCACTAGGTATTGAAGGCGCGCAAGAAGTATTTGTAAAAGCCGTCAATAAAAAGTAGTCGAATAGTTTGTAAATACTGATTGATATAAAGAGAAGGGCTCCTAGTAGGGAGCCTTTTTTATTGATTGTAATATATTAAAAGTAATACTCATGTTAACCAGAATCTTTGAATGTAAATAATATCAGGCTTACACATAATAACCAATAACCAATAACCAATAACCAATAACCAATAGCTAATATAAATGGGCGTAATTCGTTGTTTATAGTTTTGATTTACTAACTACTAAAAAACACTCTCGTCTATTTTACTCTTGTCAAATAGCTGAATACGAGCTCTATTGACGAATCGCTATTTCATCTAGTGACCTAAAGTCGGCCTCCTAAACTTTACGTACACTGGAATTATACGTTCACACGACATCGTTATACTTTCTACCAAGAACCAAGAACCAAGAACCAAGAACCAAGAACCAAGAACCAAGAACCAAGGCGGTTTGTTTATCTCTTAACATTTATGTTAATCAAGGTCAGGGAAGGGTGGGACGTGTTGGGATTGGTGTTTGTTGAGCACAAAAAAAGGGAGACTGAGGTCTCCCAAAAGGCTAGCTTGCGCTGGTTTTATTATCTGTTTATTAGAATCGTAAGCTTTAAGGCTTAATTCTTGGTTACTGAAACGACCGCTTTTTCTACATTGTCATCCAGCTCATTAATCGCATTCAGAGTGAAGGTGTAGCTGCCAGCTTCTGCTACGCTTAGTTGGCAGTTACCATCACTACCTAGGTTGATTGACCCATTAGCAAGTTCAACGGAGTCACAACCAAAGTTAGGTGTTTTCCAGTCAGCATCTGCAAACTTGAAGCCATAGTTACCCGCTTCCAAGCTACCTGTTACTGAATAAACGCCGTTACTTACAAAGCTCATTGCCCAACCCTCAACAGGGTTCCAGCCATTCATATCACCACGTACATACACGGTAGTTTGACCGTATGGCGGAATGCTAGACACATCTTTATCAGAGTTATCAACTGGCAGACCGACACCTTGTGCATCACCTTGAGCTTGTACAAATACAGCGGTGGTTAGTGCCGGTACTGTGAAGGTCTCAGCGGCGAAGCTTGCACCTTTCACTGTATCATCAGCAGAGTTTTGTTGAACGTCATGAAGTGTAAAGCCTGTCGCTCCTGTGATTTTGAACGATTGAGATTCATTAGTTGAGTTTACAACTGCCACAATCGCATCATTTGCAGGGTCAAGATCGTCGCCCGCAGACACACCATCATCGATAGACATGACAATCAGGCCTTCGACTTGATCTTCGCCAACATTTCGGAAATCGACACGCTTCATGACTTCGTCTGCTGTATCTAAGCGGAACAGTTCACTTGAGCTACGGATTTTTAGTAGTTCTAGGAATTGCTGCTTAGTCAGTTCAATGTCGTCTGCGTCTGGTTTAGCAGTGCTGTCAGCAATGATAGTTTTGATCAGATCCCAGTTCGCACCATCTTTGTCTTCACGAGGTAAGCCAACATTCCAGTTATTGTCAGTACCATCAAACATCACGCGGTTGTACCAATCGCCAGAGTCGTAAGAATCACGCTGCATTGATTTAGAACGTAACAGTTCAGAACCCATGTGTATGAATGGGATGCCTTGGCCCAACATGACGGTCGAGAGTGAGACCGACTGCATGCGAGCGCGTTCTGCAGAGCTAGTACCGGTGGCGATTTTGTATGCGTTGTTATCCCAAAGCGTTTGGTTATCATGTTTTGAAACGTAAGAAATGTTCTCTGAAGGCATCTTAGTGTAACCAGCTGGCGCGCCGTTGTAATCAACGTTTTTACCCAGTTTGGTATCGCCTTTGTAATCAATCAGTACGTATTCTGCGAGGTTACCTGCCATACCTAAACGAACAAGGTCTTGGTTATGCAAACGACCATTGATCGAATCTTGATCAACTTTGGTTTCTTCGTTGGCAATCGCTGCGTTACCAAAGCCTTGGTTAAAGCGAAGTGGGTGGTTGCCTTCTGAATCGACGCCACCATCAAACGGGCTACCGCCACGAACAGCGTCACGTAATCGATCAGAGAATGTACCTATCTCTGTGCCTGCCATATTGATTTGGTTCGCTTGGTCGAAGCGTGCGTTATCCGCTACTTCGCCGAAATCCCACCCTTCACCGTAGAACAGTGTGTTCTCGTCGATTTTACGAACTTCAGCAAGAGCTTCTACCATTACGTCTTTTGGTTGGTGACCCATTAAGTCAAAACGGAAACCATCCACCTTGTAGTCGTCAGCCCACACCTTAAGTGAGTCGACCATTAACTTACCCATCATTAGGTTTTCGGTCGCAGTGTTGTCACAACAGGTCGAGTTTTCCACGCCACCTGTGTTCACATTAAGACGGTGGTAGTACCCAGGGACAATCTTATCCAGTACCGACTTATCGTTCACACCAGACGCATTGGTGTGGTTGTATACCACGTCCATGATCAGCTTGAGATCCATGTCGTGCGTGGCTTTCACCATTTGACGGAATTCTAGAATACGTTGAGAACCATTAGGATCGGTCGCGTAGCTGCCCTCTGGCACAGTGTAGTGGAATGGGTCGTAGCCCCAGTTGAAGCTGTCCAGCATGCGCAGGTCGTTCATTAATGCTTGCGCATCGCCTGTTGAAGGGTCATAACCATCGAGTACATCTTCGATGACTTTATTTTCGTCTTCGTTTCCACATAAGGCAGCAGTCGGTTTTACATCACACAGTTTGCCAACGGTGTCGGTGATATCAACACGGCTCGCGGCATCTTCATCAACGGTCGCGATATCAAATGCCGGTAAGATATGCAGCGTGGTTAAACCTGCTTCTTGCAGAGCTTGTAGGTGCTTGACCGACTCACGATCTGCTTCTGTGAGAGCTAGGTACTTGCCGTTCAGGCTTGTTGTGCCTAGTTTATCGCTGAAGCTAAAGTCACGAAGGTGTGATTCGTAAAGTACATGATCTTCATCTTTTTTAACGGTTGGTCGTACGTAGTCGTCCCAGTTCGTTGGTTTCAAGGTTGAGTCATTTAGGTCAATCACTTGAGAGTACGCAGAGTTTTTCGACAAGCTCAGAGAATACGGGTCCGTTACAAGGCGAGTTTCAATGTTACCTGTGGTTGGATGGTAAACCTTCACTTGGTAGCGATAGTAACTGTTGACAGCGTTAGGTACCGCGTCAGTCGCCCAAATACCCGTCTCAGTGCTTTCCGTCATTGGGAACACTTGTGAACTTTGCAGATCTTCGCTGTACAAGACGAGTTCTACATCTTGCGCGGTTGGTGCCCAAAGCTTGAAGGTCGCTGCACTGCCTTCAACAATCGCTCCTAGTTCTTCGCTCATCGCATTACCAGCATCTTCGCTAGCAAATACCGCATCAAGCACACCTGGCTTTTGAACCTCAGTTGAAGAGATAACATCGCCATTGGCATTATAGGCAACAAAAATTATCTGAGATTTTAAGATGGTGCGTAATGTGTTGTCGTCAACGTCGATAGCAAGGGCAGGTAAGCTTGCAAGGTGGCGGAAACGCTCTTTCAATTCAGTAGAAAGCTCTCCGTCTTTGCTCAGTTCAATTGCAGTGCCACCCACGATTTCTTTGTCGTCGTTCATCGTGATGCTGTTATCGAGTGCGTAGAACAGCTTGACAGAATCGGCGTTACCAGCGGCTTCCCAAGCGATAGTGTCTGCGTCTAACCAATGCGCTTTTTGGCCATCAATATTCACTGGGCGCTCTGAAATTGGGTCGTAGTACAACTCGCTGCTGCCATGGAACCCGAATACGCCTTGTGAATCGCCAAGCTTGGTTAGCTCGATTTTAGAATTGGCACTACCAAACGCTTTTTCGTCGCCATTGTGTAAGATGAAGTTCATGCATTTATGTGGGTCAGAAGCATCTGGATCGACTTTCAACACATAGTAAGCGCCGTAGGTATCACTGATACCATCAAATTCGTAAGGTGCTTCCCAGTTAGTACCCGTTTCGCTTAGCCCCATGCCTTTTAAGTCTGTGCTAGTACAGCCTTCGCCATTCCATAGGTGAAGCCCCCAACCGTCGTAAGTTGAGCCCGAAGTGCTCGCGGCTGCAACATCACGTTTGTAATACACAACGACTTCGTTTTCGCCTGCTTTGTATAAGCCATCGTTGCCTGCGTCTGTGTCATTGTCGCTATCACTGCCACAACCTGCGATCAAAGTAGCGGTGAATAGAGGTAAAATCGCTTTGGCCAAAGTCGAGCGCTTGAAGCTTCTCTTTTTGGTCATATTGAAGGTGTTTCGTAGAGATATAATTTTATTAATATTTATGTTGTTCACGTTTTGATATCCATATTTCACTTTTTATGAAGATAAATATCCTAGCTTTAACCAAGGTCAACTATTTGTGATGGCAATGTATAAAGTTATTTTTAATTCGTAATTATAAGAAACCTAGTGTCAATATCACGCTTTGTATTTGGTTAGTGCTGGATTAATTGGATCAATGACTCATATGTTCGGAATCAATAACCTAAGGCGTAGAGGATAGGAGTAGATAATAAGGATGAGAACTCATCCTTATTAATGTGAGACGAATACCACTTTTTTTGGCTCTTATTTTTCAATGGCAATAAAGTTTTATTTATTACCGTTTTTATTGCTACTATAGCTAATAATAACCCTATTAATTAGTGTGGAGTAACCACAAATATTTTGACACTAAAAATGGATTCACATAAGTGTGAAAATACTGTCATTTCTATTTTCAGATCCTTTCGATTACGATAGATCCAACGTGTGTTTAGGAAGAGGTTTCTTAGTAGACTAGCTCCGTGCTACTGAGCTCTTTCTATCAAAATCTACAGGGCGTAATTGCCACAATATGTGAGCTGTTACCCAAAAGGAGTTGATGTTGTCTTCATCTATTAAAATTGCTATCACCTATCTGATGTTGGTTGCGATATCTGTGTTGTTTACAGAAAGTTCTAAAGCGCTGTTGGTGTGGTATTTGGTTATCGGATTGGTGACGTTTTTTGTGTACGCGAAAGACAAGCGAGCAGCGATCAATGGTAATTGGCGTGTTCCAGAGAAAACCTTGCATGTTTTTTCTGTAGCTGGTGGTTGGTTGGGGGCTTTGCTCGCACAAGACAAGCTGCGTCATAAAACGCAAAAGCAGCCGTTCAGAGCGATTTATTGGCTGACGGTGGCGATGAATATAGCAGTGTTTATATGGACGTTAACACCGAGTGGGCAGGCGATATTCGGTCGTTGGGTTAGTGAGGTTATTGGATACTTGTAATGAAATTGATGGTTAGTAATCACTTGCTAACCATCATATGGAAGCTATCTGGCTACAACATCGGAATCGTTGAGGCTAACAGCAACCCCGCCATGCCATAGTTGAAGCTTTTGATGCGGACTGGCGTTGTTAGCCAGTGTTGCAGTTGCTTGCCTGCTGCCGTCCAGAAAGTTACGGATGGCAAGTTAGCTAGTGTGAATATCGCTGCGATGATTGCAAGTTCCCACCATGAACTACCGCTGCTATAAACAGAAATGGCTGTCAGTGCCATTGACCAACCTTTCGGATTAACCCACTGAAAACTTGCCGCGCCAATGAAGGTCATCGGTTTATAAGCTTCAGTGCTTTTAGCTTTTCCACTCTTTGCTATTTTAATCGCTAGGTAAACCAAGTAAGCAAGGCTCAGGTATTTCAAGATTTGGTGCGTCACCGGGTATGCATTGAAAATCCCCATTAAGCCGAAGCCAACCAACAGCAACATAGCGGCAAACCCTAGAGCTATGCCAAGCATGTGTGGAATGGTACGAGCAAAGCCAACATTGGCACCTGATGTCATGAGCATGATGTTATTTGGACCCGGCGTGAAGGTCGAGACAAACGCAAACAAGGCAAGCGCGCTAAGTTGTTCTAAAGGCATTATGGTTCTCCAGCAATAAAATGAACGAAGTGACTGACCGGTCATGACTTTCACGTGTTGAGAAACATAGTAGGTGGAAAGTGAGGCAATTATGTGCTTTTATTTCATCTATTATCACTAAATGCACAATAATAAGTACCTATGGATAGATTTGACGAAAGGATATTGCAAGAGCTTAAATTGGACGGCAGAATCTCCAACATTGAGCTTTCAGAACGAATTGGTCTGTCGGCTTCAGCGACCTTAAGGCGAGTACAAGATCTTGAGCGTAAAGGGATCATTCAAGGTTACCGCGCGGTTCTTGATAATGGCTTAATGGGCATTGGTTTTATTGCCTACGTTTCGATTGGCTTATCTAGCCATAGCAAAGCGGCTCAGTTGGAATTTGAACAACATGTCAGCATGGAAAAAGAGGTGGTGGAATGTCACAACATCACTGGCGCTAACGAGTATTTGTTGAGAGTCGAAACCAAAGATCTGCCGGGATATAAGAAGTTTCATGCCGATGTACTTGGGGAATGTGCTCAGGTTCAATCCATAACGACTATGGTTGTGATGGATACCCCTAAAGATGAACGCTAATCGAGTTTTATTGCAGGAGAGGCGAAGTGCCCAATACTAATCAGTTGTTATTGTTCTTAGATGTGGTTCAACAAGGGTCGTTCACCAAAGCGGCAACCTTGCATGATATGGACAATTCATCACTCTCTAAACAGATAAAAAAGCTTGAGCAAGACTTAGGTGTTCAGTTGCTCAACCGCTCTACGCGCTCGTTCTCATTGACGTCGGCAGGGGAAGATATTTTAGCGCAAACCTATGTGCTGAAAGATACCATTAATCAGATCCAAGGCATTGCTGATTCATACCAGTCTGAACCCAAAGGTGTGTTACGAATTACATCTCCGATCTATTTTGGTCAGCAATACCTGCAACCTATCATCACTCAGTTTATGAGAAAGTACCCGGATGTTCAGATTGTCCTTTCACTGGACGATAAGATCGCCAACATCATCGCAGGCCAATTCGATATCGCCTTTCGCTTCAGCAAGCTTGTTGAATCGAATTTGATTGCGAAGAAGATTGCTGACAGTAACTTCATGTTGGTCGCGTCGAATGATTTTGTTAAGCAGCACGGTGAACCTAAGACACCACAAGATTTGCTAGCTTTGCCTGCGGTGATTTATACCAATGGCGATATGACGGTTGATCATCTGCGTATCAGTGAAGAGCCGCATGGCAATACTTTCCAAAGCCTGACGATTCGTGGCAACTATAAGGTGAGTGATGTTCGTACCATGGTGTCTTGTGTGAAAGATGGTCTAGGTTATGGCTTCCTTGATCAATCAAACCTGTATGCCTCAATGAAAGAACTTGGCTTGGTCACCTTGCTACCGGATTATCCGATTTCTACAATCGATACCGCGATTTATGCTGTCTATCCACACCGCAAGCAGACCAAGCTGGTGAAAGAGTTCATCACTACGGTTCAAGACTATATTGGCTCTCCAACCATTTGGGAGAAGATGCAGCAAGGTTAGCTGCTTCTATGCCATATCAAATAAAAAAAGGAGCCAGAACTTCATACGAACTGGCTCCTTTTTACTCTCAGGCTATAACTGATTTACAATGTAAAGTGTAGCTATAGCTGGTGTGAACGGCTCTTTTCTCGAAAAGAGTCCCTCTTTAAGTGAAGCTAGTGATTATGAATCACTTCTTTGCCACTTGGATAAGCTTTTGTACCCAATACGTGGCCATCCACTTCTTTACCGTAGTAGCCCTGATGTTTGTGATAGCGTTCTGCATTATCAGCCACATCGCCCTTGTATCTCGGGTCTTGTGGGCGCTCATGGCTATTCACAAACGCGGCCACATCCCAAGCATCTTGAATCGAAAGCTGTTGGCTCTTTCCAAGCGGCATGTTTTCATAGATGAAGTAGGCAGCGGTGTTCACGCGGTGCATACCTGCGCCCCAGTTGAACGAATTCTCTCCCCAAAGTGGCGGTAGGTATGAGCGACCATCAGCTCCTTTAATTCCTTCACCATTTTGACCATGACAAGTTTGGCAGCTGGTTTGGTAAACCTTTTCACCACGCGCTATCGACGGCTCTTGTTCTGGGTTGGCAATCTTAGGGTAGCCACGACCTGCCAGCTTGCTGCGGTCATCAATTGGGTATTTGCTTAACAGCTCTTCAGGAAGAGGGAAGCTTTCCGCTTTACCACCGACTTGCAAATCTGCATCGCTGATCTCAGGAACTGGAGTGTCTTGCATGCCGTTTTTATCTAAGATGCCACCCATCGCCAACCAATATGAATAAGCCGTTAGCGCGACCATCTCTTTTGAGCCAACTGCTGGTGGCAAGCCATTCATTGAGTAAGTGAAACAACCTTGGATACGCTCTGCGTAGCTGTTTACCTTGTCGTTTTTCTTACGGTAAGCTGGGTAGGCCATGTAAGCTCCCCATAGAGGCGCTGCATTTGCCTTCATGCCCGCTTGCATGTGGCAGTTTACACAGTTTTGTTCATTGCCTACGAACGTCCCACGCATCTGCTGAGAATCGACAAACAGCGAGTAGCCCAGTTTGACCTTGTCACCAAATTCTCCGGCAGGAATATCAACCAAGTCGCGTGGCACCAGATACTTGTTATCTTGAGGCTTCTCGTCAGCGGGCAGTTCGGTTTGGCGATCGGGCAACTCACCTTCGGCGTAAGCGATTCCAGAGGCAAGGGTTGCGGTAATTAAAAGTAATGTTTTCATGCGAGCCCTTTAGTATCGGAAAGATGCGAAGTAGTAAGACAGTTTTTTGATTTCATCGTCGGTTAACTTGCCTGCGATGTTGCCCATCATGTTCAAATCATCACCCTTACGAGTGCCGTTTTTCCAAGCGTTGAGCTGATTTTGAATGTAGTCGGCGTGCTGGCTCGCTAGACGTGGAAATTTGTCTACACCCATACCACTTGGCCCATGACAGGTTGCACAAGCTGGAATGTTTCTATCCCAATCGCCTTGGAATACAAGCTTACGATAAGGATTATCAATATCAGCCTGTGAGCCGCGCTGTTCTAAATCGCTGAATTCGTATGACGGTAATGATGCAAAGTACTCTGCTACTTCACGACGAACGGTAGGATCAGACACACCATCCGCCATGCCCTTCATGATCGCGCTTTGACGCTCACCACTAGAGAATAGAACCAGTTGGTGTTCAAGATAGTCAGCATTGAGCCCTGCTAGCATAGGGGCAATGTTGGGCATGCCTTTACCGTCAGCTTGGTGGCAGCCACTACAGGTTTCTGCAGCTTCTGGCATTGGATTAGGCGCTGCTTGTGCAAAACCGGATAAAGAAAGGCTTCCCAGAGCTGCGATACAAAGCGTTAGAGTTTGAGTTTTAATTTTTAGCTTAGTCATGAGGCGTCGCTATTGGTTGTAATGCACGCATTTTCGACATAATTGGTTGCTCGCGCTATTGTGGATTTCCACATTAATTCACTTGGGACTTGAGGTGAGTCTCACATTAATCACCATGATGGTATTGATGTGGATTTCGATAGGAGAATCTGACTGCCGTTAACGAAATGCAAGGGAACTGCCATGTTCGCCTCGATGTAACTGCTTGTTAAGGCTCTTTTATGGCACCGATTGTATAAGCATAGCTGCTTTATGGAGGCTGGCTATAAAAGTTGTGGTGAAGAGAAGAAACGAGAAGTGAAGAATCTTTGGTTGTTACGACTGGATTGGATGTTGCGGGTTGAATACTGTCGATGTATTGGCTGATACAAAAGCAGAGCAACTTCGAATGGTGAAGTTGCTCTGTTGTCACCCTAACTAAGTATCAGTAGGGGCTGTATTGGATTACTGATTAGACTTTGTAGATCTTAGCCGGAAGCGCTTGTCTTGCTGCTGCGCCGACTACCCAATCTAGCATCACGCCTTTGCCTTCTCTCGTCGGGTCAATCAAGCCAATATCATTGATGTTAACGCCATCGTTGGACTTCATCTTTACGGGTTGTTGCGTGTCGCCAATCCAGTGTGCACGTTCGCCAAGTTCTTTATGGCCAAAGCCATGTTCAAAGCCTAATGTGCCCGGCTTGATGCCATCAATCACCATCGCCAACGCGTGTGTAGTTGAACTCGGTGTTTCAATGGCAAATACGTCGCCTGTTTTGATGCCAGCAGAAGAGGCGTCTTGCGGGTGAATGTAAACTGGGTTCACGCCTTTGATCGACTCCAAACGTGGTGACAAGTTAGATACTGCACTGTGAATGTTGGATTTAAAGTTGGTCAGAGTAAATGGCCACTCTTTGGTCGGGAATTGCTCTGCCAAAGGTGTGCCGTCTGCCAGCTTCTGTGGATACCATGTCGGGCAACCCATGTACTGTTCGCCACTGATGGTGTTGCGAGAGGTACCCAGCTTTTCATTCCAGATAGCCAAAGGTTTGGTCCATTTGTATTTCATGGTTTCATTGGTGTAGGCATTGGTTGCGTCTTCGAAACGACCGCCACGCGCAAAGATATACGCCACCTTGAGCATTTCTTCTGGCTTGAGCGTTTCTTTCATCACAGGCATTAGGCGCTCTAGGCCAGACCAAACAATGTCTTCCGCATCGACATTGGGCACGCCGCCTTTGGCAAATGCTAAGTTAGCCGCTGAGCGCAGGTAGAAGTCTTCTGCACTATGGATACCGAACCAATTGCCTTGGCTGTCTTTGATTGCATCATCGCCAAATCCACCTAGATCGAGCGCTTTCGCGACATCAATAAAGAAGTTTTCTAGGTTGATGGCACGTCCGTCCTGAGTGCGAGAAGTTTTAGGTTCAACAATCGGCCAACGAGCGGTGATCGCCTTAGTTGCAACGCCATGCCAAGGTGTTGCCATGCCCCAGCTTTCGTAGGTTACCGTGTCTGGCACTAGGTAATCTGATAGTGCTGTAGTTTCATTGATGAAGGCATCGATAGAGACGATCAAACCAAGCTGTTTTGGGTCCTTAAGCTTGTCGCCTAACAGGTTGTCTAAACCCGGTACGCCATAGAGTGGGTTCGCCATGTGGTTGATCCACGCTTTTGCGCGGTAAGGGTAGCCATCAATGGCTGCTGATAAATGCTCGGTTAAAAGCGGCGCTGAGATTGGGTACCACGGCGCGCGTGTCGGGTAAGGTGATTCACCTGCAGCAACGCGACGCTTGTATTCGCTGGTCTTGTGATATGGGAATTTGCTGCGAGACAAGAACACACCTTGAGGCTTAGTCTTACCCTTGAACTTGGTAAAGTCATAACGCGGGCCTGCAACAGAAGTTGGGTAGCCACCAGCTTTCGCCATCGCACCGCCTTTTGCATTGATGTTACCGATCAGCGCGTTCAGCATCAGAATAGAGAACGAGTTGTAGAAGCCGTTGGTGTGCATGTTGCCACCGTGAGTATCAACAACTGCTTTCGTTCCGTAGCTTGTGAAGCGTTTCGCTAGTGCAATAATTTGGTCTTGCGGGATTTCACACTGCTCACTGTAATAAGCAAGGTCGTATCTGAAGGCTTCTTCCTTCAATCTTTGTAGAGAAGACTTCACACGAACGGTTTGACCATCAATTTCTACGTCTTGATCGACGAACAGAGCCGCTTCATTCACCTGAATATGCGATGATAATAGTGACGTTGTCACATCTAGTGCGATAAATCCATCATCGTCAGACATCGGTTCGCCTGTTTCTAGCAAACCCACATCCGATGCGCGAAGCATACGCCCGTTTTGTGGGTGTGCTTCGTCACTGATTACAAGGTGTGAAGCATTACACCAATGCGTGGTGCCTGCTTTTTGCATCGCTTGCGCACTTGGGCGAGACAAGAAGTCGTGATTGTAGCGTTGGTTCTCGATGATCCATTGGATCATGCCCAGTACTAATGCTGAATCGGTGCCCGGTTTGATCGGTAGCCAGTTGTTGCGATCGCCCGCAGCAAGGCTTGAAGATCCTGCAGGAAGGCTTGGTGTCACTATGGTGTAGCTCAGTTTTCCGTTGGTACGAGCCTCAGCCAGTTGTCTTGCTTGGCGCTTAAACGGGTTACCCGCTTGAGCCGGAGACATACCGATGAAAAGAATGAACTCTGCGTTATTGAAGTCAGGCTTTAAGTGCGAGAATTTGTCTAGATCATTCATGATCGCACCTGAACCTGCACGGAACGCGTAGCCACAGTAAGAACCGTGATGGCCAAAGTTGCGAGTACCGTAGCTGTTAAATGCAAAACGCTTCAAGATGTCGTCACGGCCTTCATTACCGGCATTGGTCACAAGCAGTTGGTTGGCTTTTGGTCCGTATTCAGGGTTGTTCGGATCAAGTGGCGTTTCGATGTCGCGAATCGATCGTAAGCCTTCAACTTCACCTTCACCAAATAAGTCACCACCCTCGGTGATCTCAGAGATTAGTTGTTCGTAGCTGATTGGCTCCCACTTGCCTTCACCACGCTTACCAACGCGTTTGAGCGGTTGAGTGATTCGGTATGGGCTGTTTTGAATCTCTAACATGCCGTTACCGCGGGCGCAGGCTGTCGAGCGGTTATTGATACCTGATTCACCAGACAAACCAATGTAGGCGTCTTTTACAGGCGTTTTGAACGGGATCTGTTGGTCGCTTGATAGCGGGTGGTAAGGGTTGCCTGAGATGCGCAAAATCTCGTCATTGCGATTATCGATACGCACACGTAAGCCACACAATGTCCAGCAGCCAAAACACATTGATGGTGCAACGCGTTGGTTTGGATTCGGCGAAATCTTACCTTGCTCATCGACACTGTATTCCGTCTCGAGCGAGTTACCGTGATGGATGTGATTGGTTTTCTTGCCCGCGGTGCCATCGATAGCACCGTGAACCATGTGCTTTGTGGTTGTCGCATAACCTGCAGCAAAAGCTCCAACACCACCGGCAGCAAGGCCTGTTTTCAAAAATTGACGACGTTTGTTATCCATGATGATTCCTCAGACTACAAGCTATGTGAGCGGTTAAGTGGTGACGGTGTGTTTGGGTTTGGCTTAGATTCTGTCTTTTGTGCAGAGCCAGTTGTTCTTTTAGATCCAGTAGACACGATTTCAGAAGCGAACAGCGCAAGCGCTAACCAAAGGCCGCACATACCAATAATGCCAAGTAGCCCAGCGCTCCCCATCGGCAGTTCATAAGGGAATGGGCCTACATCAAAACGTGGAATGGTTTGAACTTCCATCATGGTGACCCAGCGTACCGCCCATGCTGAAATCATGGTCGCAAGTGCTACACAGATAATTCCTAGCTTGCTTTGCGATAAGCGTTGTAGGGGGAGAACTAAGATCATACACAGCAAAATGCTGGTGGTCATGATGCCTAGATTGATTCCCCAAGCGTTGTTCTCATAGAGATTGAAGTGACCATGGTTAGATGCCCAAATCGACGTAAGAATGATGGCAAGGCCACCTGTCAAGGTAATGGTTCTTTGTATCAGAGCTAGGTCTGTTGGTTTTAAGCTTGGTTTACTTGAAGGCAGCAGAGCCCAAATCAACAGCGTTAAACCCGTTGCAGCAAAGAATGCGGTCGTGAACCAAAGTAGTGGAGAAGCCGGTTGATGCCAAAGCGGTCGGCTCGCCAAAATTGCTATCTCTGCGCCTGTATAAAGCGCGATGCTTAGGCCCGAAATAGCCGTCACAGCAGCGAGCGTAATCATCAGCTTTGACGATATTTGCCATTGACCTAGCGTCAGCCAAGCCAAACGTTTTAGAAGTGGGTTTTCACTTTCCTTAAGCTGTGCGATGTCATCACGCAGGTAAACCCAAGCTGTCGCAACAGCCAGACCAGAGAACAAAGGTAGGAATAGAGAGCCTAATGACATCCATGACCAAGGCGTGATGTGAGCGTAGAAGTGCCAAGCACGTCCCGGTTGGTGTAAATCACCGGTTAATGCTAATGGCCCAACAATCGCGCCGATGGCCATCACAAGCACAAGGGCAGAACGGAATTGATGGCTGGTTGAGTTTTTGAATACAAGTGAAATCAAGAACAGAATAGCCGCTGCGTAAGCTGAACCAATGTAGAAGAAATATTGAACCGCCCACGGTAGCCAAGCGATCTCTTGAGCGGGGACTAACACCTCAGTGATATTCATGCTGTCTCTCCTTGTTTGCCTTGTGTCGCGATTGCCAATTCTTGTTTGCTAGAGGATGAGTTATCGATGGCGGCTGGATCATAAATCGCAGGTTGGCCTTCAATGTGGCTAACGAATCGCTCGTTCATGCCGATATAGAAAACATGGGGGTTGGTATTCTGCTCAGGCTTAAGCACCTTGATGTCGTCTTGGTTTTCATTGAGCAGACGGTTGATCTCGCTGTTTGGATCTTTAAGGTCACCGATGACACGCGCGCCACCGACACAAGTTTCTACACAAGCGGGCAGCAACCCATCTTCAAGGCGGTGTGCACAGAAGGTACATTTGTCGGCGGTAAGCGTGTCGTTGTTAATAAAACGAGCATCGTAAGGACAAGCTTGAACACAGTAAGCACAGGCTACGCAGCGTTCGTTGTCGACCATCACTATCCCATCTTCACGCTGGAAGGTCGCTTGAACAGGACAAACCTTGATGCAGGGTGCGTTGTCACAGTGATTACATAGGCGAGGTAACATGAATGATTTCACGTCTTGTTGAGCAGTCGAACCATCATCAAGGGAGACTTCATACTGTTTTACGGTGGTTCTGAACTGGCCGATTGGCGCTTGGTTTTCAACGCTGCAGCCAACAGTGCATGCCTGACAACCAACGCATTTACGTAAATCAATCGCCATCGCGTAGCGCTTGCCTACTTCGCCTTTGCGGTCAGGCTGGTTGTTATTGCGAATGGCTGTGCTCGCGACTGCGGTGTTGATTCCGGTAATGGGAATGAGCGCAGCGCCGGCGGAAACTTTACCGAATTGGCTTAGAAACCGTCTTTTCAATGAGTCCATAGAGGTACCTATAAATGGGTATTCGATCTGTTAGGCTCATTGTCAGTTTTTGACTGTTAACGGGGTATTGTGGATTTCCACATACCCAGATCAAAGTTGATCTAGAACAAATGTGGTTTTCGCTATCTAGCTGTTATGCTTTGTTTAAAAGCGTTTTAACGCATTGAGAAATCATTGAATAGGTAATCCGATTGAATAAAGAGATGTCCGTGACTGCTCGCAACCTCATCACATTCATCAGTATCTGCTGGCTGAGCTTAAGCGTAGGTGTTTGTGTCGCTGGTCAAACGGAACCTGTTTCAGTAGCGACAAATACGATTGAACCAGACCAGACGATTGAAGTGGGTGTTTTAGCCATCAGGGGTAAACTTGCAGCGCAACAACGTTGGCAACCAACAATGGACTGGTTGTCTGAGCGTATCCCGGGTAAACATTTTGTTCTCAAGCCTTTCAACTTGGAAGAGATGGCGGAAGCGGTAAAGAAGGTCGAGGTCGATTTTGTTGTCACTAATCCAGGTCAGGCGGTTCGCTTAGGGCGTCAGTATGACCTCTCTTGGATGGTGACCATGACTAGCCACAACTACAACGATCAAGGTGTGAGCAGCACGCGCAGTATCGGATCGGCATTGGTGGTCAGAAGAATGTCCCCCTATATCTCGTTTGAACAGCTCGTCGGAAAACCAATTGCTGCGGTTTCTGAAAATGCGTTTGGCGGGTACCTCACCATGCGCTATCAAGTGATGCAGGAAGGGCTGAACCCCAACCAATTTTTCTCTAATACTCATTTCTTGGGCTTCCCGATTGATGCGAGTCTGTATCAGCTGCGAGATGGTCACATTGAAGCGGCAGTCGTCCCAGCCTGTTTGGTTGAAAACATGATCAGTGAAGGCTTGCTGGTGGCTGAACAATATCGTGTTATTGGCAACCAAGCACCGGAAGGGTTCCGATGCCAAGTGTCTACACCTCTGTATTCCAACTGGTCATTTGCCAAAACAGAGCGAGCCTCTTCAGCACTGGCTAAGCAAATGAGTCAGGTACTATTTGCGATGCCAAAAAACAGTGGGCCAGCGATTGCGGCGAATGCTTCCGGCTGGACATCACCCACAAGCTTATTGCCGATCGACAAGCTTTATCAGCAACTCGATATGCACCCACTACAACAACCTTGGTGGAAAGAAGCGTTAATCTGGCTGAAGTACAATCAGCAATGGGCATGGGCGTTTTTCTTGTTAGTCGTGTTCTTGAATGCTTACCACTTTTGGCTTGAGTACAAGTTCAGTCGCAGCAAAAAGCAGTTAGAAGCGACACTTAACAAGCTAAAGAGTAAGAGTGAACAGCTAGAGCATTCTCAACGCATCGCCGTCGTGGGTGAGTTGGGGAGCAGTCTAGCGCATGAGATCAATCAACCTTTGGCGGCGATTCGTAACTACAGCGAAGGCGGTTTATTGCGGATTTCGAAGAACAAGCCACTCACCGATATTGAACCTGTCTTTGAGAAGATCCAATCGCAAGTGGATCGAGCAGACGCGATCATTCGGCGCCTAAGAAACATGATAAAGAAACGCTCATCAGAGAAGTCGCAGACTGACATCGAGCAGTTACTATCAGACACTATTGAATTGCTACAGTTCCGTTTACAACAGCACCAGATTACCGTTGAGCGTTACGTCGTAGGTAAGCCCATGGAGATGCATGTTGATTCGGTGGGGCTACAACAAGTGATTGTAAACCTGATCAACAATGCGACCGATGCGTGTAACGCCCAACAGCAGCGCGCGATGTCTGATATTGCTAACAAAAACTACGAGCCAGCGACAATTAAAGTGATTACCGAGTATCAACCCGATAAAATGATGTTGTCAGTTATCGATAATGGCACGGGATTAGATTTTACCGAGCATCAAGTGACTCAAGCTTTTGTGAGCAGCAAAGAAAACGGCTTGGGTCTAGGGCTTGCGATATGCCAAGACGTGATTGAAGACCACAGTGGTCAAATGAGCATTACGTCTCTCACTCCACATGGTTGTCATGTCGCGGTGACTTTACCTTTCTCTCTTTCAAATGATTCATGAGGAATCTTGTTATGTCTGAACTTCATCAAACGTTGCCGGTCTATGTGGTTGATGACGATGAGTCAATGCGTGATTCATTGGTGTTCTTACTGGAAGAGCATGATTTTACCGTATCAGCTTGTGAAGATGGACCAAGCTTTTTGAATTCAGTGGATTTGAGTGCGCCGGGTTGCGTGGTATTAGACAGCCGAATGCCAGAGATGAGAGGGCAGCAAGTTCATGATCTGATGGTGAAAGCGCAGAGCCCGTTATCGGTTATCTATCTCACAGGGCATGGCGATGTGCCAATGGCCGTGGAAGCTCTGCAAGCCGGTGCGGTGAATTTTTTCCAAAAGCCAGTTAAAGGCAGTGAGTTGGCTGAGGCAATCAAACAAGGTTTGGACGCTTCTGAAAAACACTTACACCTGAACGTGTATCGCCAAGCGTACGCGTCGTTAACCGAGCGTGAGATAGATATCCTCAAACAAATTATCGACGGTAAGCGTAACCAGAAAATTGCCGATGAATTGTGCATTGCAATGAGAACTGTGGAAGTACACCGAGCGAGTTTGATGAAGAAGTTTTCTGCGAAAACAGTTGCTGAGTTAGCATACATTTATGGGCAGCTCACCTAACCATAGATGTAAGGTATTAGGGATGTGGAATCATTACTTTTACCACTGATTTTCTGATGACAGGTGGTCTTCATAAGTAATCGATATTGAAGCAAGATCACACCATTTATGGAGTACATAAGGATGGGTCTTAGGAGACTTTTTATCGCTATGTATTCCTGAGATACTGAACTAAGTTCATTTTAGGGCGGAACGTTTTAATAACGGCGCGTTTCCCTGTAATTCGAAACATTCACTATAGGTTGATAACTCCTCGACACCGAGGCTGATATCAGCCGAGTTAGGTTAAAATATTTTATGAGTACAATGGGAATCGCAATTGGTGCGACGGCTCTTTCGTTAATACTTGTCGCCGTGTGGCTGATCTCTTTATCGCTAAGAAAGCAGCGCTTGGAACAAGAACGTAAGGCTCGTGCTGTCGCTTACCGCAAAGCGATTGAAAAAGCGCGTATCCAAGAGCAAAAAGAGCGTCACTTCAAAGCCGAAACCGGGCATGTACCGTCGATTCTGTATTTGGCGAAAGAAGCTGAACGTAACAATATTAAGGAAGCTCTGTATTGGTACGACAAAGCGGCGCAACTCGATAATATCAATGGCATGTACGGCATTGTACGCCTAAGCATGAAGCGCAAAGAAGACCTGATTTTAAGAGAGAAAGCCAACTTTTGGCAGCTAGCAATCTCTGCTTTAGACAATGACGTATCGGCGAAATTCGAGATGGGTAAAGCGCTCGTCTTTGGTCGTGGAACCGATAAGAACATCCCTAAAGGCTACACCTATATCGAAGAGTCTGCGGCTGGTGGTAATACCGAAGCGATGCTGTTTATCGGTGACTGGTGTCTAGATAAAGAAAATCCGGACTACTCTGCCGAAAGTTCGGTCGAGTGGTACCAAAAGGCCGCTGAAAAAAATAACCTAGACGGTAAGATTAAACTTGGTATGAGTTATTTGAACGGTGTGGGTGTTGAGCCTAACCATGGTGAGGCTGTTTACTGGTTTGAAACGGCCGCAGAAAAGAACAGTGCAGAAGCGATGTTTAGAGCTGGTGAGGCTTGGATCGACCATGGTGAACATGGCAACGCTATCGCGTATATCTGGCTATTTCTATCGGCCCACTTTGGTTACTCAGAAGCGAAGCATTTGCGGGATAAAGTAGGCGGGGAGCTTGGTGTGGATGCAGTCGTGGGCTTACAGGCTCTGACTAAGCCGATAATGACCAAGCTGACCCAAGAAGCAATCACTAAGCATTCGATTATTAAGGCGCTTAACAAGCTCTACAAACGCAATGTACCTGTTCCGAAGAAAGTGAAAGAAGTGCTCGATGAAGAAGGGAATGAGTTGAATGTAGAGGCGAGTCACATAGAGACTCAAGTGCCGGGTGCTCAAGAGGCTAATGTTGATTACAGCCAACAGGTAAACACCGAGCAGGCTGTAACAGATAAACCAGCGAGTCAGAATAGTGGCTCTTTAGACTTCAGTCAGTCTGCTGTTGAGTCTAACTGGAATCGAAATCAGTAAGTAGCGCTCATTAGCTGTGTTCGATTATCGATGGAGCAACTTGCGATTAGTCGACAATAGTTTTAGCTCTAATCGAGAAACTCAAGACAATAAAAAGGGAAGCTGATGCTTCCCTTTTTTTATGTGCTATTTGCTTTTAGAGCTTAGAGCTGAAGCCGAATAGCTAGGAGCCGATTAAGCTTTGTTTTGTTCAGCTTTACATACAGCCGCAGTGAAGACTACGTCAGTTGAGCTGTTAAGCGCTGTTTCAGCTGAATCTTGAATCACACCAATGATGAAACCAACCGCTACAACCTGCATTGCTACATCGTTTGAGATGCCGAATAGGCCACAAGCTAGAGGAATCAGTAGTAGTGAACCACCGGCAACGCCTGAAGCGCCACATGCAGATACTGCAGCAACAAGGCTTAGTAGGATAGCAGTGAAGATATCAATCTCAATACCCATTGTGTGTACAGCTGCAAGCGTTAACACAGTGATGGTGATTGCAGCACCCGCCATGTTGATCGTTGCGCCTAGTGGGATAGATACAGAGTAAGTATCTTCGTCTAGGTTTAGTTTCTTACAAAGGTTCATGTTCACTGGGATGTTTGCAGCACTTGAACGAGTGAAGAATGCCGTTACACCAGATTCACGAATACATTGCAGTACTAGTGGGTATGGGTTCTGTTTTGTCTTTGCAAATACAAGCAATGGGTTAACCACAAGAGCAATGATCAGCATTGAGCTTAGTAGAACCGCTAGTAATTGACCGTAACTTGCTAGTGCATCGAAGCCCGTTGTTGCAAATGTTGTCGAAACAAGACCGAAGATACCGAATGGCGCAAGACGAATAATGAAGCGAACAATGTGTGAAACACTGTGGCTAAGGTCTTCGAAAACCGCTTTGGTTGTTGCAGATGCGTGGTGCAGTGCAAGACCTAGGCCGATTGCCCAAGCAAGAATACCGATGTAGTTCGCGTTCATTAGCGCGCTAACTGGGTTATCTACAAGCTTGAATAGAAGAGTATGAAGAACCTCAGCAATACCTTGAGGAGGGTTAGCACCTTCAGCGCCAGCAACCAGTGTCAAAGTGGTTGGGAACATGAAGCTTAATACTACGGCTGTAAGTGCAGCTGAGAAGGTACCAATCAGGTAAAGCACAATGATTGGACGCATATGGGTATGCTGACCTTTCTTTTGGTTTGCGATAGAAGCTGCAACAAGAATGAATACTAAAATTGGGGCAACAGCTTTCAGAGCACCAACAAACAGACTACCTAGTAGGCCTGCATCTTGAGCTGCTGAAGGAGAAACCATGGCGAGAACGACACCGAAAACAATACCAGCAAGGATCTGTAGAACGAGATTTCCACGAGCGATGCGGGCGAGCATGTTGTGATTTTGCATAAAATACCTGCAATTGTTAATTTATTATAGTGATGTATCTTTTTATAAAGTTGTACCAAATCCGACTATACACTAGTGGAATGGGCGGTCATATTAGCGGGATCTTAGCGGGTGTCTAGGAATAGTTTACTTTTAGGGTGATTGTTTGCACTACGTGGTGTTTTTAGAGCTAAATGTTAAATAATTGTATTTCGATTGAGCTATAAATCTGCAGAACTGCATTTATTAGACCTAATGTACTGTAAATTTGGGAATGTAAATACTTATAGATAAGAACATTGTGTGCATAAATAGTCGATTTACTACTAAATTGAAACAAAAGCCCCACGTGTTTAACACCGTGGGGCTTAATCGTTTAAATAAAGCGTATTTTGATTCACCTGATTGGTTTAGTCAGTCGCTTTTTTAATGTTTCGGCTTTCTGACTGTACGGTTTTGTACATCTTGGAAAGCTGTTTGCTGTTCGCGCGTTGCTCTGCCAATGAGGCGCCATTTCTGGCTTGCTCTCTCAATAACTTTTGATAGTTAGTAAATCGTCTTTCAGACAAATCACCATCCTCAATGGCTTTGCGTATCTTGCATCCCGGCTCGGATTCATGATGACAATCAGAGAAGCGACAATGCATGGCTAACTCTTCGACATCAGAAAAGGTTTCACTCACGCCTTCAGCGCAGTCTGCAAGTTGTAGCTCTCGCATTCCTGGAGTATCGAGTAGTAAACCACCCGATGTTAGCAAGTGGAGCGACCGTGATGTGGTTGTGTGACGGCCTTTACTGTCGTCTTCACGAATGCCACCCGTAGCTTGTTGAGTTTCACCGAGCAATGAGTTTACTAGCGTAGATTTGCCCACACCGGATGAACCCATCAAAGCGACGGTTTTGCCTGTTTTACACCAAGGTGACAATACTTGAGTTGATTCTTGGTCTAAGTTGTTCACCGCTTCGATCATCAACATCGAATCTAAGCTTTGCACTTGTTGTACTTTGTCTTGGTAGTCGTCACACAAGTCTTTCTTGGTGAGTACGATAACCGCTTCAACCTGTGCTTCATTAGCGAGCGCTAGGTAGCGTTCGATACGGCTTAGGTTAAAGTCGTTATTTAACGAAACCACGATAAAAACCGTGTCGATGTTGGCCGAGATATATTGTTCTGCGACGCGACTGCCCGCTGCTTTGCGGCTGAAGAGTGATTGACGTTCTAGCAAGCGGTCGAATTGCAGTTCAGAGTTCAAGATTACCCAGTCGCCAACCGTCATTGCGGGTTGGTTTTGATTAATAGGTAGAACGATTTCGCCTTGTTCCGACGCCAGTGTATAGCCGCTGCGATGGTGCGCGGTAATACGAGCAATGACGGATTGGTCATAGTCTTCGAGTGTCAGTTGTTGTTGAAATACAGGTTGCCATCCAAGTTGTTGAAGTGACATTGGATGAGAAAATGCGTGTTGTGAATTCATGTTTATTTACCCAGACGTGCGAGCTTTCTTTTCTTGTGAGAGTATTAAAGTCTTATCAGTGCATTAAAGTCTTATGAGAGCATTAACATCTTGTGAGATCTCAGGTTATTGACGAGATCAACAAGTGTTGATGAAACCAAAAAGCGTTGATGAGTTCAAAAGCGTCGAGACGTCAAAAATGTTTTGAGCTTGGGTCGAATTCAAATAGATAGGACCCCGGATTTAGTCATGCGTTATTGAGCATGCAGGTATCGATCACTTATAGATCAATAGTAAACCGGGTAAAAGTGTGCGGTAGCCAGTAGATGGCTTGATGTTGGTCGTTCTAGATAAAAGTTTGCTTAACCAAACAAATTAACGCGTTACTTTTACTGCCAGTTTTAGTGTTTTCATTACAATCATCTTCTATTCTCCTTGGTTACTAATGTGTTCAGGCTTTGAATAAAAAGCGAGTTCAGTTTAGCAAAAAGCCACGATGGCGAGAAGTCATCGTGGCTTAATTTAGTTCATTGATTGTGAATCCGATTAGTGATGATCGTGATTCATCTTTTTCATGCCGCTCATTACTTTCTTAACTGGCGCTTCAAAGGTTTGCGTTTCACCGTTAGCGAAAGTCAGAGTCATCTCGATTTGCTCACCTTCTTTTAGACCATCTTTTAGGTCGAATAACATAATGTGCAGGCTGCCAGGCTTAAGTACCGCTTCACCATTCGCAGGGATTGTGATCTGTTGAACTTGGCGCATCTTCATTACGTCGCCATCAACGATAACATCATGAAGCTCTACCTTGCCTGCTGCGGGTGTAGTTGCAGAAACAATAGCGCGATCTTTATCGCTGTGGTTCATCAGGGTCGTGAATACTGCGCTGTTCACTGCTGAAGGTGGTGTCGCACGAGCGTACGCGTCATGAACCATGATGTCGCTTTTTGCATGAGCAAGAGGAGTGAGCAATAAGCCTGCTAGAGCAAGTGCTTTTAACTTCATGTTGTTGTCCTTATTGTTTTATGTTTTGGTCTGGGACCTGACTTTATGTTTGAACTTTATTCGTTAAGTTCTTTGTTTTTACGTTTTACTGCGTCAGCTTGTTGATAGCTTCAACAATTGGCGCAGGCGTCAACGTGTGCGGTACTTTAGTAATTAAGGTACCGTTGGGCTTTAAAAAGTAGAAATATGAGCTGTGGTCAAGTGTGTACTCCAGCTCTGAACCTTCAAGCTGTGTCTTTCTGAAAATAACACCGTATTTATGTGCCAAATTAGTGGTTACATCCAGTGGACCACTCATACCTTCAATCATTGGGTTGAAGTACTGCGCGTATTCGTATGCAGCTTCCGCGGCATCGCGCTCAGGGTCAAGAGAGACAAACATTGGGCGAATCTTCGCTTTTGCTTCATCTGACACTTGGTTAAGTGCTCCAGCTAGCATCGCTAATGACGTTGGGCAAACGTCAGGACAGCGTGTGAAGCCAAAGTAAACGATACGAATTCTGTCGTCGGTTTCGTCAAAGAGTTTTATTGGTTGGTTGTCTTTTCCAAAAAGCGTTGTTGCCGAGAATTCTTGCTTTGCAGCGTGCTGTTCTTGAGCTTCGTTTTGCCCATCAAGGTAGCTTTTGACACCAAAGCCAAGTACAAACGCTACCACTAATGCTAACGACCAATTCTTACTCATCTTGCCATCCTTATTGCAGGGTTTACGGTTTCAACACCATCGGTGAGTTCGCCAAGCCAAGTCATTTTATCCATGGTACACACAGGTAAAATTACATCACCTTCATAGGTATTGTTACCAATATTCTTTAATTGAAAACGTGCTGAGCCCATTTCCATTTCTAAGCCAGTGAGTGACAGCATTAATGTTTCAGATGCTGCGCCTTCCCAAACGACTTTGATTTTAGTCGGAACCAGAGGCTGTGCCGTCTCATGTTCAAGCGTCATAGCAACGGTGTCTTGCTCACACGATGTTGTTGAAAGCATGCAGTAGTCATCTAAGTTGACGTCAGGAGAGTGGCTCTCTACTACCGTTTTAAATTGCTCAACTGCCTGTGGTCCATAAAAGCCAGCGACCAGAGCAATACCAAGCGCAGCAACCTTTAATGCTGGATGCATGTCGTGTTCCAATTTGATTTTATAAGAACGGCGATGGTATCACACCACTCAATACGTGCTTGTATCAAAAAGCAATTTTGTGCGTAGGTAGATATAAAAAAGCGAAGCCAGTAGCTTCGCTTTGATTCAATTTACAAGGTGCATCGCTATCTAAGCTCGGCACCCTACATGCTAACTTGTGCACGATTGTTAGAGATTAGTCAGCATTGCGCTCAGCAAACTTTTCTAACCCCAGCACTAGCGCGATGGCCACCAACATCATGATCACCGATAAAGTGAGTTGAGAAGGTTGAGAAGTTACCGCTTCGAAATTGAACGGAGATAGGTTCTCTTGAATCAGCGGTACTTGCTCACCTTTCGAGTTGATGCGCCAGCTGATGGTCTCTTTCCACGGCCAGATTTTAGGCAGCGTACCGATCATCAAGCCTGTTAAGAATACTAATGTGAAATCGCGGAATGAGCGCAGTAGCCAAGAGAGTACGTGTGAGAAAGTCAGTAGACCAATCACACAGCCACCTAGGAATAGGGCAAGTACATCGATTTGAAACGATTTAACAGCGCCAAGTACCGGGCCATACATGCCAATCAGTAACAGAATAAAGCTGCCTGAAATACCCGGTAAAATCATCGCGCAGATCGCAATCGCACCCGCAATCAAGATGTTGATGCTGGTTGGTTCCATCTGCAATGGCTTAAGCACGGTAATGCTATAAGCGAAGGCAACACCAAGCAGTAAAAAGACGAATCGAATCATATCGCGCTTTTCTACTTGCTTAAGAATATGGAAAACCGACACCAAGATCAGACCAAAGAAGAAAGACCATAGTGGAACAGGGTGCATGACTAATAACCAAGAAATCAGTTTGGCGAATGTTGCAATGCTGGTGAACACGCCCGCGAACAGTGAAATCAGGAAGAAACCGTTGATGTGGTTAAACGCAGCTTTGAAGCCTTCGCGTTTCCATAAGCCAAGTACACTAGGGTTAATTCTGCGAATGCTTTCTAGCAACGTATCGTAGATACCGGTGATGAATGCGATGGTTCCGCCCGACACGCCAGGGACAACATCGGCAGCGCCCATTGCCATGCCTTTGAAAAAAGTACTTAAGTAGTTCATTGCTTCATAGAGTTGAGGATGATTTTGTGCAGTATACAAACTTTAGTGTAAAAAAAGTATGAATATGCTACTGGGTCGATGCTTTTATTACCTCTTTAATTGTAAGGTAATAAGTTGAAGTGAACTTTGGTCTAATATTTAAAATACAACCACTTAGTGATTTGTCATTAAGAGTATCGATGAAACTGGTCTCTTATCGATATTGCATCTTGGTTGCATTATGCAAATGCACTTTGCAATTCGCATGTGAAAATCGCGGTTTTTATGCGATGCAGGGCTTATAAAACGCTAAATTAAAGTTGGCACGCTAACTGCATAGTATTAGTTGACCCTTCTTAAGCCGAGGGTCACCTAGCCAACTGACGTTGTTAGTGAACTTATGATTTGTTCACAAATATATAGAGCCAATCGCGATTATTGCGGTTGGCTATTTTTTTGCCTGTTGTTTGGCGATCTCTAGTTTTTATCGGTGACTTCCCATTCTCCAAGCGAAAAAAAAGCCAGCCACCATCGGTGACTAGCTTATGTTTTTCTCGAATCAATCTCGAACCCGTTTTAGTACCCCATCAACTGCAGCAAGTTCTCTGCTGTGCTTATCGCTTCTTTACGGTTAGCAATGTTGAGCTTTTGGTACAGATTACGGATGTGAGTCTTGATAGTGGTGCCTGCTACATCAAGCTCTTGAGCGATTTGCTCGTTACTGAAGCCGGAATAGATCAAGCCAAGTACTTGCCATTCACGCTGGGTGAGTGGGCTGGTACGCACCAGCTCAGGAATGTTCGGGTGATTAACCAGATTCTCTACAAAGTCTTCATCGAAGTGAACCGAGCGACTGCGTTGAGTTGTCGAGATATCTTTCATGATTTGTTGTGCTCGGTGACGTTCTAAATCACCCAAGCCTGGCTTGTTGCTCAACTTATCCAAGATATGCCCGATAGTACCACCGTCGACCAGGAAGTTACCGACCATACCAGTTTGGTTGGTCATGTGTAGGGCTTCTTCTAATAATACACGCGCACTGTCTTCATCGTTGATCTGGGTGCGTAATACCGCTTCAACGATCAAGTTTCTGTTGGTATCAGTAATCAGATGCGAACGCTGAGCTTCACTCTTTAAGAACGCCAAAGCTTCTTCTGCTTCTTCGTATTGCTCAAGGATGATGTGAGCACGCACGATGTTACGCCATTGAAGCTGACAGAAGTGGTTGCTTGCTGATTCAGGGTGAACAGCAACGCTCAACCAGTCACGGATTGCGTCTTTGTCGCCTTTCACTTGCCAGAATAAGATCAGAGACAGCGAGGCATTCGCAGTCCAATCTACGTGGTAAGTTGATTGACGTAACAAGTGCTGAATTTGGTCGATAAATTTCGACGCTTTATCTATCTCGCCGCGGCTCAATGAAATACGAGCCAACATAGAGTAGCTGTGCAGGTGTTTACTTGGAGAGTGGTGACCAAGGATATCTAACCCTTTGTAGCAACACTCTTCCGCTTCATCTAGTCGGTTCCAACACCAGAAGATCTGGGCGCGAACACGCAGCAAGAACTCATGCAAAGGCACGTATTGAAGCTGGTGCTCTTCAATCAATTTGAATGCACTGTCTTGTAGCTCAAATGCAGCTTGAACATAACCTTGAGCAATCAAGATTTCGCTTTGTTGCAGAATCGCCCACAGAGCCTGATGGTAAACCTGATACTGACGTGCCAGTTTTTCTGTTTGTTGCATCATCGGTAGCGCACGACTGAGGTTACCCATTACGTGATTCACTTCGCCAACAACCGAGGTTGCAACAATACGGCTACGATAAACAGTGGTGTTCAGTTGGCTCAACGAAAGCTCAGCCAGTTCTAACGCTTTTTCAGGTTCATTGCTGTTGATGGCAACTTGGGCGCGCAAGGCGTTGTATTGACCTTGCTGCTGAGTATCGAGTTCAATGTTTCGAGCTTGATATTGAGTCTCTGCCTCTTCCAACAAAGTACCCACTTGGTCATAACGGTGCTGACTTTGTGCAAGCCACGCGCGCAACATGGACAGTTTAGGCTCACTGTAAAGTTGATCCGTGGTTAGTTGCTTGATCGCCATCTCTAAAGATGACAGCTCACCTTGGTTGAACATCGGCCAACCGTGTTCAGTCAGGATTTGAATGATCAGTTCTGGATCTTCAGCGCGCTGTGCGTGGCGTAGTGCTTGGTGTGGTGTGTTTTGCTTGATCCACGCTTTTGCCGCACTTCGATGCAGTTCTGCTTCCTGTTGAGGGATTCGAGCTTGACGCTCATGTGCGAGGAATTCACCAAATAAGTTATGGAAGCGATACCAGTTCTTTTCGCCCTCAAGTGGGTAGATGAACAAACCAAAACGGTTGAGTGATTCGATCATACCTAACGCATCTTCGCGCTGTGTAAGTGCACAAACAAGCTCATCGTTGAAGTGATCAAGCAAAGAACATTGCATCAAGAATCGTCGGGTTTCTTTATCTAGCAGGTCGAATACTTCTTCAACCAAGTAGTCCCAAAGGTGGGCGTGGTTAAAGTGAGAAAACGACTCTGCGGATTGTGCAAGGGTGCGTTTTTGGTGCTGTGCTTGCAGCGCGATAAGTTGCAGAGCAGAAGGCCAACCCTCTACATAGTTACAGATACTGTCTGCGGTGATGTCATCAATGCCATCAGCAACACGTTGGTTGAAAAAACGTGTGGTTTCTTCGGTATCAAACGCCAACGAGTCATTACCCAATTCGATCATTAAATCACGAACGCGCAGGTTTGCTGTACCAAGTGGTGGTGTACCACGACTGGTTACAACTAGCGTTAGGTTGTCGGGCATGTGTTTAAGGAAGAAGCGCATTGCTTCGTGGATGTCGTCATTGTTGACCAAATGATAGTCATCCAACACTAGAAAACATTCGTGATGGAATTCCGACATTTCGGCGAACACTTCACTCAATAAAGAATGCAGCGATGAAAATTGTCGTTTTTCTGCTAGTTTTTGGGCATTCGGGCAGGCATTTTGAGTCGCTTTATTAAGCGATTGAAGTAGGTAGTTGATAAAGCGGAAGGCATCGTTGTCACTATCATCAATGCTGTACCAACCCACATTGGGTTTATCTACCAACCATTGTGCAGCCATGGTGGTTTTGCCGTAGCCCGCTGGAGAGCGGAACAACACAAGCTTATAGCAATCTGCGTTCTGAAGCAGATCGAGAACCCTAGGTCGTAGGATTGCATTATGTAAGCGGCCGGGACGAGTTAGTTTCGATGGGATCCACATGTCGAAGTTTTTCACCTATTCCGTGGCTATGTTCAGAATTATCCCAATCTATCGTTGAGTGCAATCCAATGACATTAGCCTAATTACTTAAGTCTTCGCTCATATTACGTGAAGCAAAACGGCACCGACTATGATCCTCCTCAGAAACCTTGCGCTTCTGCATGTTTTTGGGTGTCTACGCCCTTTATTTGAGACTTTGCTCACGTTGTTGGTTGGTTCGTGAATGTGACTTTGTTCTTCCCTACACGGGAATCTATGCAAAGGATGAGAGCTAGAAATTATTTTCGTGATCTGAAACTCAGATTTGATAATGACTGTAATCCGGTTAAATAAAAGTCACATCAATTGAAGTTAAGTTATCGAACGGGAGCTTGTGATCTTAGTCACTCCAACTTTTTGTTCGAAGTCAGAACATGAGAGTCAGATCACTAACCCTAAGTCGGTACGCCCCCTACGCCCTCCCATCTACTCCTAGTCAGTCGCGTTAGCGGGAGGATGTTTAGTTTATGGTGACCATGCACGATATGTCACAGATGAATTAGAACTATTAAAAGCGAGATTTCTGAAATGAAACCAACTCAGCAAAAAACTTTCGATAAAGTGTCGTTCCAAGAAAGCGTTAAGAAGCATTTATCTGCAACCTACGCAACAACGATTGAAAACGCGGATAGCCGCGCATGGTACCTAGCAATGGGTCGCGCATTAGCAGAACTCACAACATTCGACCTGCTAGAAACTGAAAACGATGAAAAAATTAAGAACGCGAAAAGCGTTAACTACCTTTCATTAGAGTTTTTGATTGGCCGTCTGACAGGTAACAACCTGATCAGCATGGGTCTATACGAACAGATCACTCATGCAATGGAAGAGCTAGGTCAAAACCTAACTGACCTTCTAGAAGAAGAACGCGACCCATCACTAGGTAATGGTGGTCTTGGTCGTCTAGCTGCTTGTTTCATGGATTCTTGTGCTGCTCAAGAATACCCAACAGTAGGCTACGGTCTTCACTACGAGTACGGTCTATTCAAACAATCTTTCCAAGACGGCCGCCAACAAGAAGCACCTGACGCGTGGCGCGGTGTTGAAGGGTACCCATGGGAAGTGGCTCGTCCAGAACTAGCACAACACATTGGTTTTTACGGTCATGTAGACGTTGAATTCATCGACGGTAAAGAAGTACGTACTTGGGTTCCAGGTATGGAAGTAAAAGCAATGCCTTGGGATCTACCTATCGTAGGTTACGAGTCAAACACGGTTTACCCGCTGCGTCTTTGGGAATGTCAGGCAATTGCACCATTCTCACTAGCAAGCTTTAACAACGGTGATTACTTCGAAGCGCAACACTCGCTAATCGATGCAGGTAACATCACGAAAGTTCTTTACCCGAACGACAACCACGAGAAAGGTAAGACTCTGCGTCTAATGCAGCAGTACTTCCACTCAGCAGCGTCTGTTCGCGATATTCTACGTCGTCACGAAGCAGCAGGTTTCTCTCTAGAAGAGCTGCCTAAGCAAGAAACGATTCAGCTTAATGATACGCACCCAACAATTGCGATTCCTGAGCTAATGCGCATCTTGATTGACGAGAAAGGCCTATCTTGGGATCAAGCATGGGAAATCAGCGCTCATACGTTCGCTTACACGAACCACACACTACTTCCTGAAGCTCTAGAGACTTGGTCTGAATCATTGATCAACCGTCTTCTTCCACGTCACATGGAAATCATTTTTGAAATCAACCACCGTTTCATGCAAGAAGTTCGCAAGATGTGGCCTGGTGACGGTGAGAAGCAAGCGAAGCTTTCTATCATCCAAGAAGGTTTCCACCGCATGGTTCGCATGGCAAACCTATGTGTGATTGGCTCTTACAAAGTAAACGGTGTAGCTGCGCTTCACTCACAACTGGTTAAGAAAGACTTGTTCCCTGAGTTTAACGAAATCTTCCCAGGTAAACTGACTAACGTAACGAACGGCATCACGCCACGTCGTTGGTTGAAGTTCTGTAACCCAGGCCTATCTAATCTAATCACAGGTAAGATTGGCTCTGAGTGGCCAGCAAAACTTGAGCAGCTTGAAGGCATCGCTCAGTTCGCAACAGACGCGAAATTCCAAAAAGAATTCATGGCTGTTAAGAAAGAAAACAAACAGCGTCTTGCTGATTGGGTTCAAGAGAACATGGGTATCGAGCTAGATACTAACGCTATCTTTGATGTTCAAATCAAACGTCTTCACGAATACAAGCGTCAGCACCTAGATTTGCTACACATTCTATCTCTGTACCACCGTATTCTTAACGAACCTGGTTTCGAGTGTGAGCCACGCGTATGTTTCTTCGCAGCGAAAGCAGCTCCGGGTTACCACCTAGCGAAAGAGATCATCTTCGCGGTTAACAAGATTGCAGAGAAGATCAATAACGACCCTCGCATTGGCAACAAATTGAAAGTGGTATTCATTCCTGACTACCGTGTAAGCATGGCTGAAATCATCATCCCTGCAGCAGACGTTTCTCAGCAAATCTCACTAGCTGGTAAAGAAGCATCAGGTACGGGCAACATGAAGATGGCTCTAAACGGCGCGCTAACTATCGGTACGATGGATGGTGCGAACGTTGAGATTCGTGAAGAAGTGGGCGATGAAAACATCTACATCTTCGGCCTAGACGTTGACGGTGTTCAAGCACTGAAAGCTCAGGGCTACAACCCATACGACTACTACAATGCAGACCCACTACTGAAAGCATCTCTAGACCTTCTGACTGGCGATGAGTTTACACCGGGTCAACCAGGCCTTCTACGTGCAACGTTTGATAGCCTGCTAGACGGTGGTGACCCTTACCTATGTCTTGCTGACTTCGCATCTTACGTGAAAGCGCACGAAGACATGGGTACGCAATACAAAGACCAAGCAGGTTGGGCTAAGAAAGCGATTCTTAACACCGCATTGGTTGGTAAGTTCACATCAGACCGCTCTATCCGCGACTACGTGAACAACATCTGGAAACTTGAAGCGGTTAACCGTTAATACTTCCAAAGTAGCCAAGGCAGTTTCTGCCTTGGCTCAATTAGCTTGTGAGCAAACAGATGGCTTATCCGATAGCAATGCTTACAAACTGATTGTCACAAGCTAATTGATTAGTAAGAAATTAAATTAACAACCCTACAAAATAGAAAGCGTCAGAACGTTTTCGGAGAGAGCGATGAAAGAACAGACCGTATTAAAACAAGTCGCAGAAATGGCAAACATTGCCGACAGTTACGTTAGTGCGTGGGGCGATGAAGCACAAGTATCAGACGAGACGATTACGTCTCTATTGGCTTCGTTGGGCTACGATACAAGCAGCGATGATGCACTGCTTAAGTCAGCAGAAAGAAAACACAAAAAAGATGTACTAGACCCAGTTCTTGTCTTGCGTGACGGTGAGCCAGTAGAAGTGGCGCTTAATCTAGGTGTAAGTGCTCGTGAAAGTGAGTTCAGCTGGCGCTTAGAAACCGAGCAAGGAGAGGTACTTGAAGGCTATCTTCAATCTCAAGTCGTTCGTGATGAGCGTGCTGAGGGTGGCCCTTTAGTGTTTGCATTGCCAAGTGATTTGGCATGGGGTTATCACAAGCTAATTGTGAGCCGTAAGCGCCGTAAGAAGCCTTACGAGATGACACTGATTATTACGCCAAAAGCGTGTTTCAAGCAGTCACCAATCGAGCAAGGCAAAAAGCTGTGGGGACCAAGTGTTCAACTTTACACACTAAGAACTCAGCACAACTGGGGTATTGGTGATTTCGGTGACCTAAAACAGCTTGTTGCTGATATCGCTTCTCGCGGCGGTGATTTCGTTGGTCTAAACCCAATCCACTCATTGTTCCCTGCGAACCCTGAAGGCGCGAGCCCATACAGCCCGTCTTCTCGTCGCTGGTTGAACATCCTATACATTGATGTGAGTTCAGTACCTGAATTCGCACTAAGTGCAGAAGCACAACAAACGGTAGGCAGCGCAGAGTTCCAGCAGCGTCTACAAAAAGCGCGTGAAGCACACTGGGTAAACTACACTGAAGTGTCTGAGCTGAAGATGAGCATCTTGCCTTTGCTATTTGCAGAGTTTAAGACTCGTCATTTAGACAAGAACAGCGACCGTGCACAAGCGTTCTTAGCCTTCGTAGAAGAGGGGGGCGACAGCCTAATGCATCAAGCCGCGTTTGATGCTCTACATGGTGAACTACATGCTGAAGATTCTGGCATGTGGGGATGGCCGGTATTCCCTGAGAAGTACCGTACATTCGACAGCCCAGCGACACAGAAGTATATCAAAGAGAACCTAGAAAACGTTCATCTGTACATGTACCTACAATGGCTAGCAGATTGCCAGATCAACGATGCACAGTCTCTTGCTGAAGAGAAAGGCATGGCTGTTGGCCTGTACCGTGACTTAGCGGTAGGTGTTGCAGATTCGGGCAGCGAAACTTGGGCTGACGAAGGCAACCTAGTGATGGATGCGAGCATTGGTGCTCCACCTGATATTCTTGGTCCTCTAGGCCAAAACTGGGGCTTACCACCACTGAACCCAGAAGTGCTTCAAGAAACAAGCTACGATGCTTACATCAAGCTACTTCGTGCGAACATGAAACATTGTGGTGCACTGCGTATTGACCACGTTTTAGGTCTACTGCGTTTGTGGTGGATTCCAAAGGGTGAAAACGCAACCAAAGGCGCTTACATCTACTACCCAGTACAAGACATGCTGTCGATTCTTGCGCTCGAATCTCACCGTTACCAATGTAGCGTTATCGGTGAAGATTTAGGCACGGTGCCTGATGAGATTGTAGACATTCTAGCAGATGCTGGCGTGCACTCTTACAAAGTGTTCTTCTTTGAAACATCAGAAGAAGACGGTGGTTTCATCTCACCGAAACACTATGCATCACAATCAATGGCGGCACTGTGTACGCACGATATGCCAACATTACGTGGCTTCTGGCACTGTGATGACTTGAAGATGGGCCAAGAGATTGGTTTATACCCAGATGCAGCACAGCTAGAAACTCTGTTCGATGACCGTCTTGAGTGCAAACAAGGTATCTTAGACTCAGTGGCATGGCATGGTTTCCTACCTGAAGGTGTGGGTCGCGATGCAAGCAAAGTACCGATGGATTCTTACCTTGCTGAAGCTCTTCAACTGCACGTAGCAGCTGGTGGTTCAACACTATTGAGTGTTCAGCTGGAAGATTGGTTAGAGATGGATAAGCCGGTAAACATTCCTGGCACGGTCGATGAGTATCCTAACTGGCGTCGTAAACTATCAATGAACTTGGACGAAATCTTTGCTCATGAAGGCGTTAATCGTATCGCTTCTAAGCTAACTGACGTTCGAGAAAAAGCAGGTAAGTAATGACGTTGAGTGACTTGAAATTAGGTGGTTTTTTGCTTACGCCGTACGAAACTACAACCTCGGTCACTCAATAATGAATGCTCATCTGGTAGAATAAACCGTCGTTATATTGCCCGCACTAATAGCGGGCATTTTTGTATTATATTTTTTGGATGTTTGGTTAGGGAGAAACGTTTTGGAACTAAGTTCGATTTCAAAGCAAAAACAAATATATACCCAACTATCACAGGCTTGCTTCACAGACCCATTTGCGTTTTTAGGTCCATACTTACCTTCTGATCAAGGTGCATTACGTGTATGGATTCCTGGAGCAGATAAAGTCGAGTTGATTGTTGGAAAGGAACCTCGTATTGAGTTATCGCGAGAGGGTGAAAGTGGTTTCATTCTTAAGCAAGAGAGAGATTTGCGTTTCACTCACTATAAGCTTGCGGTTGATTGGGCTGGTGTAGAACAGATCATCGATGATCCGTACCAGTACCACGATCTGTACGCGAGCTACGAAGATCTTCACACACCGAAAGATATGTACCATCACATGGGGGCTCAGTTTATTACGCTAGAGCGTGATGGACAGACGATTGCAGGTACTCGTTTCTTGGTGTATGCACCGCACGCAACAGCGGCAAGCTTGATAGGTAACTTCAACGCTTGGGATGGTCGCCGCCACCCAATGCAACGCTTAGATTACGGTATGTGGGGCCTATTCATTCCTGAACTGGAAGAGGGCGCTCAATACAAGTTTGAATTAAAAGGACCAAATGGCGAAGGCTTACCGCATAAAGCCGACCCATGGGGTTTTTACTCAGAGCAATACCCATCATTTTCTTCTGTGACTTACGATCACGCTCGTTACGAGTGGCAAGATACTAAGTGGCAGAATCGTCCAGTGACACAAAAGCGTAAAGAAGCGCTTTCGTTCTATGAACTGCACGCGGGTTCTTGGAAGCGTAACGCTGAAGGTGAGTTCTTAAATTATCGCGAGCTTGCGGCAGAGCTGATCCCATACCTAACAGATCTTGGCTACACGCACGTTGAGCTAATGCCAGTTTCAGAGCACCCATTCTACGGTTCTTGGGGCTATCAGCCAGTAGGTCTATTTGCACCGACTAGCCGTTTTGGTTCTCCAGATGATTTCAAATACTTCGTCGATCAGTGTCACCAAGCGGGTCTTGGTGTTGTTCTGGATTGGGTTCCTGCTCACTTCCCAAGTGATGATCACGGCCTAGCAAACTTCGACGGTACGCCATTGTTCCATGATCCAGATCCACGTCGTGGTTGGCACCAAGATTGGAACTCGTACATTTACGATTTAGGCAAAGAGCATGTACGTCGCTTCTTAGTTTCTAACGCATTGTACTGGTTCGAGCAATTCCACATTGATGGCATTCGTGTTGATGCAGTCGCTTCGATGCTTTACCTCGATTACTCGCGCAGCCATGATCAATGGATTCCGAACGCAGACGGCGGCAACGAAAACTACGATGCTATCGCTACGCTTAAGTGGATGAACGAAGAAGTATACAAGCACTTCCCGAATGCGATGACAATTGCTGAAGAGTCTACCGCTTTCCCGGGTGTTTCAGCACCGACCTTTATGGGCGGCTTAGGTTTCGGCTTTAAGTGGAACATGGGTTGGATGCACGATAGCTTGTCTTACATCCAAGAAGATCCAATCAACCGTAAATATCACCACGATACGATTACCTTCCCGTTAGTTTACGCTCACAGTGAGAACTACGTATTGTCTCTGTCTCACGATGAGGTGGTTTACGGTAAGGGCTCTATCCACAACAAGATGCCTGGTGATGAATGGCAGCAAACGGCAAACCTTCGTGCTTATATGGGTTACATGTATGCTCAGCCGGGTAAGAAGCTGAATTTCATGGGTGCAGAATTTGGTCAGACGGCCGAATGGAACCATGATGACCAATTGCAATGGTTCTTGTTAGATTATGATCGTCATCAAGGTGTTCAGCGTTTAACGAAAGACCTGAATAATCTGTACCGCTCTGAAGCTGCAATGCACGATCTTGATTTTGACCCGAAAGGCTTTGAGTGGCGTCTACAGGACTCTGCTGAAGCGAGCATTCTTGCACATGAGCGCATCAGTGAATCTGGTGAGCGTGTATTAGTTGTCTCTAACTTTACACCCGTTCCTCACGAGCATTTCCGCTTAGGTGTTCCTGAAAAAGGTGAGTACTCACTACTGTTGAATACAGACTCAACTGATTATGCGGGCAGTGGTTTTGAAGTGAAGCAGACAGCTGAGATTGAATCGGTAGAAAGCGAAGGTCTAGACACTTCGATTGAGCTGCGTTTACCGCCACTTTCAACAATATTCTATAAGTTGAAATAAGCGCTAGCTTAAAATAAGACGGGAGCCGAAAGGCTCCCATTTTTTTGTTGTCAGTTGCTGTTTTACGTTGGAGTTCTACTAAAATTGGTGAGTTGTAGTAGTGAGCGTCCAATGACCACTTCAATGATCGCCCTTGCATCAGCCCCGAACCTTTCAGTCATCTTTTGGCGAAATTCACCATCAACTTGTAAGTTGAACTCTTCTGGAACACAGTTTTGCGATGCATGGAAAAACATTAGTTTGATAGAGTGTCTAAAAGGTTTTTCAGTAAGTGCGCTTTGCCAAGAGCGATAAAACGTCTCCTGATCTGAAAAGTCTAATGACTTCATCATAATAGCTAATACGTGTTCATGTAAGACAGTTCTTACTGCACGTGTTGAAGGATAGTACCCTTGCAACGTAGTTAAACTAATGCCGATTTCTTGAGCAATCCTTGCATAAGTTAGCGCTTCATGTCCTTCTGCTAGAAAAAGATTTAATACGATTTCATCGTAGTTTTTTTGATTTTCTATTTTCTGAGCTTGGGTAATTCGAGCCATTACAAATCTCTATTGAGTGTAACATTCTGTAAACACATATATTAATAGTTTCTTATAGAGATCTCAAAGCCTAGAGGTAATAAAAACGTCAGTTTATCGTCAAAATTCGATAGATATAGATCGTTCGCTTGAATTTCAACCAGCTCTAAGTCCATATAAAAACACCGCTCTATTGAGCGGTGTGTTATCTAAAGTCTTTGTTTATATTGCTAATTCAGAAAGCTAGAACGGATACCAAAATAACTGCGGCTCTAGAATGCGTTTCGCAATGGCTAACACCACGATAAAAGCGATGACACTCAAACAAACAAAGTCGATACGTTTCAAAGGTGCATAGCTATACCAAGTGCGAGATTTATGTCGTCCGAAACCGCGCAGTGTCATCGCATTTGAGATCTCATCTGCTCTATCCAAGCTTGAAAAAATCAATGGCCCTAACACTTTAGCAACATTTTTGATGCGAGTAATGAATGGTGCTTTCTTGGAAAGTTCTACTCCACGAGCCTGTTGAGCGTGCATGATATTGATGAAGTCCTTCTTAACCTCAGGCAAGTAACGCAGGGTTAAACTCACCGCATAAGCAATTTTGTAAGGAACTCCGATACGGTTGAGACTCGCTGCAAACTCAGTTGGATGCGTTGTGAAGACAAAAATCAACGCTATCGGGAACATGCTCATATACTTGAGCGTGACAGTGACTAAGTAAAACAAAGTCTCTTGGCTCAACGAGTAGTTACCCGGTAATGTCAGCAATAAGGTTTCGCTGCCGATGAGCTCTGTACCTTGCTGCGGAGCAAGCAGGTACATGAACAAAGCATTTAGGCTCAGAACACTTGCAGTACCAATCAATAGCGGCTTGTAAACACGAACAGGAACTTGAGTCAGCTTTAATAGATATAAGCCAGTCAGGATCAAAACAACGATGAGTCTAAGATCGAACGTTGTAAGAACAACGGTTACCCAAGCTAAAAACAGTGCAAACTTGGTGATGCCATTGAGAGCGTGTAGCGGTGATTTGGTATCAATGTAATTGATGCCGAATTTTACTTTTGATGCATTCATTGAGCACTTCTCTCGTAGTCGATGAAGTACTGCATAAATGCATTGGTGTCGTCGATTTTCATCATGGTCGCGAGTTCATAAATGCTGGTGGTACAAAGATTTGCGCGTTCTAACAGCGAAGGCTGACTGAATACTTCTGTCATCGCGGTATTGGCAATCAGCTTGCTGTCTGCAATCACGATTGAACGTGTGGTGTACTCTAGAACGAGGTGCATGTCGTGTGAGATGATTACAACAGTAATACCCAAATCACGATTAAGCTTTTGGATGAATGCCAGCATCGATGTGTAGTTACGGTAGTCTTGACCTGCAGTCGGTTCATCCAAGATAAGAAGCTCAGGCTCCAGTACTAAGATAGACGCGATGGTTACACGTTTTTTCTGACCGTAGCTCAGTGCTTCAATCGGCCAGTGGCGGAACTTACTCAGCCCACACAACTCAAGAACATGCTCTACTTTTTCTGTGATCAGCTCTTCTGCAATGTTGCGGTTACGAAGACCAAAAGCAACCTCGTCAAAAATCATATGATGCGAGATCATATGATTTGGGTTCTGCATCACGACACCGACTTTCTGGCTTCTTTCAAAGATAGAAAGTTCAGATAGGTCTTCACCATTTAGATAGGAAGAGCCTGAATCGGCATCGATCACACCCATGATGAGTTTAGTGATGGTTGATTTACCCGAACCGTTTTTGCCCAGAATCGAAACAAACTCACCTTTGCCAATCTTGAAGCTGACATCTTCGAGTGCGTTCTTCTCGCCGTCATAAGAATAAGTCAGACCATGAACTTCGAGTAAAGGTGGGTACTGCTTCTCTGCTACCGGGGCTGGGCGCTCAGCAAACCAAGCTTGAACAGCAGGGCGGAACCTTTTGTAGTCTAAAGCTTTGAGGTTTGACAGCTTGTCTTCGCTGGTTAGTGGGGCTTTCGCCGCCTTAAGCGCCGACAAGTAAAGCGGTTCACGAATACCGTGTGTATCAAGTAATTCAGAAGCCAAGATTTCATCGGGTGTCGTGTCAGCGACGATTTCACCGCGTTCCATTAAGATCACGCGGTCGATATCGCGATGTAGGACATCCTCGAGGCGGTGCTCGATAATCACGATGGTCTTGTTGGTTTCTTTATGCAGCTGGTCGATTATCTCAATCGTTGCCTTACCCGTTTTAGGGTCAAGGCTTGCTAGAGGCTCATCAAACAACAAGATATCAACGTCGTCAACTAAGATGCCCGCTAATGATACTCGCTGCTTTTGACCACCAGAAAGGTCATGAGGTGAACGCTCAAGCATGCCCGCTAGGTCGACCATTTTTGCAGTCGACTTAACTAACGGGTACATATCAATGTTCGACATCAACTGGTTTTCGAGTGCGAAAGCGATATCTTCACCGATACTTAAACCCACAAACTGGCTGTCAGTATCTTGTAATACCGTGCCGACTTGCTCGGTATAATCGTGCATCGAAAACTCAGAGGTATTCTTGCCGTTTATCTCTAAAGAGCCCGTTACCTCACCTTTGATTGCATGAGGTATCAAACCATTGAGACACTGACCTAGGGTAGATTTACCACTACCACTTGGTCCAATAATGACGATTTTCTCTCCTTTCTCTATCCTTAGATTGATATTTTTTAGCGTCGGTTTATCCAGCGACTCATATCTAAAAGAGAAGTTCGAAAATGCTATAGTCATTATCGCTTATGCCTCAGTCAGGTTGCGGCTTTGTTTGTTGCGTTTAGCGACTGATTTTAGGATCAGGAAGCCCACAACAGCGATCAGAACGGTGTTACCCGCTGCGATGATAGACAGTTGAGTGAAGACTTTAGTAAACGGTTCTGCGTATAGGATGGTGTCTAGGAACGCAGAGCAGCCATAGCCTACAACGTTACCTGCAAGGGCCAGTATCACGAACAATACAAAATCTTTCATTGGCAGTTCGCCTTGTTGAAGACGGTTCTTAGTCATCATAGGGAACAAGCCGATAACCATGCCTACTATACCTGAGCCTAAAACCCAAGTTAACCACACGCCCCAACCTGCGAACAGATCCGTAACCCAGTGACCGATAAAGCCAACTAAGAAGCCAACAATTGGGCCGAACAAAACAGAAAATAGTGCTAGGACTGCCATCGCTGGTTTCAATGTCGTGTTCGCAAACACTGGAACACCAAACATAGGTAAACCACCAATGCCGTACAGTGCCGCGCCAATGGCAATAACGACCACTGTTTTAGCTGAAAAGTTCATAGATAACCTCGAATACTGAAAGATAAAGCTGAATAAAGAACGAATATTCGCCATTATTAATATGCGTCTCAATGAGAACGTTTTTTGGGCAAATATAAAAAATAAGGCGCGCATTATACAGTAGAACCCTTCCATAAGGGAAGGTAAGTGTCTAGATGTCTAAAATTCCATCTGAACACTTAAATATCGTGTAAAAAGCGCAATTTTACGGTTAATCAAGCAACAAAAAAGCCAGAGCAGGGTCTGGCTTTTTCATTCGTCTTAACAATGTGTTAAGTGGCTTCGTCGCATATCTACGACCGTTTAGTGGTCTAGGTATAGATAGTTTTGCCAACTCTTCATACGAATAAGCACCTTACGCATGATAGATACGTGAGTGAAGCTGTCAGAATAAACCGAAACCTCAACCGCAGTACCCATAGGTAGATGGTATTCAGATAGGTCATCTGTGATGGTTAACTTAACAAACACGCGACCACTGGTACGCAGAGCATCAGTACCTAGTAAAGCACCTCGAGCTTGGAATTGGCTCTCACCAATCGCAGGCAATACTTCATCAATACGGCCTTTAAACACTTTGCCTGGTAGGGCTCTGAATAAGAACTCAGCTTCGAACCCTGGTTGCAGACGCTGCAATGAGTTTTGTCTAAAAGCAGCGGTGTAGAACTGAGCTTCGGTGTGAACAAATGTCATCACTGGAGCCAGTGGAAGTGGCACGGCCATGACACCTGGGCGAAGGGCAAGTTGCGTCACATAACCATCTGTTGGCGCACGAACGATAGTTTGGTCTAAGTCAAATTGGGCCTTACGTAAATCGGCAAGTAAACCTGCAACGGCTGTGTTCTCGCCACCAATTTCTGAGTTGAGTGCGATTTGAGCTTGTTGTTGATTCGCCTCTGCAACTTTCACTGCAGCTTCTGCACCTTTGTACGCTTGTCGACGAGTATCGAGTTGTTGCTCGGTAAATGCGCCACTTTCGAACCCACGTTTGTATCGAGAGAATTCACGCTGTGCTTTGTCTCTTTCTGCAATTGCTTTTATTTTGGCGGCTTCAGCCTCTCCCACTTGAGACTCTAAGCCTAGAGCGCCTTGGCTCGCTTCTTTGACTTGCGCTTCCAGTTTTGCAACGGCCGCTTCAAAAGGGATAGGGTCGATCTTGAAAAGGATATCGCCTTTCTGAAGAGGCTTATTCGCTTCAACAGGAACTTCAATTACTTTGCCGCGCACACCAGAAACAATCGGTGTTGTTGAGTAAACTTGGTTACCGATTTGCGTAAACGGATGGTTGTAGTTCATCAATAGAATCAAAGTACCTATGAGTACGACCCCACCAAGTACCGCAGTTGGAACCGTCCACTTGTTTAGAGGGATATTGAATACTTTGAAAATCGTAATACAAAGTGCCGCGTAGGTCATTATCAGCAGTAAATCCATTACTTAGCCTCCTGATCTTGAACGTTGGTGGTCTCTTTCTCTGTGCTGTTTTGCACAGTAGCCGTTTGTTTGAGTTGGGCAATTTCGTCCTGAAGTGTGCTCACTTGGTCGATTAGAGAGTCGACACGGTGATGAATGTCGTGTTGTTCTTCTTCAAGCTTAGCGAAGCCCCAGCCACGATCTTTGCGCCACAACGTAGCCCAAATCCAAAGGAACGGCCAAATAGTGTGTAAAGTGAATAGGCTAACCCAGCCTGAGACGTGAATGGCATCTTGATGAGGGTGGTTGCGTTCTTTCGCAATTTCATAGGGAATATCGTGAATAACGATGATGCCGTAAAAGATGACTAATGCTACGAAAATCAGTAGACCGAGTGCAAAGTAGTCTAAAAACATAACAGATCCTTGTAATGTTAGATGTTAAGTTATAAATATACTACGCTATCATCCAAGTAATTGTTATAAAAATGATTTACCAATTTGAAATAATATGTTGTCGCTTCTTATGTGACTCAAAGCATGGATGGATCTTATAAAATTCAATCGTATTTGAAGAAGTTATTTCGGCTTCTTTGTTGGTATTCAAGCTGACATGATGACAGTTCCGATTCAAACGATGCGCATAGCCATAGCCATAGCCATAGTCATAACAACAAAAAATAAAGGACAAACACGGATGTATGTAGGTGAATTGGCGGCCATTGGTGCTGCGATTGTGTGGGCGTGTGCGACATGGATTTATGGACAATTTGGACATCGCTTCTCTGCAATGCAACTGAATATTGTTAAGGGTGTAGTGGCATCTGGGATGATGTTGCTGGTAATGCCTCTTATCCCAATGCCGGATTTTGAGCTTAGTACCAACCATTTTCTGATATTGGCAATTTCAGGTGTAATTGGAATAGCGATCGGAGATAGCGCCTATTTTGCGGCATTGAAAAGAATCGGCGCCAATAAGACTTTACTATTGGAATCTTTGGCACCGCCTCTTTCTGGTGTATTTGCGTTGATGTTCCTTGGCGCTGTATTGACATTGCAAAGCTGGCTCGGTGTCGTGATTACAACACTAGCGGTGACCTTCGTCGTCTTCCAGCCATCAAAATCGGCGAGCGGTGATTCGAATGACAAAGCGGAGTGGGGTGGCATTGGTTATGGGCTTGTGGCGAGTGTTTGTCAGGCATCTGGTGTGGTTATTTCTCATTACGCGTTAGTGGCGGGTGACATTCCACCATTGTTAGGTGCTTTGATTCGCCTGACGATTGGCGTGTTTGCCGTAATGCTGATTATCCCTTTCGTTGAAAAGAAGCCGTATTCATCGATAAAAAGAGATTTATGGGAAATGACCAAGCTCGACAAACTTTGGTTATTAGGGGCGATCTTTGTTGGGACGTTTCTCGCCCTTTGGCTCCAGCAAGTGGCGCTGAAAAATGCTAACCCTGCGGTTGCACAAACGTTGATAGCGACCAGCCCTGTCTTTATTTTGGTTATTTATGCGCTGAAAGGGGAAAAAGTGTCAAAGCAAAGTGTCATCGGCACACTTGTCGCCCTTGCGGGAATTTCTCTGTTCTTTTATCAATAAGGGGCAGGCTTTTAGTTACAGAACTACAGAACTACAGAGCTAAAAAGTGTCATGGCTCTACTCTGTACAGACTTGATTGCGGCCGTTGGCTTTAGCTCGGTATAGCGCTTTATCGGCACGGTAGAAGGTGCGTTGAGTATTCTCTCCGTCACGATGCAAAGTGATACCGATACTTACGGTCAAACCGCGCTCCCCAAGTATTTCATGCCATCCGAATTGGAAGATACGTTCTCGATAATTTTCAGAGTGCATTTCTGCCTTAGCGAGATCGCTGTTCTCTAGGATGACCAAAAACTCTTCTCCGCCAAATCGTACACAGGATGCACCTCTGAACTTGAAGTACGATCTAAGCTCTTGAGAGACGCTGACGATCGCTTTATCACCCACTAAGTGGCTTAGTTCATCATTGATAGACTTAAAGTGGTCAATATCGATAACCATCAATGCGAAAGAGGTGTCGTGCAGCAGCATATCTTTCAGTTTCACATCTAACCAACGACGGTTGTGTAATCCTGTCAATGGATCGGTGAATACGTCTTGTTGAAGTTGAGCAACCGCATTCTTGTGTTGCTCAGTCGTCTCTTTTAGTTCTTTGTTTTCTTGTTCAGAGAGAATGAGTTTGAGTTGTAACTCAAAACGAGACAAGCGGCGTAACTGGCTTGCACCGAGTTCACTGATCGGGATCTGCTTCATTAGATCGGTTTCAATTCGGTAGCCTTTTTTCTCATAGCTTAGCGCTTCTTGAAAACGTCCTTGATTCATACACACGTCACTCAGCGAATCGTAGAATCGCTTCGCAAGCACTGGCGACGAGTAGGCTTTCACACGTTTGTCTGTGCTCGACAAAATCATGCTCGCGTAGTCTTGCTTGCCAGTTGCACTTAGACAATGTGCTAGCTCTAGACGAGTCATAGTCGAAAGCCAGCTTGCTTGAGTGCTGTTGGCTGGGTATTGAACCTTGGACAGACAGCGTAGCGCTTCATGATATTTTTTCTTAGCGCGCAGCACCTTTGCTTGGTAAAGCAATATTTGAGCTGTGAGTAACTTGTCACTCACCAAAATACTCAGTTCTTCGCACTCATTCAGTAAATCGCTGGCTGCAGTAATACGGTTGAGCAGAAGCAAGCTCGCCACCATATGCAGCTTGAATTTGAGGCGAAGTGAGCGACTGCTTATCGCATGGTCTATGCTGCTGATTTTTTGGTAATAACGAAGGGCTCTGTTGTGATCGCCATAGGAATCACACAGGTTCCCCATGCCTAAAATTGCTAGTACATACTCATCGATATGGCCGTGTTCAACCGCGATTGTCGATGAACTGATGAATTCATTGAGTGCTGACGTGTAATCACCAATTTCAACTAAGCGGTCACTTAGGCTGGTCTTGACTGTCAGAATGTCTTCAATATCGGCAGGAAGGTGGAGCAGATCGAGTGCTCGTCTCAACTCTTCGATACTGGTTTGATTTTGTTGTAACTCGGCACGGTATTCAGAGCTGATGATATAGCAGTGCGCTTGCTCTGTTTGCGTTGTCGAAACGTGCTGGCGAATGTGGTTCCAGAAGATGATCGCTTCTTCACCTGATACCGATGAAGGGTCTAAACCGGCGTCTGTGATCTTGCTTAATAGCGTTTCCATTATTCTATTACCTCAGCATCGTCTTCTTCTAATTGTTCAAGCGTAAACGGGAACGTCAAAATATCATTGAGGCTGACGGTCGGTCTTGAACCTTTTAATCCTTTTCTATGCCAAGGATAAATATCAAGCATGGTGCTGAGAGTTTGGAAGGTTTGCTCTGCGGCTTCGCCTTTTTCGGAAAGCATAAGAGCCACACGTTCAGAACTTAGCCTTGCAATGAAGTCATTCTGGTTACATAAAGCATGAGCAATCTCGGTACAGACATCTAAGTAATCAGTATCGACATGATGGAACATAATGATGCTGTGGTTTGAACGCTTAAGCTCTGTCTTAAAGAGGACCAGTTTTTCCCACCAAAAGGTTTCAGAGACAACGTAAGATAGGTGCTTTTCAGGATCGTATTCGTGTTGGCCACGAATACGATTAATCAGCTTTCGTGCCCTCTGTTCAAGCTGGCGTTTTGAACTGCGTGCTTTGTCCAAACCGACACGATTAGTTTGCTCTTTAAGCATGCCGATAGAATATTGACGGTACTTTTTAAAGGCGACTAATGCTGCTTTGAAATCCTGGTTTTCTTCTGCAACCAAGGACTGTTGGTAACAAATTTGGCTAAGCAATTCACCATTATCAAATTCATTGGCGGATTGTTCAGCGAGTCTCAGTAGTTCTGCCGCTTGTTCTGGCCTTTTTCTCAGGAGATCCAATCGAGCTCGACTGATGTATGAATGCGCCTTCATCCAAACTAGGTTGTGTTCAACTGCCAGACTGTGCGCTTTGGCAGTGGCGCGCTCTGCGTCATCTAAGCGTTCAAGACCAAGTAGAGCAAGGCCTCGGAAGTCCCATACTTCTGCATGCCAAGTGTTATCTTTATGGTCTTTTAATGCTTCTTCTGCACCGTCTAGTACCGATAGCATTTCAACATAGTTGTTGAGCAGATAGTAATCCCACGCGAGCAGTATTCTGGCTTTGCCCTCTAACCAACCAATGCGGCTGTTGTTAGCCACTTTAACGGCAAGTTGGTGAGTAGAACGTGCAAGTTTATATTCGTGGGTCATTCGCCAAATATTGCCGAGACCAATGAGGCATTCAATTTGAATTTCGACTTCATCAACCAACGCAGATTGCTCTAAAGCATTGATCCAAAACTGTTGGGCGGAATAATATTTGGCTTGCCCCCAGAACTGGAGAGCGTGTAAATGGAGGATTTCAGGGAGAAAAAGGTCGGTATCTAATCGGCTTTGGCGCTTATAGGCTTCCTTGATGTGCTTTAAACCTTTCTGGTAATCCATCAGGTTCCAGCTACACCTTGCCATTAACATCAATGACTGGATGGCACCCTCTTCAAACAGAACTTGCTCTGATCTGACTAGGCACTGTTGAGCGATCTCTAGGATCACCGATGGCTCAGAGTCAACACGAGTTTTGAGTTTTTCTAATTCTGTTTCAAGAAGGTACTGATTTTTGTCCAAGACTTAGATCCATGATTATCGAACATATTGATAACACAATCATTATAAGAGTGTAATTTGAGATAAGCACCAATTATCTTTCTTAGAGCGTCAAAGGAACATCGATCTTTTCTAATTATGGGTGTTACCTCATGTTGTTGCTTTAAAATCAATGAGTTCCCGAATAATTATCTAGAGGCTTTGTTGCTATGAAAGTAGTTGCTTTAGAGTTAATGGCTGCTCTGCTACGCCCAAGCGTTGCGCTGCCGTGAGCCCTTGCTTATCTTGGTAGCACAGATTGTGCCAAGCTCTAAATATGTCGAGCAATGGAAGAATGCCCCCAGGACGAAGTTTACGTCTGGGCTCATTGATGAAGCTATCAAATAACAGCTGAAAGCGCTGTTGATAGAACTTAGTTTGTTGAATTGAGGCCGTGTTAAACCACTGTTTTGGTTCTGGATTGTTACCTGTTAGGTAGCAGATGCCTTTCTGATTATCACCTTGATTCGCAATAGCCCAACGATCTCGCCACCAACTCATATGAACGATGTCGATCTTTTCAAAACTTTGATCGTCTTGCCAGCCTGAATCTTCCTCTACATACATAAGGTCAATATTTTGACTCTGAATGCGCGGCAAACATACGCTTAAAGCGGCAGATCTTAGTAATGGATCTTGTGGCATATAGATGGCGACATGTTTGTCTTCATTACACATATCCAATACATGTAGGAAGTGAGCATAAGAGGTATAAGGCGGTCGAATTAGTGCGCCTTTTGAAGGGTAGCTAAATGTGGTGAGGTTACCCATAGGGTCCTCAACGTTACCTCTCGCAAGAATCACTTGGTACTGCTGTTCAATGCGCTCTTTTAGTTTGTCAGAGGGCTGAGGTAGTTCGAGATTCGCTTCTGAAGAGTGCTCTTTGGATACAAAGCGTGCAACATCATCATAAGGGTTGTGGTCGACATTCCCTGATGGCTCTTCATTTTGAGAGTAGTTAACGTGTTGGCAAAGGATGTAGCCAGAATGCGCCTCGCCAGTCGCTATCCAAACCACACCGTTGTTACTTTGTGGCTGTAGACGCTGGTAGTGAGATGCGAACTCGTAATCTTTCGCATGGTTAACCCATCGTGCATCGATCATCGCTAATTTACGACGACAACGGCTCGCGATATGGTCAACATGATCATAGAAAGTCTTTGGATTGATCTCTAATTTTCTACAGATTTCACGTACGGAATAGCCCATGAACAGTAAGCCCATGAGGTTTTCTTGAAATTGAAGTTTTTTATTGGATCCAGACCATTTATCAACGAAGGTTGATTGGCAGTCTTTGCATCGATAACGCTGCCTGTCGCCACTATAGCCGAAGGCATGATAAAGATGTTTGTGGGTATGAACCGATAAGCCGAAGTTATCGCAATCATCATTACGACAAGCAGGGAGCCCATCGCTGTGAAGTTGTCTTAGGCGATGAAGTTCGCTTAACACTTCACGATTGTTAAGTAAGGGGGGGAAAGCTCCACATTCACGACAAACCATCGCTGGACGCTTAGGGTTAGCGTGTTGCAAAACATACCGTTTTGCATCGCTCAAGCCAAAGTTGTCACACGCCAATGTTTTACAAAAGTTGAGTTGCAAACCATCCGCATCTTTTGGCAGCTTGTCGTTAGACACGATCTCCCCCTCGGGATTATTTGAGCAGCCAAGCGAGCTTGGCTGCGGGGTAACGCTTTTCAATGTATCTTTTATCAAGTCGTTAGATGTTGATTGCTGTCTCTAGAGCAACTTTCATCATGTCGTTGAAAGACTTTTGACGCTCTTCAGAGCTTAGTTTCTCGCCACGGATGATGTGGTCAGATACTGTTAGGATAGTCAATGCTTTAGCACCAAGGTCTGCAGCAACACCGTAGATACCAGCTGCTTCCATATCAACACCTAGGATGCCTAGTTTTTCCATTTTTTCGAAAAGGTCAGCTTCTGGAGTGTAGAAAAGGTCAGCAGAGAATACGTTACCAACTTTAACTGGAACTTCTTGTGCACGTGCTTGGTTTACTGCTTCTTCTAGAAGGCCGAAATCAGCGATAGCCGCGAAGTCGTGGTTGTTGAAACGAATACGGTTTACTTTTGAGTCAGTAGAAGCACCCATACCGATAACAACGTCCATTAGTTTAACGTCGTCACGTACTGCGCCACAGCTACCTACACGAATAACATTTTTCACACCGTACTCAGCGATAAGCTCGTGTACGTAGATGCAGCATGATGGGATACCCATACCGTGGCCCATTACAGAAACTTTCTTACCTTTGTAAGTGCCTGTGTAGCCAAACATGTTGCGAACGTCACAAACTTGCTTCACGTCATCAAGGAATGTTTCTGCAATGTATTTTGCGCGAAGCGGGTCGCCCGGCATAAGTACTGTTTCTGCGAAATCACCAGCTTGAGCATTAATATGAGGTGTAGCCATGGTCGTTCTCCAAAGTTTAAACGGTAATTATAGGAACAGGATTTAATCAATTACCGATTCTGTTGAATTGAATTCGTTTTGTTGAGGCAATATTAGCGAGTTAGAACGTGGCTCCATGAGACTTTAGTCACAAAATAGGTCTGTCATTATAGTTTTATTAATATTGATAACCAAATGTGTTGAAAGCGTAAAGGCAATCGATTTTGTATGGGTAAATTGCAAGCCAATGAGAGGAAAAGGCCCACATATAAACTTGTTGCCTATCAGTTTCGAGACAACAATACGTTGTAGAGACGTTTGATCAGCGATAATCTAAACTTTGATAAAAGACAAACCAAGGATTTGTATGTCGTATTGCGCTAACTCGACGCCTTTGCAGTCAATGAAAACCCGACTACACAGGGCAGCATCGCTTGTTGTAAGAACTACTTTGCTTGCCAGTGGAATAGCTTCATCGTGGGTGTCTGCTGCAACCTTTGAATTGCCACCAACAGAAAGCCGTATCGTGGGCAGAATACAGCAGCATGAAGTGGTGGCGGGCGAAACCTTGGCCATCATTGCCAAGCAATACGATATTGGTTTCCTCTCTTTAATGGCAGCCAACAAAGGAGTGGATCCTTTTCTTCCCGCGGAAGGTTATGTGTTGAGCATTCCAAGTCGTCTGATTCTGCCTGATACCCCAAGAAAGGGGATTGTTATCAACCTTGCTGAGTTGAGGTTGTACTACTTTGAGCCCGATAAAAATCAAGTACATGTTTTTCCTGTCGGCATCGGTCGAGTGGGACGCGATACCCCCGAGATGATCACCAAGATAAGTCAAAAAAGACCGAATCCAACATGGACGCCACCGAATTCAATCCGCAAAGAGTATCTTGAAAAGGGCATTGAATTACCGAGAGTGGTTCCTGCCGGACCGGAAAACCCATTGGGTGAGTACGCTTTGAGGCTTGCTTATGGCGCTGGTGACTACTTGATCCATGGTACTAATAAAGACTTCGGAATAGGTTTACGAGTTAGCTCTGGTTGTATCCGAATGGAACCTAAGGATATTGAATGGCTGTTTGAGCAAGTGAACCGTGGCGAACAGGTCACCATTATCAATGAGCCAATCAAAGTGTCACTAGAGCCAGATAGAAGTGTGTTTGTCGAAGCGCACGAACCATTAACTCGAAGTGATGGTTCAAAGAAATCATTACAGATCCCTGTGGAATTAAAATGGTGGCTTGAAGACGCAGAACTGCCTAATTCAAAAGCGAAGGCGGTTATCTTTGCTCAAAACGGCGTGCCTGTAGAGATAGCACCACCTGTGATTGAGTTTTAATTCGATTGCCTCTTCTGTAACAAGGGGCGGTTTCCCTTTCTCTACTCGAATTAGTCCCTTCTACTCAAGTTAGTATCGCCCAAAAAAAAAGCACCACATCCGTTAAGAGGTGGTGCTGTCCATATACTGCTTTTGCGACTTATTTAAACTACAGCTTAATCGCACTTAGATCTCAAACTACTTAGTGTACGACTCAGCGATGTTGTCGATACGTTCGTTAGCACGATCCGCTTCTTCTTTTGCTGCCATAGCGGCTGCTTCTGCTTCTTGTGCCTTCATTTCTGCGGCTGCTTTGTCACTCTTAAGTGCTTCAACTTCGCTAGTAAGTTGAGCAACTTGGTTAGTTAGTTGATCCATTTCTGACACTGCAGCTTCTTCTGGCTCTGAAGAACAACCGGCTAAAATGAAAACTGAGGCTGCAGCTGCGATTAACGTCTTATTCATAAGAACTCCTTGCTTATTTATCATCAAAAGATGCGCTATACATTCTCTATCATATAGTCGCTTCATTAATGATTGTAGCGACTAATTTTTTAACTGCAAAAACAATAAATAAAGAAATTGCTAAATTTTTGAGGTAATTAGCTGAGCATCACGTTCTGTCTCACTTATGAGATGAAGGGTTTAGAGGCGACTGTAATGTGTTCTTGGAGAGCCATCCCTTTGTTGGCAATGCATACAATGTTCTAGCTAGAGATAGATTAAAGGATAAATTTACTGTGATCTCTATCCTTATAAAGTACTTTCGCGGTATCATGTCACGTTAAATTAATTTTATTCAATACCATCATGACTGGAGAGTCCTTTGCACTTTAAAGATTTAGGCTTAGATAACCGCTTACTGAAGAACTTAAAACATTACGACTTCAAGAAGGCGACAGAGATCCAATCAAAAGCGATCCCTGTTGCTATTGCTGGTAAGGATCTATTGGCTTCATCAAAAACGGGATCAGGAAAAACATTGGCGTTTGTGTTGCCAATGATACATAAGGCTTTAAAAACAAAAGCGTTTTCTGCTAAAGATCCTCGTGGTGTAATTTTGGCTCCTACTCGTGAGCTGGCTAAGCAAGTTTATGGTGAACTGCGTAGCATGCTTGGTGGTTTATCTTACGAAGCGGCGCTTATCTTGGGTGGCGAAAACTTTAACGACCAAGTTAAAGCACTGCGTAAGTACCCTCGTTTTATCGTTGCAACTCCAGGTCGTCTTGCTGACCACTTAGAACATCGTTCATTGTTCCTAGATGGTGTTGAAACGCTAATCCTTGATGAAGCAGACCGTATGCTTGACCTGGGTTTCGCTCCAGAACTTCGTCGCATTGCTAATGCTGCTAAACACCGTCGTCGTCAGACACTAATGTTCTCTGCAACGTTAGATCACGCTGAAGTAAACGGCATTGCCAATGAAATGCTAGATGCGCCTAAGCGTATCTCTGTTGGTGTTTCTAACGAGCAGCATTTAGATATCACTCAGAAATTCTACCTATGTGATCACCTCGATCACAAAGAAGCGATTCTAGACCGTGTACTAGAAGAAGCTGAATACCGTCAGGTAATGATCTTCACTGCAACTCGTGCTGATACCGATCGTCTAACAGATAAGTTGAACGAGAAGAAGCTTAAAGCGGTTGCACTGAGTGGTAACCTAAACCAAACGCAACGTAATGCTATTATGAGCCAGTTTGAGCGTGCGGTTTACAAAATCTTGGTAACAACCGATGTTGCTTCTCGTGGTATCGATATTCCAAACGTGAGCCACGTTATTAACTTTGATATGCCGAAGCACACCGAAGAGTATGTTCACCGTGTTGGTCGTACTGGCCGTGCAGGTAACAAAGGCGATGCAATCTCTTTGGTTGGTCCAAAAGACTGGGACAGCTTCAAGCGTGTTGAGCTTTACCTTCAACAAGATCTAACTTTCTCAGTGCTTGAAGGCCTAAAAGGTAAGTTCAAAGGCATCAAGCCTCGTAAACCAGCCTTCAAGAAGGGCGGTCCAGCTAAGAAAGCGGGCAAACCTCAAGCGAAGAAGACAGCGAAGAAGCCAGTTAAACGTGATAAGAGCTTCCACCAAAATGTGGCAGTGGGTGATACCGTGTTTATCCCTAAGAAGAAAGTCGCACCAAAAGTGGACGACGAGTAATCAACTTGCGTGACCTAAAAGCTTAGCTTTGAAAGGTTGATGCAAATAAAAAACCGCCGATGATGGCGGTTTTTTTGTGTCTGTACCTTGTCTATTTCTCGTCTCTCTTTATCTTGCCCTATGCTCATTTAACTTCTGAAAAGCTTGAAAGGACACCTATCCTTGCATCTATTCAAAGTCGAAGGTCGAAAATGAAGACATGAGAATATTATCCGCTAGATATTTATGGATTGCGGTAGTTGGGTGCGTCACGCCCCAAAACACATATCGGTCTGAACCATAGGTTGCGCATTCGTTAGTTAAGCTATGGCGATATAAGTAATCGGAAGCTGAATGGCGCTGAATATCTAAACATGCATCTGTGGCGTTCTGAAATCCATGTTGCTGCGGGTTTTCAGTAATGTGGTTAAACAGATCATGAGCATTGAAAAGTACGACATTGACCCCCCTAGCTTGGTAATACTCAGCTTGCTCTTTGATGAAGAGGTTAAACTCAATTATTTTGCTATGCACAATAGAAATTTCATCTTCTGTCGAGTATTTAAATTGTGGAGCTTTTGTGGCGTCAGGGAGAGTGAAGAGCAAAATGTTTTGAGCACCACTTCCCGTTAAACGAATTAGAGCGCTGCTGAAATCAGCTTTTACATCAGCCACCGATCGTTCGTAATTCATAAAGTCGTTAAGGCCGAACTCCAAAGTAAATAACGAGTTTTCTGGACGGTAATTCTTCGCGGCTTCCATGTATTTCAGGTACGACGTGACTTGGTCATAAACTCCTTTGAGGACTCCATACTGATTTGTGCCTGCCGCCCCACCAACTGCCCAGTTATACAGAGGTATGTTTTTCTCTCTAGCTAGGTACTCTGTCCAGACTAAGCCATTTGAGAAGTGACCTAAGAACCATGAGTTGGCATTCGGAAGAACCCATTGCGAACCGTTGAATAAGTTTCCAGTATCAGAAAGGCTATCCCCAAATGTGATGATTCGATTAATTTTATTGTCTTGGAGTTCTTCGTCATTGGTCCATATTGAGTGGTTGTAGGAGAACCGACTGTCTGCTGCAAAATAAGTGATGTCGGCGGCATCATGCTGGATGTCTAGTGTCTCTTCGCAACGTTGTTCTATTTCTGATTGTGGTGTTCCACTAAAGAACATGTTTTTATACGATGAGGGCGACCACCAATATCCATCGATAGTGTAGTAATTGCCATCTTCGTTTCTTGCCCATTTCCAATCAGTTGCAACTGAGTCATTCGATATGTCGGTTCGGTACCAGCATCTGATATATGATCGTGTATCAAGCATCTGCCCTTGTGCTACTTCGTCAGGAATTGTTGCATCTAGAGGCATTGATGTATCGGCGATAGCTGATGCAATTAGAGGCATTGTCAACGTAAATACCAAGATCATTTTCTTCATTTTAGAGTACTCATTTAGCAAAGTAAGTAAGGTTAATTACTTTATTATTAATAATAAGAATAAATATCATTTAGGCAATGTATTGAATATTACTCATTGTTGCGTCAACAACTCATATGAAGCACGTATAATAAGTGTTACATAGATCCAACTTTCAACGGTTTTGCGTTCATTAATTTTTATCTGGGCGAGAGTCCATACCTACTTTATTAACATTTACTATTAATAGTTATCTCACTTAATTATTATTAATCAATTGCTTACTTGTTTTATCGTTTATTGTGACTTTGGTTGAGCAATGTTCATCACTACTGTTTAATTCCAGTTCAATCTCACAAATATCGAGTCCCTACTTTCTGTTTTATAAAATCATCAACTACGGTTCTTTTACTCATCAGAGGTCTAATCTGTTTAAGGAAAGAGCATTGAAAAAGATATTAATTTGGACGATAGCTTGTCTATCCAGTTTTGGTGCCTATGCAGGAACGAGCGCATCGGCATTAGAAGTCAGCGGATACACTGAAACGAAATATCCCATTGTGTTGGTACATGGCTTGTTTGGCTTCGATACATTGGCGGGCGTCGACTATTTTTATGGCGTACCGGAATCTCTGACAAAAGATGGCGCGAGTGTATACGTCGCTCAGGTTTCTGCGACCAACAGCTCTGAAGTGCGTGGAGAGCAGTTGCTGGCTCAAGTTGAAACACTGTTAGCCGCGACCGGGGCAAGTAAGGTGAACCTAGTTGGTCACAGCCACGGCGGACCAACAGCGCGCTATGTGGCTTCAGTTCGTCCTGATCTGGTAGCCTCAGTGACAAGCATTGGTGGCGTCCATAAAGGATCTAAAGTTGCCGATCTCGTGCGTGGAAGCGTATCAGAAGGCTCAGCTGCGGAAGGTATCGCGGTTAAGTTGGCTGGTGGATTGACGACACTGATTAACCTTTTATCTGGTGGAACGGATCTAGACCAAGATGGCCTTGCATCTCTTGAAGCGTTGACCACTGAAGGTTCGCTTGCATTCAACCAGTTTTACCCTGAAGGCGTTCCGACGTCTGCGTGTGGTGATGGTGAATGGCAAGCAAACAACGGTGTTTATTACTATTCATGGACAGGATCTTCCACTTTTACCAACCTTCTGGATCCTACCGACGGAGCGATGACAATCCTTGGTTTAGCTTTTAATGAACCTAATGACGGGTTAGTGGGAGCATGTAGCGCGCATTTGGGCAAAGTGATTGGTGATGATTACAAAATGAACCACCTAGATGAGATTAATGGGTTGTTGGGTATTCATCATCTCTTTGAGACTGATCCAGTGACGTTATATCGCCAACACGCGAATCGATTGAAGTTGGCTGGCCTGTAAGTCGCGCTGCCCAAAGTTAAGATCATAAGGAAAATATAATGAAAAAGACCGCCATTTTGTCGATAACCACGATAGCCCTGATGAGCACAGCGGCGGTCTTTTTATATCTAAAGAAGGAAGAGGTAAGTTCATATAATAACAACGAACAAAGCGCTTCTTCATTGAAGGTTAGCTCTCAACAAGATACCGAAATCGATAGTGCGTCAGCCAAAGACATGATGGAATATTTCGTGTCAGGCAATACAGAATTAACCCTCGAAGAGATTCGTGACAATGTGGCAAATCACCACGAGCAATCACAAGCAGCGGTGGTCGATGAAGCATTGTTCGCAAAGTATCTTGAGTACAAGTCGGCACTGACAACATTGGATGTTCAATTCGACACCACCTCAATATCCGCAGAGGACTTACGCGCGCTGAATCAAGCTCTGCTTGACCTTCAAACTCAATTTTTCAGTGAGAGCGAGATAAGTATCCTGTTTACCCATGACAATAAAATGAGGGAAATCGCTTTAGAAAAGTTACTTCTGAAACAAGAAGGGCTAGAGGAACAAGAATATCAGCAAAGGCTTGAATCTTACCTATCTGAACAACCCGATTATGTTCAGTCCAGTCATCAAAATCAGGTTTTATTACAGCAACTATCCAACTCACAAGGTCTAGACGAACAAGGTAAATACTTGAAGAGAAATGAACTGGTTGGCGAAGAAGCGACACAGAGGCTCGAAGCACTCGATAAACAAAGAGCGGACTTTGAAGGAGCTTTAGAGATTTATTTTGTTGAACGAAATGACATTTTGAATGACTCAGCCCTCTCGACAATTGAGCAACAAGAGACGATCGCTCAGCTTAGAGAAGCTCATTTTCAGCCACAACAGCTTAGAAGGGTAGAAGCGATTGAGAGAATCAGAGCCGCTGAGAACGGCCAGTAAGGTTTGGTGATTTAGTCAAAAATCTATCGAAAATAAAAAACCAGTCAAGAGTGACTGGTTTTTTATTATGGGTGAGTTGCAAGGTAAATAAAGCTAAATGTCTTTATCCCTTAAACCTTAAAATAATCCAACTGCTGCTTTTGCTGCTCGGCTAGGTTAGATAGCTCATGGCTCGCTGCTGCGGCTTGAGTAATACCGGTTACGTTTTGGCTTACTAGGCTGTAGATGTTTGAGATATTACGGTTGATGTCTGCTGTCACTTGGCTTTGTTCTTCTGCGGCAGAGGCAACTTGAGTGTTAATTTCTGTCATGTCGGTTACTGAGTTAGCAATACCAGAAAGTGCTGCGCTCACCTCGCCTGAGAGTGTTTGGTTGTGCTCTAACATAGACAGTGAACTGCTCATGCTCTCATTGGCGTTACCCGATTGAACCTGCAAGCCTTCGATAATTGCTTGGATCTCTTTGGTTGAATCTTGCGTACGAGCAGCCAGCATTCGAACTTCATCGGCTACAACTGCGAAACCACGGCCACTCTCACCAGCTCGTGCGGCTTCGATTGCTGCGTTAAGCGCAAGCAGGTTAGTTTGTTCAGAGATGCTTTGAATCACCTCAATCACTTTACCAATTTGTTCAGAGTGCTCTTTTAGCGTGCCTACAACGTTCGCAGCTTCGCTGAGCTGAATCGCCATTTGCTCATTGGCTTGGTTGCTTTCATTAAACAAGCTCATACTGTGCGTCGCCATTTCGTCGGCTTGCTTGGAAGCTGAATCGGCTTGTACTGCATTCTCGTTTACGTGCGATGCTGTGCTCTCAAGTTGGTTCACGGCAGAAGCCACTTGTTCCACTTCTTGCTTCTCTTGATCAGAGTTCGCACTTGATTGCGTCATTACTGCCGCCAACTCTGTTGATGCAGACGCCACTTCAATACTGATTCGAGATAGTGAACTTACGGTGTCGCGCAATTGCTCAACGGATTTGTTTACGTCTTGGGCAAGGCGAGATATTTCGTTGTCGCCATGCTCTTCCGCTTTTACTAGCAGGTTACCTTTTGCTACTTCGCGCATGGTTTCTTGGATATTGCTAAGCGGCTTAACAATGATGCCAGCTAGCGTCCAGCTGATGACTAATGCGATTGAAAGAATCACTAACAGTGCGATGGTTGCGGTGTTGAGTGTGCTGGTGTGTTGCTGGCCATTGATGTCCACTTCTTGAGTGGCAATACGGTTCAGTTGCTTTGAGAGGAGGTTGATAGCTTGCACCATTTCGTTACCCGCGTGACGATATTGGTCGATTGCGATCTGATAGCGGTTATCAAAGTCAGAAGGTAGCGCTGCGCTGCCATGTTTTGCTCTTAATAGAGGAAGCATAGTGGTGCGAGAAAAATCGACATAGTGATTCATCGCTTTGCTCATTGCGGCTACTTCATCTTGCATGCCTGGCACTGTGTCTAATGAGTTCAGTAGGCGAGTATTTTGGTCGCGTTTTTGGTTTAGTGTTTCAACCAGTGTTTTTACGTCATCAGCATTGAATAGGCTGTAGATCGCTTTGATGCGCATGCCATAGCTGTTGTCGACGATTTCACTGAGTTCTTCTTTATGTAGGATGAGTTGATCGGTTGCTGTTGATACATCTTTAAAAGCGTTTTCCAGTTTGTCACCACCGATGATGACACCCGTCAAAAGTAATACGACAGAAAAGAGTACTGGAATGAGAATTTGTATTTTTATCGATAAGCCACTGAGAAGTTGGCGCATGTAATGTCCCTCTTTGAATAAATAAATGAGCAGAAGCAATTGTTATTATTGTTATTAGTCAGTGATTCTAACTTCTGAGAATGACAATTCAATCAGTAATGGATTCGATTTTGATATATGCGATAGGTATTTCATAAATTCTGATTATTTATCGTACAAACAAGGCTTTAGCCATTTTTAAGATAGGGTTATTTAACACAGAACCCTGTGTGGTATTAGGTAATGAAAGGGATGGCGAGATATTGAGCGGTTTGGCTTAAATAGGTTGGAATGAATATTCAGTGCCTATAAGTGAGGCTAATTTATTACTTCAAGGTTTATTTGGTAGGGGGAAAACAAGAAAATAAATTGTAGTTGTCATATAGCCTTCAATTAAGTGAAACACAACTGTCACATTCAGATTCTAAAGTGGGCACCGTTCAAGCAAAACAACATTACGGCAATAACGCCACTAAAGGAAATTTGTGATGAAAAAGACAGTTATCGGTGCAATCGCACTACTAGGCGCTCTAACAGTGAATACAGCTTCAGCTAAAGAAACTATCTCTGTAGTTGGCTCTAACAGTGCTTCTCCACTGGTTGAAGTTTTTGCAGAAACCTACATGAATAAAGGCGAACCAGTGTTCATCGAAATTCAAGCACCGGGTTCTTCTGCAGGCATCAAAGCAGCAAAAAATGGAAGTGCTGACCTTGGTATCTCTTCTCGTGACCTAAAAGAAGAAGAGAAAACAGCTGACCTGAAAGAGCTCGTTATCGCTCGTGACGGTATCGCAGTTGTTGTTAACCCAAATAACGAAGTATCTGCTCTTACAGCTGAGCAAATCACTTCAATCTACAAAGGCGACATCACTAACTGGAAAGATGTTGGTGGTGCAGACAAGCCAATCGTAGCAATCACTCGTGATACTGCATCTGGTACACGTGGTGCATTCGAAGACATCATGAAACTTAAGAAGAAGATTGGCGACAAGAAAGTATCGGCTATCTCTCAACGTGCACAAGTTGCAAACGGTAACGGCGCACTTAAAGTTTCTGTAGCTAGCAACCCATACGCTATCGGCTTTATCTCTCTTGGTACTGTAGACAACACAGTTCAAGCTCTAACTATCGACGGCGCAGAAGCATCAGTTGATAACGTTAAGAACGGCTCTTACAAAGTTGCTCGTCCTTTCCTAGTTCTTTACAAAGCAGGCGCTCCAACAGCTGAAACTCAACAATTCCTAGACTGGATGGTTGCAGACGAAGCTCAAGCTATCGCTGACAAAAAAGGCTACATCACAGTTAACTAATCTTAACTGACCAACACTTAATTATTGCTCAGCCTAACTTAGGCTGAGCCTTTTCTTTCAACTTTGTCTATTTCGAGCTCTTGTTGAGCCACAAAGTTTGAGATTTTATATATGACCATCGCAAATAGTGAAAAGCTTATGAATACTGAAGCGACTCAAATCAACAAGCCAAGTCTACGTGCTAAGAAGCGCATCGACTGGAGAGAAAGAATCTTCCACGGCTTGTTCTTATCGAGTGCTGTAATCGGCATCGTATCACTAGCCGTTATCGCTTACTTTATCGTTGCAGAGAGTATCCCTGCATTCCAAGAGGCGGGTGTTTCTGGCATCGTTCTGGGTGTTGACTGGTTACCTCCAGCTCTATTCGGTGTTGCAACCATGATCGTTGCCTCGATCGTTTCGACACTTGGAGCTGTAGTTGTTGGTGTGCCAGTTGGTGTATTAACCGCTATTTTTATTGCTGAGATTGCTCCAAAGCGTCTGGCAGATATTATTCGACCAGCAGTTGAGCTTCTAGCTGGTATCCCGTCGGTAGTTTACGGCTTCTTCGGTCTGGTAATTATCGTTCCAATGATTCAGAACATTTTCCAAGTACCAGCCGGTAATACTATCCTGGCAGGTATCATTGTTCTGGGTATCATGATTCTTCCTACCGTTATCACGGTTTCTGAAACTTCGATTCGTGCTGTACCTCGTACATACAAAGAAGGTTCACTTGCACTGGGCGCTTCGAAAATCTACACAATTTTTAAGCTACTCGTTCCTGCTGCACGTTCAGGCATTATGACTGGTGTGATTTTGGGTATCGGTCGCGCACTTGGCGAAACGATGGCAATCATCATGGTTATGGGTAACGCGCCAGCAATGCCAGAAGGTATTTTGGATTCGGCTCGTACGCTAACAGCAAACATTGCAATTGAAATGTCTTACGCAAGTGGCGTTCACGCTAACGCACTGTACGCAACAGGTGTTGTACTTCTAGTGTTCATCATGATGTTAAATGGTGCTCTACTTTATCTTAACCGTGAAAAAGCGAAGTAGGCGAGGATAAGTAATATGGATCGCGTAAAATTAAAGCAAGCACGTCAAATCAAAGATAACATCTTAAAAGGTTTTATCTGGGCAGCTGCGGCTGTAACCGTTGGTTTCTTATTCTGGATTATTTGGTACATCCTATCGAACGGTCTGCAATACGTAGATTGGAACTTCATCACTGACGATTACACTCGTACTGGTGAAGAGCGTGGTATTTTCCCAATGATCATCGCCACGATCTACATGGTAATTGCATCGATTGCAGTCGCAGCGCCACTGGGCATCATGACGGCAATCTACCTAACAGAATATGCGAAAGTAGGTAGTCGTTTGGTGAAAGTGATTCGATTCTGTACTGAGTCGCTCGCTGGTATTCCATCGATTATCTTCGGTCTGTTCGGTATGACCTTCTTTGTTTCGATCCTTGGCCTTGGCTTCTCGATTCTATCGGGTGCATTAACGCTAAGTATCTTGATTCTTCCTGTAATCATTCGTACTACAGAAGAAGCATTGATGGCAGTACCACAAACTTACCGTGAAGGCTCATACGGCCTTGGCGCTTCAAAAATCTACACTATCTGGCGTTTGATCTTACCAAGCGCAATGCCAGGTATCTTAACTTCGGTCATTCTTAGTATTGGTCGTGTAATTGGCGAATCAGCACCTGTATTTTTAACAGCAGGTATGGTGGCACGTGTTCCTGAGTCGGTATTCGATTCTGGCCGTACACTAACGGTTCACCTATATAAGCTGACAACAGAGCTATTTACTATCGATGAGTGGAACCAAGCCTACGGTACGGCGACAGTCCTAATCGTATTGGTTCTCTTGATCAACATGGTTACAAAACTGATTGCAAGACGCTTCAACACGGCAACTTACTAAGCTGATTAGCAGGCTCAACAATAAAGAGAGCCTCCGTGATAAAGAAAGCATCAAGCTAGACACGAATTTAAGAATTTAGAGATTACGACAATGAACAAATTTGATATTGAGAACCTAGATCTGTTTTACGGCGACAACCAAGCGCTTAAATCTATCAACCTGCCAATTCCAACTCGTCAGGTTACGGCACTGATTGGCCCATCTGGTTGTGGTAAGTCAACGCTACTACGTTGCTTGAACCGCATGAATGACCTAATTGAAGGCGTTACTATCAAAGGTAAGCTGGATATGGATGGCACAAACATCTACGGCAATATTGATGTGGCTGACCTACGTATCCGCGTCGGCATGGTATTCCAAAAGCCAAACCCATTCCCAATGAGCATCTACGAGAACGTGGCTTACGGGCTACGTGCTCAAGGTATCAAAGACAAAAAGCACATTGACGAAGTAGTAGAAAGCTCACTGCGCAGTGCGGCACTTTGGGACGAAGTAAAAGACCGTCTTAAAGCACACGCATTTGGCTTGTCTGGTGGTCAGCAACAGCGTCTATGTATCGCTCGTACCATTGCAATGGAACCGGATGTAATCCTAATGGATGAACCAACATCGGCTCTAGACCCAATCGCGACGCATAAGATTGAAGAATTGATGGAAGATCTGAAGAAAGACTTCACTATCGTTATCGTAACGCACTCAATGCAGCAAGCGCGTCGTATTTCAGACCGTACTGCTTTCTTCCTAATGGGAGAGCTTGTAGAGCACAACGAAACGAGTGTTATCTTTAGCGAGCCAAAAGATGATCGTACTAAAGGTTACGTAAACGGTGACTTTGGTTAATTGATTATTCAAGTGCTGTGTTTGGCCTTTTAGCGAAATCAGCACGCTAACTGATACGCAGGTTAGATAATCGAATAGATCGACAGAATTATCACTATAACTATAAGCGATGGAAGTTTTGCCCCACTTTAGGTGGGGTTTTTTTATACCTTTAAAAAAGTCCCAATGTCGATGAAATTTTGGGCAGGAAATCCCATTTTTGTAGTCCTTCTCATGCTTGTGATAATGTAAAAAGTGAAATTGCGACCCGCTTAACATCTCATTTTTAGTTACATTGATTGCATATCAAGGCTTCTGTATTTTTGCTGTATTCTCAATAGCCAATGGACGGAAGCTGTGCCTGTAAAAGCCTTTGCAAAACAAATATCTGCTACGCGTGATCACCGTTTATTGGCAGAGTCTCTTTTTGACTACTTGACTAAGATGCTTGCTCCAAAAGGGATTGGGATATTTGCAGAACCGATACCAGAAGTCGATTCGTTCCCCTTGTTTTCTTATGGAGAGCTAACGTCTCTGGCAAATTATCCTGCTACGTTTTGGCCTTGGGTTTCTCAATTCGATACCGCAGATGGCGTGCTCCCAATGTCTATCAACACTTGTAAGTGGGAACACATGAAAGTGTTAGGTGGAGAGTCATTCATCATGATGCTCGACAACGCGCCTGCCTGTAGAACTTATTTAATTGTTCAAAATTGCAATGCTCAGCATATCAACCAAACCTTCGACCAAGATCTTGATGTTCTTCAACTTGCAGCAGCCCGCTGGCAATGCATTCGTGCAGAAAAGAACGCTGCGCTGGAGATCAAACACCGCGACACGCGTGAAGCGCAGTACCTTGATGAAATAAAGCTTCGTGAACTGTTTGTGGAGAATATGAAACTGGTTCATCAGGTGGCATTAGAGCTTTCTAATCCTGACTCTTTGGATGCCTTGTATAAAGCGTCAGTAGAAGCCGTGCGCGACCGTCTAGGCTTTGACCGTGCGATCTTCATGTTACTCGATATGAAAAAGCGCTGTTTTAGCGGCACTTATGGTACTGATGAGGCCGGTAGAACCAACAGCGAACATCATACCCAGTACGACTTGCATCAACTCGAAGCGGAATACATCGAAGCGTTATCAGACAATCACACCAACTTGGTTATTATCGAACAGGCACCTCTCTACACCGAAGGAAAAGTAGTAGGGCAGGGCTGGAATGGAATGTTGATCTTACGTGAAGGTGATAAACCCGTGGGTTGGATTGCAATGGATAACTACATTCACCGTTCACCTATTACCAATTACCAAAAGCAGATGCTTGAATCCTTTGGTTCTCTGCTTTCTCAGATCTACATCCGCAAACGGCAAGAACAGAACATCCGCATGTTGCACTCAAGTATGGTGGAACTGTCTCGCTGCGATAGCGTAAGCGAAGTCTGTAAATCTGCGGTTAGCTTTGCTATTCAGCACTTAGGGATAGATCGTTTAGCGGTTTTTTTAACAGATAAAGGCTGCAATTACATGCAAGGCACGTGGGGCACGGATATAAAAGGCGACATTGTTGATGAGTCCTATTACCGCTCAGAGCTGGTGGAACGTGACATTGTTGCAGCAGCTCGCGCTTGTCCTAATCAAGTCGCCTTTGAAGAATCGGTGCCTATCTATCACGATTTCAATATTGTGGGAGTCGGTTGGACGGCAATGACGATGCTCACCACCAATACGGGTGAGCCGATTGCGTTTATAGCCGCGGACAATTTGTTAACTCGCAGCCCTTTAACGTCACAACTGCGTGAAGTGATACGTATCTTCGCTTCTAGTTTAGCTGAGGTGCTACAGAGAACCATGGCGCAAGAGGAGCTCAAAAAGCTTAATGAGACGCTAGAGCAAGAGGTCAGCAAGCGCACTCAAGAGCTTGAACGAGCCAATGAGCAGTTGGATATTATCTCTAAATTAGACCCGCTGACACGTCTTGGAAATCGGCGTATGTTGTCGCAGGTGTTAGATGATCTAAATTGCGACGATCAAGGGGCGTTTGCCATACAACATGAAGTTACATTCGGATTGATCCTCGTCGACCTTGATCATTTTGGTTTGTATAACACGGTTTATGGGCATACAGAAGGTGACGCTGCTCTGCGCACCATTGGCAAGATACTCAATGCCCATGTTCATAGCGATAAGGAAACCTTTTGCCGTATTGGTGGTGAGGAGTTTATGTTGTTGATGATCGGTACTCATCACTCTGAAACTAAACAGCGTGCAGAGTCGATCAGAAAATGCATTGAAGAGGCGAAGATCCTTCATTGTGAAAGCAGTACCAGCCAGTATTTAACCGCATCTGTCGGTTATGCTTCAATCACCTCTGATCAACGCCAATTCGATTTCGATCTACTGTATGGCAAGGCAGACAAAGCTTTGTATCAAGCCAAAGACTCAGGGCGAAATCGAATTGTCTCTGCTCTAAAGCGAAGAAAGGTCGCGACGCCACTGATTTAGTTTGGCGTTTATTTTTCCCTATCTCAAAAACGACTGAAGCCGTGATGATCACAATGTGGTCATCACGGCTTCGTTCTTTTTTGTTTACTTAGATTTTCTGCTTAATTAGCTTTCTGCTTACTTAGAACGCTGGTTAATTAAAGTCTTTCTAATGTGCTCTTGTGTGCTTTGTTCGTGATGCGTTTTGGTTTCTTAACCGCTTTGATTGCCTCAGAAGGATCCCATGACTGACTTGGTGAGCCAGCTTCAGCATAGAGGCTCTGATTTAGCTTGGTGAGCTCAGCTTCGATCACTTCTATTGTCTCGTCACTCAAGTCTGGATTTTCTGCTTTCCATTGCTCAAACAAGGTTCTCGTCTTCACACCGTCTTTCATTTTCAGAGCGGCAATAAGCGCTTCTGCCGTATCGGATTGACGTTCATCTTTTTGCTTTGGTTTTACTGCTGTACCGCGGCGTGACCAGAAATAAAAAGCAACCGCAGAGCTAATTACCCATAAAGCAGCAAATAGCGCGGTTAGATAAGGCCAGATTCCAGGGCTTTCCACGGTAACAATCGTCGGGCTGGCTTGCTGAGTTGGTGTCTCCATAACCGGCGCTGGCGAGCTTGAGCTAGCGCGTTCACTTGCCTGAACCGACAACTCAAGACCAAGAGCTTTACTGATTTCTTGTGATTGCGAGTCAGTGTTAAACCAAGCTTGAGAAACATCAGGAAGCGAGATATTTCCAGCCTCTTTCGGAATCAAGACTTGCTTGTAAACAACGACAGCATCACCGGATTTAGTGGTGCCAAATTGCGGTTTTTCTTCATAAACACGCACCGTTTTAGGGTAGGTGATATTCAGTTTTGGCAGTTGGTGCTGCGTTAAGTTGCTAGCCGTCATAGTAATGGTTCGAGTTAACGAATCACCGGCTTCCATTTCAATCTTCTGTTTGTCGTCACCTAAAGCATTGTCATCCGTGAGTTCATTGCCTTGGCTATCTGACCATTTTTGAATCAGCTTGAAGTTCGATGTTGGTAACCACTCACCTTGATAGCCTTTTGGTACAGGATTCACTGTTATATCTAAGGTTTCAACAGGCGTGTCGAGCTGGAAAAGGCGCGTTGTGCTTGAGTTGTTGGTTGAGTAAACAACAGCACCGGTTAACTTTGGTCCTTGAAGCTGAAATTGCCCAGCTTGTTGTGACGATATATGGAAAGATTGCTGAACAACCGTGACTTCTTGTCCGTTGATAACATCTTGAAATTGCTTTGACTCTCCAATCGGTTCCACGTCTAATTGCGCTGAACTTGGTGGTGCAATTTTAGGATCTTGCAGTCTTCTAGGATCAGCCTTAATGATGAGTTTTACATCAAGCTCCGCGACCTCTTGAGGGTACAGCGAGTCTTTACTCAGATTAAGTTGAAACTCGGCCATATCACTCTGCTTTGGAGCGGCTTTGTTAACCGCAACGTTGATGGTGATCGGCTTAGTTTTCGCGCCTTCAATATCAAAGCTAGGAATCTCTAATCGGCCTAATCGAAGCGGGGCAAGGGTAATATTCCATTCGCTAGACACAGTGCGGCTACCATTGACGATTCGCATCGATGACCCAAAGCTTGGGGTGCCGACGTAGAAATTTTTCTGAAGGGAGGTCAGGTCTAAAGCACCGGACGATACTTTTTCATCGGTCGCCACTCTAAGTAGGAATACTTCATCTTTGGTCACACTGTTTTGCGAAACACTCGCCACAGCGGTCGCTGCGAATACAGAGTGTGACGAAAAAACACCGATTAGCAGTGTCAGTAGCATTGATAAAAATGGCTTGTTTAAAAATCGCATGGTTACCACTTTTTGTTTTGGTTGTTAGGAGCACTTTTTTGTCGTGCTTGTAGAATCATTTGCGCTTTAAGCAATTGGCTCGGATCACGCGCGCTTTCTACTTGCTCAAGTTTTCGCATATCAGGATCGCTCGACATAGGTTGACCTGATACTTGTGCCGCAGCTTGTTGATCGTTGTTATCAGTGTCTTCCTTAGCAGCCTCTTGTGTTTGTGCTGCCTGAGATACTGAGTCACCCTTGTCCTGTGGCTGTTTATCTTCTTGGTCCGCTTTGTTTCTTTGCACAGCTTGCTTGTCGTTTTCTTCATCCGCCTTGGAATCAGGGTGGCTATCAGCTTGGCTTTGGTCAGTATTCTGATCTTGGTTTTCACTTTGATCTTGTTTATTGCTTTGATCTTGGCTGCCGCTTTGACTTTGCGACTTCCCATTGTCAGCTGAGCTTTGTTGTTGATCCTGCGAGCTTTGCGAAGAATCATTTTGCTGACCTTGCTGACCTT
>NZ_MCSD01000036.1:0-593 GCF_002872555.1 Vibrio sp. 10N.286.55.E10
AACGTTGGCGACAAAGTCGAAGAAACCTTTACTGTATCGTCTGTTGATGGCACATCCTCGACCATCAAAGTGACGATTAATGGCACTAACGATGTAGCGACAGTCAGTACCGCAACAGTCAGTGTGGATGAGACTGACAAAGCGGTAACCACCTCAGGCACGTTAACCAGTACCGATGTTGATAATCCAGATAACACATTTACGCCAGACTCCATTGTTGGAGCTAATGGCGACCTAACTATTGATGCTAATGGGCATTGGGTGTTCACCGCCAACAGCGCGTTTAATCAATTGAACGTCGGCGATAAGGTCGAAGAGACCTTCACTGTATCGTCTATTGATGGCACAACGTCAACGGTCAAAGTGACGATTAACGGCACTAACGACGCCGCTACTGTCAGCAGTGCGACCGTTGCCATCGATGAAACCGACAAAGCGGTAACCACATCAGGCACCCTAACCAGCACCGACGTGGATAATCCAGATAATGCGTTCACGCCGGATTCTATTTCAGGCACCAAAGGCGACCTGACTATTGATGCCAATGGTCATTGGACGTTCACTGCCAACAACGCGTTTAATCAATTGAACGT
>NZ_MCSD01000037.1:0-3716 GCF_002872555.1 Vibrio sp. 10N.286.55.E10
TTAACTGATCGGCATTACTCACTTAGTTGAGTTCTTTTTTGTTTAACTGCTTATCAAATAGGAATATCAGACTGGGTTTGGTAGCGCGGCAGAAGTACCGTGTGCAGCAAAAGCATTAGTGGCTAACACATCACAGTGGTGACGATTAATCGTATCGCCGTAGTTGTTGGTTATGACGGGAAACTGAAAACGATACATCGGGATACCGTAGCGGCGCTCTCTTTGCTGACCGATTCGATCTTTGCTTGTCCACAGCAGTCGGTTCTTTGCCGTATAAGTCATACCGTGCATTTTATTGAAATACTCTTCATGACTGCGCATTTGCTCGTACAGTTCGATAATGCGTTGTCGAGAGAAGTTCAATGTCGTGCTCGCTTTAAGCTGCGTGCCCCAACCCGTTAATACCTTTTCCATGAAATCTCTTGTCATTAGTCCTGGGCCAGTAAGTAACCCCGCGCCTTTACTTCCTCCTGAGGTATTCGCATTACCCACCAAAGTACCGTGTCGGCCTGGCATGTAGGTTGTGTAATATTTAGTGGAAGGGGACAAGCGTGGCATTCTCGCTTTGACGCTCGATCGCAATGTTCTGTTGGCGCGCTGCCATACCGTGTTTCAGGTCAGCCGCTAATTCCTGTGAATCTTTTAACCAATCTTGATATTTTTGGTTGGTTGCAAAAGGCCAAGCCGATTTTGCAGGGCGAGATTCACTAAGCAGTCCTTTGGCTCGCTTCATGTAGTCATTTTTATCTTGTTGGCTCCCGCGCAAGATATTCAGCACATAGCGCATGTTGCTGTCGATACCTTTGCCTAGCAACGTTCCTTTAACTCCGGAGTAAGTGTCATCTTTGCCTTGCTTCAACCATTCGTTTTGATTCCCACTGCCAACTCCATCCACTTGAATGTAGTCAATCATGCCTCTGCCAGTCGTATTCTTCGCTAACGTAGAATACGACTCGCCTGACACGTAGTTTTTATGATTGTTGTCTTCTGAGTTAGACCCTGTTCCACAGAAGAATACGGTAAAAATTGACATACATTCCCTTAAATTAATTCACCGGATTTATCGGAAGTATAACTGTCGAATCAAAAGGTTGTAGAGAAATGTCTATTTATTCGCAAAGGTCAGACCAAAGGCATTAGAAATGGAACCAAGCGCAAGTTTTATAAATGAGTTGTTTGGTCAGTTCTATTGGACTCTTGAGCTCGGTTATACCCGTCAAGAAAGATCAATCGAAGTGTCACAATACTCAACGCTATTTTGTCTAGTATCAAACAGCAGGCTGATTTTGCTCTAGTACCGAAATCTGAAACCTACACTTTGTATAGATACTTGTTGTTCAGGGGCAACCTATGAATTTCGGGTAATTTATAACAGATCGCTTACGAGCTTAGATTGAGGTTTATAGGAGGGAGTATGTTCGCAATACATAGGGAATATGAGTTACAGAATCAGCAACATTTTCATGCCCACATTCAAGTAAAGCCAACCGGAAACTTAGAGTTTGAGATTTTAGAGTCTCATGAACATCATGATACCGACTTTAATCACTTGTCTTTTGAAGCTGAAAAAGGGAAGACTAAAGTGCTTGGACGAGATGAAAGTGGTCAACAGACAGATTGGCAACTTTTATTGGCAGAGGAAGATGCAAAAGAGCTTAATCATCTGGTGGTGTTGGTGTCTGAACAATATGAGACGTTAATGCGAGATCTCATGTGACGGAACAAGCTGGCGATAAACTACAATTGATTATCGGCACACCAAAATCAAAAGCCCGGTGAATAACCGGGCTTTGTTCACTGTGGTTTGTTAACTGTAATTGTGTTTTCGAGTTAGAAACCGCGAATATCTAGCTCATTGTTGATCAACACGACGCACTGAGAAGCGAACAGCATATTTGGACCCAAACTGATTTTCTCTGTTCCTAGACGTTTTAAGCTGTTGTAGCTTTTCTTCGGCATAGGGATGTGGTCAGTCAGAAGGAAACATGGGTTTTCAGCAATCTCTGCATCACGGATAAAGTCGCCTTTCTTATCCATCATGTAGAGCTGGTGGTCTTCAGCTAGCTCTTTAACTAGCTTTTCAAAACTCATAGTACGAACAGTGATACCCGATTCAACCTGACGCGTCTGTTCTTTTGTCATACCTTGAGAAGCGTCAACCGCTCTTACTACCGCTGACAACAATGCAGACTCATGGAAGCCACCAATATTGGTGATCTCGTTTGAATCGAATGTAATCGTACGTGAAAAGTCTTTAGTACTTTCTAATACAAGGTGTACGGTGACATTCTCACGGTGAGATTGAGCAACGAAGATCGTGTTCATCAGAGTATGAGCCAGAATCTCAGTATGAGCATCTTGCCCAACACCTTCTAAGATAAGTTTGCTCTCTGTAGGGGCTGCGCGAGCGCGTAATACAAATGAACGCATGGAATGTACCTTGTCAGTATGTGATAAAGCGAAACGGGCTTTATCAACATGAATTGATGAATAACCAAAATTGTGGCGGTATGTAACTCTTTTCTATTAATGAAGTCAAATAGAGTTGCGTATAGCGCCAACCAGAAGAACTCTGCGTATTAAATAGAGAATGACCACATTACAAGATGGTAAGGGTTGAAGCGACCCAATGTTTACGTAGATAGTATGCGCAAATTATTAGGTGACTTACATAAGGAAGTAGTCGATGAAGTTACAGAAGATTAATAAAGAAGAATATAGAAAGAAGATGAACCTGCTGTTGGTTTCGTTGGTTGGGTCACTCGCAGTGTTCGCCATTGTATTCGGAACCATACTGATCGAGCTATTCGGTTCAGGGCAATCAATCGCAGGCGAATCGACAGGTAATTTCCACTTGAACGTATTAGGTGTGATCTTATCAGTCGCATTGAATGCATTTATCGCGAGTCGTGTAAAAGGGCATGATTACTTCAAAGAAGCGCTTTATATATGGAACCTTAAACAAATCCATAATCAAATCTATCGTAAGCTCAAGCGTATTCACCCCAAAGCTGAGCAAGGCGACCGAGACGCGCTGACCATCCTTTATTTCTATTACACCACGCAAAAACAGGTATACGACCTAGACAACAACACATTGACGATAAAAACAGTTCAGCAATCGCTAGATAACATCCTAGAACTGAGTGAGAAATGGAGCATTGAGCTAGATATAGAGGCTTTTTCGAAAGATCTAATCGCAAAGTTTTAAGTAATACACCCATTATTGTATGAGCTTTGAGCTATGAAAGAGCCTTTTGACGTAAAAGTAGCCACTTAAGCAAGTTTTTTTGAATTTTTATCAAAAAAGGGGTTGCCATGTTTTCGATGATCTCTATAATGCCGCCTCACTGACACGGCAGATGCCATAAGGCTTCAGCGGTAATCAGTAAGACGAAAAGTTCGAAAGAAATTAATTTTAAAAAGTGTTTGACACTTAAGATTAAATCGCTAGAATTCACGTCCGCTTTCAAGGGTTTCTTTGTAAAAAGAAAGTTTCGACAAGCAAAGCTCTTTAACAATTTAAACCTATCAATCTGTGTGGGCACTCGTTGATGAATATCAAAACGTTTTATCGTTAGATAAAACAGATTCTTCGGAATCAAAATTGATTTCAATGAACTGAGTGACCAATACGTTTAACTACTTGTAGTTATTCGGCACAGTCAATTCATTATCATTCTGTTGGAATGGTAATAGCTTTAGAATTACATGTT
>NZ_MCSD01000038.1:0-9348 GCF_002872555.1 Vibrio sp. 10N.286.55.E10
ATAAATACTTAAGCGTTATATGCACGGGAAAGTCTTACCAACTGTAGATGGAGGTTTAAGTGTCTACATTATTTATAATAGGAAATGGTTTTGATATCTGGAATCGTTTACCGACGAGCTATTGGTACTTTAATCAAGAGTACAAAGATCATCTAGATGAACATATCCATTATTTTGATGACTTCTGTGATGTTGATGCTGAGTGGGCTAATTTTGAGGAGTCATTAGGTTCATTTAACGAAAATGAATTTCATGATAATGCTGCAATGCAGCCATCTTTAGAAGAGATGGCTGATGACCCTAAGCTGTTATACGGCTTTGAGGATGAAATTGCTATAAAGAAAGAAGAGCTTGTTGATGATATAACAAGTGCTTTTAAAACTTGGATTCGTTCCGTTGATGTAAATGAAGCACAAAAGCTAATGCACTTTTATCTACCAGCTCATTTCGTGAACTTTAACTATACAACCACTCTCCAAGATGTTTACAACATTCCTGAGCACACTGTTTTACATATACATGGAAAGGTTGGTAGGGAAATAATATTTGGGCATGGTCGTAATCTAGAATCACCTACTACGAGTGAAGAGAGTGATGAGCCTTGGTTTAACGAGACAACAAAAGAAGTAGCTCAAGTACACGGTGTTTTTCATAAGCCAGTCCATGAAATTTTAGAGCATCATCGTGAAACTTTGGAGAATTATAATGGTATCGAAAATATCGTAGTAATTGGACATTCAGTGAATGAAATTGATGCACCATACTTTAAATGTATCTTGGATGCTTATCCTGAAGCTAATTGGCAAAATTATAACTACGAGAATGCCGAAGATGGAATTGATGAAGTATCGGAAACACATTATAAACTCCTTGCTCTAGGTATCCCTGATGACAAATTGAGTTCATTTTCATCAGAGAAACTAAAAGAACTTTACCCTTTGCCATAATGTGCATATAAAAAGCGTTTAAGACAGATTCCCAACGCATGGCATTTTTCATTCTATCGTTGGGTTTTGTGTTTACGGTTGTATGGTTAGGTTTCGTGGTGGCGTTGCTCACTACTTAACGCGGCGTTAAGGCTACTGAATTAATCAATTGGAGTTATTTTTAGTGGAAAAAGAAAGTATAAACAAAAACACAATCCTATCAATTAAGAATGTTCGAGATGTAGTTGTCTTGGTATTTCTCGCTGTAATGACGTTCAAAATATTCAGTATGGAAATTACACTGAATATGAGCGAATTCGGCTTTACTGATTTACTATCAATTATTGTTGCATTCTTCTCGATAGCACTATCGGTTGCATTCTATTTTAAAGCGACAGATACAAGTAATCGCTTTTATGATAACTCATATGCGTTTACAAAAGAGATGTCTGAAGTTATTGGTAGAATGGAATCTGGTTTTGGTGAAAAGCTAAAGCATTTGGATGAAGGCTATACTGGAATAAGAGACAAATTCGACCAACTTCCTTTTGATTTCAATCAAACTCAAAAAGAGCTTGAAATCGAAAATGCCGAGATTAAAAAGAAAGAAGAAGAACAAAGAAAAACACTAGAGGAACTAGCTAAAAAGGCTCATCTAGCTGAAAACGAAAAACAAGAACTCTTTGAGCGTATGAGCAACTTGAGTCGAGAACTAGAAGAATCTAAGTCTCAAGCCAGACGTTTCGAACGACAGATGCTTCTACATGAATCGAGTGATGCTGATTCCTTTACAGTGCTTAGTTACGTAGTTAGGCAACTGTCTAAGTTCCGAAATCCAGAAATATCGATGAAATCACCACGCTCAGGGTTTAGATATCTGTTTCGTAAACATAAGGAACAACTCCACTCTGATGCTATCCATGATCTTGAACGCCTTGGCTTCATCGATGAAGAAGGCGATTTAACCAGAAATGCACTAGATCGGCTGAGAATGCTTGATCGTAAAGTCGCGTAGCCTTAACAAAGCATTTAAGATTGATTCGCAACGCTTGGCAGTTTCGCTTCGCTCAAGTATAGCCAAGCGTCGCTCACACCGTAATGCGGCGTTATAGTTTAAGAAGAAAATGAGAAGTGAGGTTTGTATGAATAGTACCGATATAGAACAACTAACAAGAAGAATGGAGATATTTTCAACACCATTAGATGTCGAGAAGTATATTGCCGATGGGATTATGAGCCGTTATAAAAATACTAAAACTCAGTTTGTTATTCATGGCTCTAAAGATGAACTACCGGAAGAGGTTAATGCTCGGTCTAACAAGCTACAAGTTATATCAAACAAAGATGGGTCGACTACCTTGGTTTTGGGACTGAATTTAAAAGTCAGAAAATAGCGTGCGTTGGAAAAAAAGTTATAACAAACTGTTTAAGAGTGATTCGCAACACTTGGCATTTTTGCTATGCGTTGCGTTTAGTGTTTAAGGTGCTATGCGGAAGCATCGGTATTGCGTTGCTCACATATATGGTCTCCCCCAGTTTTGCAAGTCAGCAGTATGATTAAAAGCGCAGGTTAACTTCCATATATACGGCCTGTTGAGCGGCTATTGCCTTGGCCAAGATGAGGAAGTCGAACACGAAGTCCTAATCACCTTATCGACTTTATAAGACAGTGTGAGCATAAGGTTTTCAACGTGTAGGATTTGTCCTGTTATTCATCTTACTACGTACTTTGCAAAGGGTTGGTGATCATCATTAGCTTTGTGTTGGTCGATACTCTTCATTTTTAGTGATGACGGCCCACGCTATGCGCATGAGTTTGTTTGCTAAAGCGACAGCGGCTCTGTTTGGTCCTCGTCGCTCTTGGAGTTCAAGCATCCACTTACTGAGATTATCGGATTTAAATTTGGCGCGCCTCAGCGCTGCTCTTGCTCCATGAACGAGTAGGGAGCGGATATACGTGTTGCCTCTTTTGGTTATCCCAAGAAGAATGACTTTGTCACCGCTGGTATCTTGCTTCGGCACAAGGCCCATTGCGGCGGACGCATCTCTACCGGTTTTGAACTGTTGTCCGGAGCCAAGCCATACCGCAACGGCTTGGCTAGTGAGTGGCCCAAAGCCAGGAATAGACATGAGTCGCTTTGCGTTTTCGAACTGCTTGATGGTTTGGTTAAGTTTATCGTCGAACCATTTTACTTGTTCGTCGATGTATAAATATCGTTCGTACTGATGGGATAGCAGCTCTCTTAATATACAAGACAGTTGGTTTTCATCGTTCTCGAGTATTTCGGGTATGGCCTTTCTGAAGGCAGCGGCTCCTTTGGGCATAATGATGCCGTATTCAGATATGAGGCCACGCACTTGATTAACGATGCGAGTTCTTTCAGTGACGAGCAGACGTCTCATTCGAATAAGAGATTGGATGTCTTGTTGCTCGACGGATTTATGAGGGACAGGGTGAGGTCTTTTATAGAGCGCGACTTCGGCAATGGCTTCGGCGTCGTTATAGTCGTTTTTCTGTTTACGCCTTTGAGTTTTCACATGTTGGGGTGCGTAGAGTATGACTTCGTGACCGAACTGAGAGAATTCACGAGCCCAATAATGGGCACCAGAGCATGCTTCCATAGCAATGGTACAAGGCTCTTTATTGGCGATGTAGCTAAGTAGCTTACTTCGTTGAAGTTTTTTACGAGAAAGGTTCTTTCCTTTATGATTGATTTCAAAAAGAAAGAAGATATTTTTTGCTAAATCGATGCCGATGATTTTATGCTGAGTCATGGTCTTCTCCTTTTACTTCGGACCTGAACACTCCAAGCATGGCTTACGGCCATGTGAAGTGGTAGGGGGAGACCATCTCATCACCTTAGCAGGACGTTAGGCATAATAGGAAAGTTAGTCATTGATGAGTGGTATGAAAGAATTTCTAGACGTTCTGAACAAAGCCAAAAATGTACGATTAAATTTGGCAATTTTTTGTGTGGTTTCAAGTCTGCTATGGGCAAGCAATTTGGAACATATTGCACTTGAGGCCTTATCAAAGACTTTGCTTCAAAGTTTATTTTTCTTAACTTCAATTCGCCTTGTCTATGCTGTTATTTCGTTGATGCTCGATACATTTGAAAGATGGCGTATGAAAAAGAAAAATGCAGAAGGTGCGCAGGAAAGAGTATTGCTAGAAGAAAAGGAAAAGCAGTACAAAAAAGAAAAAATGCGCCAAAAATTCCATGATTTGGATATTCATCAATTGTACATAATCCAGGAACTCAAAAAGCAAAATCACGTCTCGGTCAGAAAAGGGGCTGCACTATTCACGTTGAAAAACGAGAACATAATTTACACACCTGCGGTTGGAGATAAATCAGAATCAGCATCCCTAACTATTTTGGCAAAAACGTTGTTGGACGAAGAGCTGTGGGCTAGCTTTGATCAACTGAAATACAATGCTTTAACTAGGTTTTTTAGTGGTATGCAGCCAAAAGATGTAGAGCATTTTGTTGAGTTTTTGAAGAAAGATTCAATCTGTACTAAAAGATATAACCCTAGGAATGGTAGCTACTACTATGATAATGAACGTGTCTTCTCAGCATTTTCTAAAACCACAGTTTTCTCACAACCACAACGCAACTATACCTACAATCTAGACCCTATAGCAAAAGAAGTCGTTGTTTCTCTGTTTGGTAATGAGGTCAATGAAAATTATGGCTAACAAAACCTTCAAGACTGATTCGTAAACGCGTGCCGAACTTGCCTCGCTCAGACATGGCACACGTTCACTCACAGCTTAAGGCGGCGTTATATGGCAAATCGAACAAGTACCTATAGGCTCTTGTTAAGTAACAAGAAATCAACCCAATAGAAGGTGAATAATGAAACCTGAGTTATTTGATAAAATGTTAAAGCGTATTTCCGATGGGGGTTATTCATCGGATAAATTACAAGTGTTATACGCTAACGCTGAGAAACAAGGTGATGAGCAAGGTCGAAATTTAATGGCTCACATCGTTAACTACTCGCAATATCAAGATACGGTTTTGTATAAAAAATTGGTTCCAGAAAGTGATGTTAAACGCAAACAATTTATGGAAGACGAAGGCTTTACGTGTGCGAATTGGTTGTGGTCTTGGTCGTTCGTTAATCATGAGAAAAAAGTAATTGCTTTTGGTGCCTGGAATACCGCATATGTTGATGAAAATAATGTTGTGATTCTTTGTGAAAGTTGGAAAGGAAAGGAGCGAGAAGCATTAGGGTATAGCCAAGCACTGAAACATATAGACTTAGTTGAAAATGAAGGTTATCGCTATCAGGTATTTAATATGATACATGGTGGACATGACTCTAATGGGCGTTCGAAAATTGCCGGAATAGATCCAGTTTTACGAAATGCTATAGTCAGGAAAGAAGGCGTGGACTGGATAGCAACGGTTTCGCAATAAACTGCTATATAACAACTGTTTAAGAGTGACCCGCAACGCGTGGCATTTTTACTATGCGTTACGTTTAGTGTTTAAGGTGGTATGCGGGAGCTTTGGTATTTCGTTGCTCACACCTCAACAAGGCATGAGTAACGCAATTTGCGGGTTGTGTCATAGGTTGCATATTATGTCTAAGTGTATGTTTATCATCATGTTAAGGTAACTCGTATGTATCAAACTACGGGCAACCTTATTATGAAAAAAGTTCTATTAGCACTTACCTTTGCTTTATCAGCAACATCATTCAACTCATCGGCTGCATTTGGGCTAAGTGATTTAAAGCAAGACAAGATCTGTCATTTTGCTAACGGTGATGAAGCGAATGCCAAATGTAAAGATGGTGATGTAGCCATGTGGACACCAAATTCATTTGGTAACGAACAACTACCAATCTTGTATATCTCACTGTTTTGCGATTTTGAAGCTCCAATTACTCATACCGTGGGCGGTGTTTCTTGTATTTTTACCACCAAGCGTAAAGCTCAATGGAGTGATTTTGGTATAACAGTTAAGTAACAAAGCGTTTTAACCCGCATTTATTAGTAGAGCCCAACGGCAGCAAGCTATCGTTGGGTTTTGCGCTTTTAGAGCTAAGGTTTCTTGGATGATAGTTTTTGGTTTGGAGGTTAGTATTCTTTACCAAAACAACGCATTCGCTTATTCGGCTATTAAGGAAGTAAACCATGAACATGAAGGCGTTTTCTAGCTTGGTGGGTTTGTCGGCTCATACGCTTAGGTACTATGAAAAAATCGGTTTGCTTAAAAATGTTCAGCGTAATAGCAGTGGGCACCGAGTGTATACCGCGAAAGACGTAAAGTGGCTTGAGTTTGTCATTCGCCTAAAAGAGACTGCCATGCCACTCGAAGAGATATTGGAATACGCTCGATTAAGGGAGCAGGGCAGCAGCACGGTACTTGAACGTCAGCGCTGCTAGAACAGCACCAACAGAGTTTAGAGTTATTGTTTTTATGTTCAGAGGTGTCGCACTTCGTATTTTCCTCTCAAGGGTTTTATCGAAGTGATGAGGGAACTTATAAGAATTAGGCGTCGTAAGCTATAGAGGGAGGCAAGCTTAAAAGGTATGAAAAAATATATTTTTGGTTCGTTATTTTTACTGATCGTGGTTGTTGGTACCTACTTATCGTTTGGCGTTTATCGGAACTCTGCTTTCTCAACCAATATTGAAAATGGCAGCTATGGTGAGTGTCTGAATGACTCTGCGATAAAGAAATACAGTATTGATCTGTGGAATCGAGAGGATGCTTTTGATGTTCGTTTTGTCGAATCAGGCAATTCTCATTGCTTTGCACCAAAGTTTCCAGCAATTGAGGTTTCGTCCTCAAAGGTGACACACTGGCTACATATTGTGGAAACATCGAGCGGCGCGCAGTTTTCAGGTAAACATGCGTCCTTGGGAAACTTTGGTCCCAATTGGGTTTTTGTTGATGTTGGTAGCCAAGAGAAGCGTGATAGTAGTTACCCATTTTATAGTTTGGGAAAGGTTTTTCGAGATAATCCAGGTTGGACTTCGGCTCCCCACATCACTTTAACTTGGAATGGAAAGTTGTTTGGGCTATCTGAAATAGGAGGGGTATTCTATCCAGTTGGCGCGGTGTCTTGGGGTTTTAATCTAAAAAGTTGGTCTTTAGCTCCGGAAGCTCTTTCCCCTAAATTACTCGAGAAAAGTGCGTGGTTGGAAGTGGTGGAAACACTTAATGATGAGTATCCGGGCTATGTATTCAGTGCTGAATAGGCTATGCATATAACAAACGACTAAGGCTCAAGATACTTTTTCGAATGTTCACGGAATGAGTTAGAGCCGAAGCTCAAGCAACTTTTAAATGATAGGTAGGTGAGGCCAATACCTACCTAGTGACTTACTCAGATATATCTGAGAATTTAACCCTCTACATTGGTCATTTTGTGTATTTGTGGCTCATGAGCTAATGCGGTTTTATAAAACTCAAATATCGGTGTGATATATGGCTGGGCATAGTGTTCGTCTAGGGCGGCCTGGTCGACCCAGTTTTCAACCAAGATAAGCTGATCTTTCGCTTTGTTTTCATATAGCTCAAAACGCAAGCAACCCGCTTCTTCTCGAGTAGCCGTTAGAATGCCTTCAGCTTTTTGTTTGCACTCCGCATAAAATTCACTTTTTGGGGTAATAAAAGCCACAACACTAAGCATTGTTTTTCTCCTTTTGGGGGGTAAATTGGCACATCAATTTTTGGGTTAATACCATGATTGGTTTATTCAACAAGTAGGCCGCTGCAAACGAAGCCGGCCAAGCATTAATAAAGGCAAAGCCCCATCGACTGATGAAATCCTCTGGTAAACCGAGATTGATGTAAGTAACCCACGCGGACACCATACTTGACATCGCACATGAGAACAGAGCAGTGAACAAAAGTTTTGTCATAGCGCTTCCTCCTGTCTGTATACTGTATGGATTTATCGTATCCTCAGCCATACGAGCTTTAGAACACTAAGATTGCGGAAAACCCTATGCTGGATGATTTTTTATTATTTGTTGAAGTAGCCCGTCGAGGCAGTTATTCAAAAGCGGCACGAGACTTAAAAACTACCGCGCCTACCTTGTCCAAACGCATCTTATTGTTAGAAGAGAGATTAGGTGAGTCACTCTTTATTCGCTCCTCTAGGGGAGTCAAACTCACCAGCTTTGGTAAAGGGTTATTTGAACAGCTTGGCGAGACCACCCTAAATCTTCATCAGGCTGTGACTGAAAGCTCGAAAAGTGAAGCGGTTTCATTCGTCTTACATTGCCCACGAAACTTAATCATTGGCCAACTATACCCAGCGCTTGAAGCCTTTCTGCTAGAGAAAAGGCATGTGGATGTCGTTATTGAGCCTGCCAATACAAATGTGCTGCTCAGCCAAACTTCTTTTGATTTAGCCATACGTAGTGGAGAGCAAAGAGACTCGTCTTTTTACCAGAAAAAGTTAGCCAGCATTGCCGTATGCCTTGTCTCAAGACGAGACTGCAAAAGCCGAGAGCGACTCATTATGCCGTACTCTAAGACGCAAATTTCAGGGCAAGACTTGCTAAGTATCGAGCGGCAATACTCTAAGGTTTCTCGGGTCAACGACATTACCTTGGTACGTAAACTGGTCGCGTCAGGCATGGGTGTAGGCCTATTGCCTATGACAGAGATCGCCGATTTGTATAGTGAGATGTCCGGGCACGTTCAATACGACTCTGAGATACTTTTTACTCGGCCTATGTATGCCTTGTGGGCGAATAAACCAAAGCCTTCGTCACTGTCCCAAGATCTGATCACATGTATCGAGAGCTGTGTTCAAAACACTCCTGCTTTACAAGGGCGCATGGTTGATTTGACGTGATTGGGTTGGCTGCTACGGGAAGGTAATTTCTCCATATATCAACGATTGTTGGTGAGGTGATAATAAACCGACCTAGCCAAGGTTATTTGTCTTTATAGACCGCATCATACTGTTTTCCCTACAAAACTTAATATCAAGTTCATGGATAATTTACTTACCATCTTTAATCGAAGTAGATGGTGTCAAGGTTGTTGCAATAGACGAATTTGGGGGCGATAGATATTAAGCTGGAGAAAATATTGATATCCGTTTATCAGTCGGCCTCCACTATGAAGACGAAGAATGGGAGTCAATATTTTCAGGTAACCCCGAAGCCAAGAAAGAGCTAAAACATCATTGGGGCTGGCGCTATCGGGCATCGTGACAGGCATAGATCCTGAGGTAATAGTTGATGTGGGTATTGCACATCTATCAGCACCTATCGAGACTAGTGATCCAAGAGTGGTAGGAGAAAGCATTGCATTTACCATCGATAGACTTGATGCGCACAGCAGCTAGCAAGGCGCTGCTGTTGGACAACTTTTCCATACTCCAATTAATCCGTTACATTCTAATTTAGTAATGTAGCTAACAAACTTTTGTCCAAAAG
>NZ_MCSD01000039.1:0-238 GCF_002872555.1 Vibrio sp. 10N.286.55.E10
TTCCAAATTGTTAAAGAGCTAGATTTTTCTAATTAAAGAAATAACCATTTTTAAAGATTCTTAAGGAAGAACACTTAAAGATGGTGGAGCTATGCGGGATCGAACCGCAGACCTCCTCGCTGCCAGCGAGGCGCTCTCCCAGCTGAGCTATAGCCCCATCTGGAAAAGTATTTCCTACTCTTAACTTATTAAACCATCAATCTGTGTGGACACTTATTGTGAGTATCTTCGTATAAGG
>NZ_MCSD01000040.1:0-354 GCF_002872555.1 Vibrio sp. 10N.286.55.E10
AAATTTGATTGAATTACTCGTAAGTAAATCAATCAGTCAGCTTTCCAAATTGTTAAAGAGCTTGATTCAATAAATGAACCATTTTTAAAGACTCTCTTAAGAGAATACTTAAAGATGGTGGAGCTATGCGGGATCGAACCGCAGACCTCCTGCGTGCAAGGCAGGCGCTCTCCCAGCTGAGCTATAGCCCCATCTAGGTCGATATTGGTGGGTCTGAGTGGACTTGAACCACCGACCTCCCGCTTATCAGGCGAGCGCTCTAACCAGCTGAGCTACAGACCCAATATCGTCTCTTAACTTTTCTAAACCTAATCAATCTGTGTGGACACTTATCGTGAGTATCTTCGTATAAGG
>NZ_MCSD01000041.1:0-3395 GCF_002872555.1 Vibrio sp. 10N.286.55.E10
ACTTGGTCGCAGGTCGTGAAGTAGAGTTATGTGCATCCCTTGAAGCCCAAACATAACAAACAATTTAAGAGGGATTCCCAACGCTTGGCATTTTTTGGTTCTACTTTCAATTTAGTGTTTATGGCACAATGCTTTAGGCTGGGTGGTAGCGTTGCTCACCCCTTAATTGGGCGTTATGTGTATTGAGGGAAATTATGTATGAGTTTTGAAGAAGAGCTGAATATTGAATTGTTGAAGCATAGTGATTCAGCTATCTCTTTGTTAAGGCGGCTATTTGAAAATATACCTAGCAACGCACGTGAGGTTCATATTGAAATTTTCCCTAGCCAAGATGGTGATGGGTTATTTTCTGTATATGTAAGCCTAGATGGACCAGATTTATATGTCTTGAATAAATCAATTCAAGAGTTCGCTAGTATTTTCGACCCGAAGTGCATAGGTACTAAAATCGAACCTTACATACCTACGATAGACCCTTTTGATGCTGACGTTGGTTTTGACGTTAACGATGTTGTAGTCGACTGTGCCGCAAAATGGGTTCAGTTAATCTGGAGTCAGATTGGTGATTTAGAGCCTAGTCTCCCTGTGAGAGTATTCGGTCAAGACGGTTACGGTTCATTGACTCCAATAGATTTGCGTAAATGAAAATCCACATAACAAGCAATTCAAGCAGACTGCCAACGCTTGGCATTTTTAGCTCGGTTTAGCTTTAGTGATTACGGTGTTAAGTTTGAGTATATCGGTAGCGTTGTCAGCTACTTAATTGGGCGTTATATTTTTATTCATAGTATAGGAGATACCAATGGCTCATATTCCAGAAGAAGCGCATGTTGTTGCCTACTATTTGGCGAAATTTCCAGATTCATATAAAAATCTTGAGCCTAATAAAAATATGACGAATTTGCTTATTAGTTACTCTCGATTCTTTTTTATGCCAGATAGTTCATTAAAGAGACTGCGAGATGAGTACGATGCTTTTTTTCCTCATAGAGCAGGATATAAAGGTGCTGATACGAGAGCGTCTCGTGTAAAAGTTAATGAGTCTCTTAAAAATCTCAGTGAGTCTGAATTGCATGAAATAGTACTAAATATTGTAAATGAAGACTCAGCTATATTACCTGATATCGAGACCGACACGCCTTTGTGGGAAGGGAAAAGGGTTCAAGTTCAAGTCAGTAAATTTGAAAGAAATCGGTATGCACGTGCCGCTTGTATTGAACATCATGGGTTAAAGTGTCAATGCTGCTCTAATAATATGGGTGAAATTTACGGGGCAATTGCTGAAGGTATTATTGAGGTACACCATATCAAACCTATTTCCGAAATTGGTGTTGATTATCAAATTGATCCCATCGCTGATTTAGTTCCTCTTTGCCCAAATTGTCATAGAGTTGTGCATAAACGAAACCCGCCTTATACAGTCGAAGAAGTGCGGTCAGCGTTAAGAAAAATATAACAAACTGTTTAAGAGTGATTCGCAACGCGTGGCATTTTTACTATGCGTTGGTTTTAGTGTTTAAGGTGGTATGCTGCTGCTTCGGTATTGCGTTGCTCACACCTTAACAGGGCGTTATATTCCCGGGTGAATTATGAACAAAATTGAGCAAAATCTTAAAGAAAATCGAAATCGGAGAAGCAGAGAGACGCTACTTTCTCTGCTTCCTGAGTTATTGGCTAGATATTTAGAGCAAGTAGATTTCTCTAGTGATGGAAATTGTTTACGCTATGCGGCTTTTTCAACTTGGGATCAAGAAACAGATACCCAGACAACTACTAGAGGTCCTATCGAAAGTTGGAAAAATATTACCTTTAAGCATTGGAGTGATCTTTTTGGTACGCTGAGAAAATTTCCTTCGCGAGACCATGAAGGCTGGTTATTCTTTGCCACCGATGGACCTTATTATAAGGTTAAACTTTCAGATCTACTTCTTTTTCTAAGTGAGCTTGAGTCATTTACAAGTGAAAATGAAACTTTCGATTTTGGGTGGGTTGGTTCAGATCTAGACTGTGGTGTAATTGCGGAGTTTAATCACACTTCGTTTTGTCGAAATGACTTTGAGTTAAGTGTTTGGGGAATATAACAAGAGACTATGGCGTCAATAGTTAATTTTTGACGCTATCTTTATCCCATATTGCACCGTCTCTTAGCATTGAATTGAGTGTCACAACCATCTTTCTCATGCAGGCAACTATCGCTACTTTTTTAGGTTTTCCTGCCGCAAGTAATCGTTCATAAGTAGCCTTAAATACAGGGTTGCATTGGATAGCCGACATCATTGCCATGTACATGACTGTTCTAACTTGAGGTCGACCTCCTTTTATCATCCGTTTGCCTTTGAAGCGTCCGCTCTCTCTTGTTATAGGTGCTACGCCAATGAGAGAAGAGGCTTGCTTGTTAGTGATAAAACCGAGTTCGGATACATTGCTAATTAGGGAGGCGGCTAAGATCTTTCCTACGCCAGGCATGCTTTGAAGGATGGTGTTCTTAGCTTGATATTCAGGGCAGCTCTCAATCAGCTTTTCTATCTTTGCCTCTACTTTTTCAAGCTGATTTTTTAGAGCGGTTAGAATCGGAGTAATAGTCGATGAGATGTTCTTGGGTAATATTTGTAGTCGGTTTCTTTCCATGGTTTGTATGGTGAGTAGTTGGTTCCGCCTCGTGACTAAGTCACTCATAAGGCGTATGTTTTCGCTTTTTAGCTTGGTAAGTTCGGGCTGAACTCGTTCGGCATAATGTGCGATGAGTTCGGCATCTAAACGGTCGTTCTTAGCTCGTTGACCAATGGCTTCAGCAAACCTTTTAATACGTAGTGGATTGGCAACGACATAAGGCAATTTAGCTTTATCACAGGCGAGTATGAAGGGCATTTCTAATCGACCTGTAGCCTCGATGACGACGCGTTGAGGTTTGTGTTTCTTAATGATTTTAATGGCATCGCTGATGCCTTTATCGGTGTTTGGTACGGTGAAGTAAATGTCGAGTGGACGGACATAGATGTCTAATTGTGACTTACCAGTATCAACGCCAACATTAATGTTTTGAAGTGTGTTTGTATTCATAATAAGCTAACTCTTGCTTGCAAATGCGGGCTCGAGACCCAGAAGACTATTCGAGTGTGGTGCTTGGAGTTCTATCTGACGTTCGTACTTGTTACCGGTCTCTCAATCGAGGAGCCATCGTTTAATCGAACTACCAGATAGAAGAACTTTAGTTGCAGCTAAAGTCTGGGTCTCACCTTACCCGATTGGAATGCTTATTATCCATACAAAGCGTTTAAGGCAGATTCGCAACGCTTGACAATTTGGGTTTGAATCAGCTTTAGTGTTTACGGTGCAATGGTTTAGGTTAGGTGGAGGCGTTGCTCACTACTTAACGCGGCGTTATGTTTTCGGAG
>NZ_MCSD01000042.1:0-1388 GCF_002872555.1 Vibrio sp. 10N.286.55.E10
GCATTTTTGCTATGCGTTGGCTTCAGTGATTAAGATGTTATATTTACCGCCGATCTGATCCAGTGATGCTGGACAATCACGTAAAGAATTTATCCATCTTTTAATAATTCATACTTTGCTAAAGTAGCAACCTTGCTAAAACGGAATTGTCCAAAAGTAAGTTATAGCTGAAGCTAGAGCAACTTTTAAATGATAGGGAGGTGAGGCCTCCCTACCTATCTAGTGACTTACTCAGATATATCTGAGAATTTAACCCTCTACATTGGTCATTTTGTGTATTTCTGGCTCTTGAGCTAATGCGGTTTTATAAAACTCAAATATCGGTGTGATATATGGCTGGGCATAGTGTTCTTCTAGGGCAGCTTGGTCCACCCAGTTTTCAACCAAGATCAGCTGATCTTTCGCTTGGTTTTCATATAGCTCAAAACGCAAGCAACCCGCTTCTTCTCGAGTAGCAGTTAAAATGCCTTCAGCTTTTTGTTTGCATTCTGCATAAAATTCACTTTTGGGAGTAATAAAAGCCACAACACTAAGCATTGTTTTTCTCCTTTTGGGGTGTAAATTGACGCATCAATTTTTGGGTCAATACCATGATTGGTTTATTCAACAAGTAGGCCGCTGCAAACGAAGCAGGCCAAGCATTAATAAAGGCAAAGCCCCATCGGTTGATGAAATCTTCTGGTAAACCGAGATTGATGTAAGTGACCCACGCGGACACCATACTTGACATCGCGCATGAGAACAGAGCAGTGAAAAAAAGTTTTGTCATAGCGCTTCCTCCTGTCTGTATACTGTATGGATATATCGTATCGTCGGCCATACGAGCTTTAGAACACTAAGATTGCGGAAAACCTTATGCTGGATGATTTTTTATTATTTGTTGAAGTAGCCCGTCGAGGCAGTTATTCAAAAGCGGCACGAGACTTAACAACTACCGCGCCTACCTTGTCCAAACGCATCTTATTGTTAGAAGAGAGATTAGGTGAGTCACTATTTATTCGCTCCTCTAGGGGAGTCAAACTCACTAGCTTTGGCAAAGGGTTATTTGAGCAGCTTGGCGAGACCACCCTAAATCTTCATCAGGCCGTGACTGAAAGCTCGAAAAGTGAAGCGGTTTCCTTCGTCTTACATTGCCCGCAAAACTTAATCATTGGCCAACTATACCCAGCGCTTGAAGCCTTTCTGCTAGAAAAAAGTCATGTGGATGTCGCTATTGAGCCTGCCAACACAAATGTGCTGCTTAGCCAAACTTCTTTTGATTTAGCCATACGTAGTGGAGAGCAAAGAGACTCGTCTTTTTACCAGAAAAAGTTAGCCAGCATTGCCGTATGCCTTGTCTCAAGACGAGACTGCAAAAGCCGAGAGCGACTCATTATGCCGTACTCTAA
>NZ_MCSD01000043.1:0-6446 GCF_002872555.1 Vibrio sp. 10N.286.55.E10
GCGTAGTGACGTGCTGGAGTATCGTACTCAACGTGAGAAGTTGCGATTGTGATACCGCGCTCGCGCTCTTCTGGAGCGTTATCGATAGATGCGAAATCTTTAGCAACACCGCCGTACACTTTTGCAAGTGTAGTACAGATAGCAGCAGTTAGAGTTGTTTTACCGTGGTCAACGTGGCCGATAGTACCAACGTTTACGTGCGGTTTCGTACGTTCAAATTTTTCTTTAGACATGGGGTGTCCCTCTAGGTACGGATTAGGTGGCTTAAAATAAGACCACGCAACCAAAAAAATGGTTTTCTTTATTAAAGGAGAAGAAGCTTTAGACTGGTGCTAATACCCAGAGTCGAACTGGGGACCTCACCCTTACCAAGGGTGCGCTCTACCGACTGAGCTATATCAGCACACAAAATGAGTTGGAGCGTGCAGCGGGAATCGAACCCGCATCATCAGCTTGGAAGGCTGAGGTAATAGCCATTATACGATGCACGCAACACGTAACTCTGTTTGAGCTATTTAACCTTTAGAATATGGTGGAGGGAGACGGATTCGAACCATCGAAGGCAGTGCCGGCAGATTTACAGTCTGCTCCCTTTGGCCACTCGGGAACCCCTCCAAATTTTGAGCTTTCTCTCGCTTGCCTTAGAGGAAGGGAGAAAGTGGTGCCGACTACCGGAATCGAACTGGTGACCTACTGATTACAAGTCAGTTGCTCTACCTACTGAGCTAAGTCGGCACAAGTGGGGCGCATTTTATTGAATGATTTTCCACCTTGCAATAGTAAATTGAAAAAAAGTGCAAAATTCTCTTACCAAACTCCTACATACGCCAATTTAGCTCAAGGTTTCCATCTTTAACACGCATCTAGCACAGGAAGATATTTTATTTATCTATCGCTTGATGTATTTTCCATGCACTTGTTTTGTTATCCACTATAGAGTTTTGTATGAGCCCATTTATGTCATTTGACCGCGAACGCTGGTCTGAGCTAAGGAATTTAGTTCCGATGACACTTTCTGAAAGCGACTTAAAAGAGCTTCAAGGCATCAATGAAAAACTCACAATGGAAGAGGCTGTGGAGATCTATCTACCACTTTCTCGGCTGTTGAATCTCTATGTAGCAGCCAGACAAAACAGAAACTCGGTACTTCACGAGTTCCTAGATAAGAAAGAGAAAGCGCCACCTTTTATCATAGGTATTGCAGGTAGTGTTGCGGTTGGTAAAAGTACAACTGCGCGACTGCTTAAAGCCCTACTCTCTCGTTGGGAAAACCACCCAAAAGTTGAGCTAGTCACAACGGACGGTTTCTTATACCCAAATGAAGTGTTGGAAGAGAAAGGGTTGATGAGTAAAAAAGGCTTCCCTGAGTCTTACGACATCAAGCGTCTTGTGAACTTTGTCTCAGATGTTAAAGCGTGCAAAAGAAATGTCACCGCACCGGTATACTCGCACCTAACTTACAACATTACTGATGATGTTAAGTGTGTCGACCTACCCGATGTACTTATTATTGAAGGGCTTAATGTCTTACAGAGTGGCATGAACTACCCACACGAACCGCATCGTGTGTTTATTTCAGACTTCCTTGATTTCTCACTCTATGTTGATGCTGACAGCCAGCAAATCAAAGAATGGTACATCAATCGTTTTATGAAGTTTCGCGATGGCGCGTTTACTAAACCTGGCTCGTACTTTAGCCATTACACTAAGTTATCGAATCAAGCGGCACTGGATAAAGCGGAAGGTATCTGGAGTTCAATCAATGGCTTGAACCTTGAACAAAATATCCTTCCGACAAGAGAAAGAGCGCACCTGATTTTGCGAAAAGGCGCCGATCACATGGTTGAAGAAGTGTTACTCAGAAAATAGTAACGCCTTAATCGCCTTTTCTTAGCGATATTTCACCACCAATATAACTCTCGAGGCCATTCTCTGTTTTGAGTAACACGGCACCTTGTTCATCGATGCCCTGAACAACACCTTCAATTTCTCTAGGTCCAATAATCAACCTAACATTGCGACCTAAGAAATTATCTAAGCGATTCCAACGCTCTACAAAATTGGACATTCCTTTCAGTTCATAATCCACAAGAGACTTGTCCCAAGCATTGATCAGAGCCTGCGCTAATTGGTTACGATCAGGCACCTTTCCGTCACACACTTCTTTAAGAGAAGTCCACGGTTGACCAATACCTGATGTCGTTGGGTCCATAGATAGATTCAGCCCTAAACCAATAACAATATGAGCTGCGCCACCCGATTGCCCCGAGAGCTCGACTAAGATACCCGCGAGCTTCTTGTCATTGTGGTATAGGTCATTCGGCCACTTAAGCTTGATGCCTTCAACGCCCATCTCTTCCAAAGCCTCTACAACGGCTACTCCAACCACAAGGCTTAAGCCCATCGCAGCAGCCATCCCTGCGTCGAGTCTCCAATACATTGAAAGGTAGAGATTTGCACCAAATGGCGATACCCACTCTCGTCCGCGACGTCCACGCCCCGCAGCTTGATATTCAGCCATACAGACAGAACCCGATTCGAGGGTGTTAGTACGCTCTAATAGGTGTTGGTTTGTAGAACCGATGATTGGAATCAGCTCAAGAGAAGCATCGCGACTAACTGCAGACAATTTTTCTTGGTCAAGCATATCTAAACGGCTAGCTAGCTTGTAACCCTTGCCTTGTACTCGGTAGATATCTAAACCCCACTCTTGAATACCTTTAATGTGCTTACTGATAGCCGCTCGTGATACACCAATCATTTCACCTAGGTCTTCACCTGAATGAAACTCACCGTCAGCAAGACATCTCAATAGTGCAAGCTTGGTACTGTGTTCTCTCATACCAATGACTCCAAAGCCTTATCTAGGTTTGTCTCTCGGTCTCGTCCCATAAAACGTACTTCATGTTCCAATCGAATATCGAATTTATTCAAAACGGCCTGACGTACTCGCTCTGCAAGCTTAAGGATATCCACAGCAGAAGCCTCATCAGAATTGATGATAACCAATGCTTGGTTAGGGTGAACCTGAGCGCCACCTTCTGTCACCCCCTTGAACTGGCATTGATCAATCAGCCAGCCAGCAGCGACTTTGATCATGTCATTACTCTCATAGCCGACAATGTTTGGATATAGAGCTAACAGGCGATCAAAATGATCTTTGGTGATCACAGGGTTTTTGAAGAAGCTGCCCGCATTCCCTTGTATTCTAGGGTCTGGCAGCTTACTCGAACGGATAGCACACACTTCATCAAATACAGTACGAGGAGTGAGACTATCGGCTGCTAGGCTTTTTAACGGGCCATAGTGATTGCATGGCTCCCACTCTTTCGGCAACGTTAAACCAATCGCAACAACAATCGCTTTACCGTAGAGAGCATGTTTGAAAATAGAATCTCGGTAACCAAAGAGACACTCTTCCTTGCTTAATCGCTTAACTGTATAAGTATCCAGACACAGGATATCAACGTACTCGCATATGTCTTGCAGTTCAACGCCGTACGCACCAATATTCTGAATCGGAGCAGAGCCTGAACAACCGGGTATCATTGCTAGATTTTCTAGACCACCCAGCCCTTTATCGACACTCCACTTAACCAAACTAGGCCAATCCTCACCACCATTAACATGTAGATGGTGATGGCTATCTGTCTCGGTTAACGTAATCCCGGCTAACTGGTTCACAATAATCAAACCTGCAAAGTGCTCAGTAAAAAGCATATTACTGCCCTTACCCAATATTAACTTTGGCAAAGTTGACCACTTAGGGTCTTGATAAACCGTAATCAGTTCTTCGATAGTCGTGACTTCAACCAACGCATCACAAGTCTGATCGATGGAAAAAGTATGAACGTTTTTTAAACTAGCATTGAGATGGAATTGCATGACGATATTCAATTAACTTACACTGCAACCATTCTACAGCAGATAAACCAGTGGCGCAGTGACTGAATGAACAATGTCATCATTACCCAATTAGACCCCGTTAAAGTTCCCCTAGTAAAACGTTTCTACAAGGAACATTATCCAACGGGAAAAGCCAATAAAAGTGAACTGATCTATTCGTTGTTACTGGATAGCGAGCTGTGCGGTGTCGTGCGTTTTCGTACAATAGAAAACAATCGCTTACTTACCGGTATGGCGATATCAAAACAGCATCGCGGTCAGCAATTAGGCTCGCAGCTTATGGATTATTGTGCGCAACATACTCTAACGGAAAACGACTACTGCTTTGCATACGCTCATCTCACCAATTTTTACGCGCGACACAGATTCGTACAAGTAGAGCCTAAAGATCTGCCAAATGGATTAAGAGTTTTATACGAGCGGTATTCGAATAGTGGAAAAGATCTCATTCCTATGCATTATCAGCAAAATTGTTAGAGAATGCCTCGATTATCTAGTATTTGATGCTATCCCTTTGGTAAAATTAAAGGTTCGCAATTTTGCATATTTTTAAGGTAAAACAGTCAATATGATTGCCAGTAGGAATCCATTCATACAGTTGCCAACCATAGCGCAGAATCCTGACAAGTTTGAAGTACTACTATCAGCGCAAGAGTTTCGAACTCGTCTACTTGATGAGATATCTCGCGCGACGACTCGTATTAGTTTAGTCGCTTTGTATCTTGAAGATGATGAGGCTGGCCGTGAGATCCTAACTGCCTTATATGAAGCAAAGCAAAAGAATCCAGAATTAGACGTGAGCGTTTGTGTCGATTGGCACCGAGCACAGCGTGGATTGATTGGCGCAGAGTCTTCTGAAGGCAATGCTGCCATGTATAAAGAGTTTGCAGAAAAATATCAGCACTCTGTACCCGTCTATGGCATTCCAGTTCGCGGCAAAGAAGTCTTTGGAGTATTGCACTTAAAAGGCTTTATCGTCGATGACAGCGTGATATACAGCGGTGCAAGCCTTAACAATATCTACCTGAATTACCATGAGCGGTATCGCTTTGATCGTTACCACGTTTTAAACAACGCGGCTCTTGCGGACTCGATGTTTACCTACGTACACGAACAGATGGTTGCGGACAGCGCTGTTTATGACTTAGCTGATAAGAACAAGCCTGTGACCAAAGAACTGAAACCAGCGATTCGTCAGTTTCGTGCATCATTGGCAAGATCTCAATATCAATTCGATGGCCAAGAGGTTTCAGCAGACCAAGTTGCAGTAACACCATTGGTTGGTATCGGTAAGAGACGTAATCGTCTGAATCAGGGAATCAATCAACTCGTCGCTCAAGCTAAAGATGAAATCTTTATCTGCACACCTTACTTCAACTTCCCACCGAGCCTAGCTAAAGAAGTGAAGAAAGCGCTTAAGCGTGGCGTAAAGGTCAGCATTGTTGTTGGCGATAAGACAGCAAATGATTTCTTTATCTCGCCAGAAGAAGAGTTTAAAACGATTGGTGGTCTGCCCTACCTTTACGAATTGAACTTACGTCGTTTCGCTAAAGCGAATGAAGCTCATATAGCTAGCCGTAATCTATCAATTCGACTTTGGCAACACGATTCCAATAGCTTCCACCTAAAGGGGATTTGGGTCGATAAGCGCTACATGCTACTAACAGGCAATAACCTAAACCCTCGAGCATGGAAGCTAGATCTAGAGAACGGCATCTTTATCCAAGATAACTACCATCACCTAACAGACAAATTCCAAGCTGAAGTGGATAATATCCTTCAACACACTCAGCTTATCTGTACTTATAAGCAGTTAGACAAGATAGAGAGCTACCCGACGGAAGTTCAGAAGTTGATTCGCAAGATCACTCGCGTGAAAGCCGATAGAGTGCTTAAACAAATACTGTAGTCGATGTTAAAAATAACCATCTATCAACGCCTAGCAAACGCTAGGCGTTTTTGTATCTACGAGATAGCTAAATCCCTCTTTAGAAGGTGCAACAGAAAAAGTTGAAAGAGCCACCTTCATTCGTCAGATTTGAGAGCAAACAGCGCCTGTCGGTTTCTATAGAGACACCTCAATAGGTAGCAATGAGGTCTGTACCAAAAGTCCGAAGTTCATACATCAAAAACGACGAAAGCCTAGTCGTCAGACTAGGCTTTCTAATATGTGCAGGAATAGCGTGAAGTGCAGGGGCTCGGTACCTTAACAACACTCATACAACCTAACAGCAAAACACTTTTCTTCAAATGTAAAAAAGCCCTGCTATTGCTAGCAGGGCTTTTCTAATAAGTGGCGGAGTGGACGGGACTCGAACCCGCGACCCCCGGCGTGACAGGCCGGTATTCTAACCAACTGAACTACCACTCCGCAGTGGACTACTTGTCGTCGCTGACAAGTCGTTCATAATTTAAAGCCTGGCGATGTCCTACTCTCACATGGGGAAGCCCCACACTACCATCGGCGCTATTGTGTTTCACTTCTGAGTTCGGCATGGAATCAGGTGGGTCCACAATGCTATGGTCGCCAAGCAAATTTT
>NZ_MCSD01000044.1:0-2306 GCF_002872555.1 Vibrio sp. 10N.286.55.E10
GCTGTTGAACTAAGCCGCTTCGCGGAGGACTTTCCTCTCACTTATCCGATAGACCAAACTTATGATGTATCCATAGATTAAGGAATACATCATGACCCCATTAAGACAACAATTTATCGATGAAATGGCGGTTCGCCGTTTTTCTCCGAAAACCCATGCAAGCTATTTACGTTGGGTTAAAGATCTATCTACTACTTACGATCTGTCCCCCGATTTACTCACCGATCAACAGATTAGTGCATATTTACGTACGCTCACCACAGAGCGGAGCTTAAGTAGTAGTACTTGTGCTCAAGCTTTGAATGCCATCTTGTTCTTTTATCGTGCCGTTTTGAATAGAGAATTTGAAGAGCGACTGGTTCCCCCGATTAAACGCGCCAGTAAAATACCGGAGCTGCTTAATCGCGAGGAAGTAAGAAGTATCATTAGTCATTGTCGAAGTCTTAAATATCAGACCGCACTTGAAATGTGTTATGGATGTGGCCTACGTGTCAGTGAGGTCGTGGGTTTGTACGTGAAAGACATTGATGGTACGGCGAAACGGCTGCACATTCATTGTGGTAAAGGCAAAAAAGATCGCTTTGTTCCACTGGGTGATAGCCAACTGAATCATCTTCGAAATTACTGGTGTCATTATCATCCCACCGTAGTGCTGTTTCCCAGCCTAGAGCCCGAAAAGCCATTGGGTATTAGCTCTTTGCAGAAGTGCTTCAAAGCAGCAAAAGTTGAGGCTAACGTCAGAAAATTAGGGGGAATACACGCCCTGAGACACGCCTATGCAACTCATCAGCTTGAATCGGGCATGCCTTTGAATGTTCTGCAGCGTTACCTTGGGCATTCGAATATCAAAACGACATTGAGGTACACCCATTGGATAGGTCATCACAACGAAAGCTCGGACGGAAGTAAGTTCGACTTAGTTGCTCAACTATGGGAGGAGAGCGAATGAACGCATTATCTCCTTACCAAGCCGTATTAACCCAAGGCTTAGAAGAGCTTGATAAAAGCAAAGTCACACCGAGGCAGTGGCAAGTACTCCATCATTTAAGAGACTGCCGAACAGAGCGTATGGGCAGTTACGACTGGCGTTGTCAGCAATGCGGTCATGAAACGCGTTGGTACTGCTCTTGTCGAGACCGCCATTGCCCCAATTGCCAAGAGCAAATGAGGCAGCAATGGTTAACAAAGCGAAGCCAAGATATTTTACCCGTGGCCTATCATCATATGGTTTTTACCTTACCGCACGAGTTCAATGCTCTGGTTAAAGCGCATCCTAAGGTGGTTTATCAATGCTTGTTTCATTCCGTGTGGGCAACATTATGCGCGTTTGCTAATGAGCGGCATCACCTTGTCGGTCAACTTGGAGCATTAATGGTTCTTCACACTTGGGGAAGAAATCTGAGTCAACATACTCATATTCATTGCCTACTACCGAGTGGGGTGCTTACAAAAGATCGGCAATGGCAACGGACAAGAAAAGAGAGTTACCTGCTTCCGGTTAAAGCCTTATCCGTTCGCTTTAAGAAAGAGATGTTATGTCGAGTAAGCGAGTTGATAGCGACGCACAGTAATTTATTAGAGGAAGCCGCTAGTAAGAGATGGGTTGTGTACAGTAAACCTGTACTCCACGAGCCCACAGCGGTAGTGGGTTATCTATCTCGGTATTGCAATCGTATTGGGTTAAATCCAAACCAATTAAGTTATAACGTGGATGGCCGTATCACGATGAGTTACAAAGATTATCGAACCAACGGGACTCAAAGAATGTGTTGTAATGCGGGCGAGTTGCTTCGACGCTTACTTTTACATGTGTTGCCTAAAGGGCTAATGCGAATACGCTACTATGGCTTTTTAGCTAATGCTGTACGGGTAAAAGCGATAGCGGAAATTAGGCATAGCTTACGAGAGCGACCCGCAGAGAAATCGGAAGTGCTGAAAGAGAAACCGTGTTGTCCGAACTGCCATAGCAACAGCATGGTACTCGTGTGCATCAATATTAGACCTAGGATAGTCGTTTCAGAGTACCAACTGACCTAGTTGTCTGATTATAATGAATAAAATTATCGTTGTGTTATGGCGAGAGAGGGGCATTGTTCGCTTTTAAAAAGATTATGCAACGGGTGTAGTCGCTGTAGATAAATTGGCGGCTAGAAGTGGAAAATGAACCACTGACGGGGTACCGGTCTTAATGATAAGAGTGGAACGCAAGTCAGTCCTAAAAAGCAAATTCCATAGATAGAAGCAGCCAAGTCCAACAGGTATTTATCCATTGTGCTACGACAACGGATAAATACTTAAGCGTTATA
>NZ_MCSD01000045.1:0-5882 GCF_002872555.1 Vibrio sp. 10N.286.55.E10
AGTCGCTGTAGATAAATTGGCGGCTAGAAGTGGAAAATGAACCACTGACGGGGTACCGGTCTTAATGATAAGAGTGGAACGCAAGTCAGTCCTAAAAAGCAAATTCCATAGATAGAAGCAGCCAAGTCCAACAGGTATTTATCCATTGTGCTACGACAACGGATAAATACTTAAGCGTTAGCAGTACAGGAGTAACATGGTTAAGCAAATATGGGAAATAACTCCCCAAGATATACAAGATTATGCAGTATGGCAGTTTGCCTCATGGAAAGATGATAGTCATGATGACACTGTCATTTGTCAAGCTAGCCAAGATGATGCTCTAGACCCCAACTCTAACATCATTGTCAGGGCGAAATTCGTCGATGCGAATGGTAATGAGTTTATTGGTTTCATTCATTACGGATTAGCTGAAGTCGAATATTCTCAACCCAATATGTTCGTAAATGGCAAAACCGTAGGCTTTTGGTTTGGCATTACGAAGCCCAATCATAATGACCTGATAAGACTAAACTTCCCTATAGTGATAACGTCAGAGTCAGTTTTTGGTTTAGAGCAGATTACAGTCACTATCGAAGGTTATAGTTATGTCAATGAAGCATCGGCTACTTGCGTAATGTCCTGCTAACAAATTGTTTAAGAGTGATTCGGCACGCGTGGCATTTTTACCATGCGTCAGGTTTAGTGGTTAAGGTGGTATGCGGAAGCTTCGGTATTGCGTGCCTCACACCTTAACAAGGCGTTAAGTTGTTTCGGAGGTTACTTGAAGCATAAAGTATATAAATATTTGAGTTTTTCTGAGGGTAGTTTGGCTGTACTTAGAAACCAAACTTTGAAATTTAGCTCGTTTGATGGGTTTAATGACCCATTCGATTGTATTGCTGAATACGATGTAGAGGCTTCGTTAAAATACTTTCAAAGTAATCCAGAATTGTACAAACAAATTGGCGACATCAAAGGGTTATCACCTGCAAAGCGTTTACAAAGTAAGGGGGTGGTCGACGCAGGCATCAAGAAACAAATAGAGTCTGGCGCATTACATCATGACGTGGTGAAGAAAGTAGGCATCCTGTGCTTGAGCCATAAAGATGACAATATACTAATGTGGTCTCATTACGCTGATAATCACAAAGGATTTGTAGTCGAATTTGAAGTTGATTTTTCGGATGCAAAATATGGTTCTAAAACTGTCGAACGAACCCTTATAGGTTATCCTGTCGAATACTCAGAAAAGATGCCTGTTGTGACTGCTGCGAGAGGGGGCTTTGACTCGGTAAAAAAGATGTTTCTAACTAAATCACTTGACTGGGAATATGAGTCTGAGTATCGGGTGTTGACCATGAACAAAGGTCCCGGCATTCACAAGTTTAATGGAAAGCTAATTTCTAGAGTTATTGCGGGAGCTAAGGTCACTCAAGAAAGCTATGCTCTTTTGGAATCATTAGTTAATGCGCTTAGTAAGCAATTTGATAAAAATGTTGTTTTAGATCGGGCTACCATGGTTAAAGGTGCCTACAAATTAAAAACAACTTAACAAAGCGTTTAAGACAGATTCCCAACGCTTGGCATTTTGCATGCCATCGTTGGGTTTTGTGTTTAAGGTGGTATGGTTAGGTTCATTGGTAGCGTTGCTCACTACTTAACGCGGCGTTATGTGTTTTTAGGACAAAAATGGAAATTTTCGAAATTCAACTAGAAAACTCAATCGGTCCAGTCAAGCTTGGTATGACAGAAACTGAAGTGAGCAATGTTATCGGAGCTCCTGATTACATCTATGGTCATCGCCATCATTTTTTAGATGGTCTCATGGTAGATTTTGATAATGAAGGAAGAGTTGAGTTCATTGAAGCTGCGGCGTCTGAGTTGTTTTCAACGACATTGTTTGGCATTGACGTACATAGGACATTAGCGACTAATGTGCTCGAACGAGTTCAGCTAGAAGGTAATTATGATCATTCTGATCCAGAGTTAGGCTATAGCTACGTGTTTAAAGAGCTTCAGTTATCTTTCTGGCGTCCAACTCTTCCTGACCTAGAAGAAGGTGAAGGGTTGTACTTTCAATCGGTTGCAATTGCTTCCGAGGGTTACTTTGAGTAAACACATAACAAAGCATTTAAGAGTGATTCGCAACGCTTGGCAGTTTCGCTTCGCTCAAGTATAGCCAAGCGCCGCTCACACCTTAATGCGGCGTTATGTACACATCTGGTCGCTATAAAGTAGTTAAGAGGTAAAATATGTCGTTTGAACTCCCTTTTGACCTCCCATTTGGGTTGTTTAAAAAGAATAAAATTAAAGAGTCGTGGGATGAACATGTCCTACATGCTTACAAGCAAAACCAAAATTTTGATGACATTATTGATAGTAACAAAACGTTGAAGGAAATGCCTAAGCCTAGAAGCAGAAAAGAGGTTGCCAAAACTATACTCTCATCCGGAGAACAACCTAATTTATTTGCTCAAAGGTTTGCGAGTAAGCATGTCCTTGGTGATGTCGGAGAGGCTATTACAGAATTACTTCTACCTAGTAATTATGCGGATGTAAACCAAAGTGGCTATGATGTAAAATATCAAGGGGCTCTAATTGAAGTAAAAACAACAGTATCTGACAGAGTAAGTATGAGTCCGTCCCAGTTTTCACGAGCAGATTATTTGCTTGTACACCGCTATTTGGAGCGAAATGGTTACTACCAACAGTCTTATCTCATTCCAGTTGTTTTAGCAAAACTTGTAAAACATCCAAAAACGTCAAATCAGAACGTCACATTTAACTTAGACAAAGAAAAATGGATTCCACACTTTTCAATTTTGCCAAAGCGATTAGTGGACTACTTTAATCTTCGGGAGGCTTATTTAAATCAGAAATCGCATCACGTTATTAATAAGATCTTAAATCCTGGAGCTTATATTCAAAATTTTAAAATGTATCCTTCAATAAGTCGGAGTAGTGGAGTTTTAGAAGTGGATAGCCTGTTTTTTCAAGAGGCGAGGTGCGAATGTTGGAGGTGGGAGTTGAGATTTGCTTATTTCCAATATGCTTTTGAAAGATTAGTTGGGGATTTTGAATGGGGCTTTGATAAAACTAAAGTTGAGGGTATTGATTTTATAGGGTTTAACCCGAAATTAGAAAATAATTCGTGGGTCAAATGTACATAACAAAGCATTTAAGAGTGATTACCAACGCATGGCATTTTTCATTCCATCGTTGGGTTTTGTGTTTTCGGTGGTATGGTTAAGTTTCGTGGTTGCGTTGCTCACACCTTAATGCGGCGTTATGTATAAAGGTCAGGCATCTCCACCTTGAGCTATGAAATCATCATATGTCATAGCAGTTGATACAGATTTGGCTGTAAAATCGAGGGCTAGTACTACCTCAGACTCTGCATTTCTCGCCCAAAGAATCGATTCTTTATTAACTGTTGCTTTGATTACAATTCGATCATTTCTAGGGGTATCAGAGGAAGGGTGGTGATATGCAAACGATTTTGCCACACTGAAGTCAGTTGACCATGATTGTCTCTGCTTATACTTGTCTGTTTTTAACTCGGTGTTGTGACAACCTCTATAGACAGTGACTAACTCACCTGCGCATTGGAACTCATTGATCTTCTGATTGATTATCACAACGGGAAACCAATTGTCTGTACCTCTATTTGTGTGTGCGTATAGGCATTTGCTCAATTCAATGTCACTGTATACTTGCCAAGCTTTGAAACAGTCAAACATCGCTTGAAGAAACTCATTTAATTCAGGGCTTCCAGATTCATAGTAGAGAGCATTGTAGTCTGCGTCGGTTGCTTTTTTAGCCTTTACATCTGTCGAAACATCATATAACTGCGATAAGTTATTGCAGATTATGACTATTTCATCAGCAGTAAAGCTGGAAAGCTTTTGGCTGAAGTGTTCCCAACATATTTTCATGTCTAACTTCAGGCAATCAATTACTTCTTGTTTCATAAGTGGTTTATATTTTAGTTCGGTGTGTGCATTATACATAACAAAGCGTTTAAGACAGATTCCCAACGCATGGCATTTTTCATTCCATCGTTAGGTTTTGTGTTTACGATGGTCTGGTTGGGTTCTGTGGTCGCGTTGCTCACTACTTAACGCAGCGTTATGTGTCAGTGACATCTTGGAGATAGAGAGTAGATGAGTAAATTTAGAGAGCATGTGAAAAATATTTCTATGGTATCTACCTTGTTGGGAGGGTACTTCTTTTTTTCGTATGTAGTTTCTGAAAGAATACCGTTTCCTATGGAAATGGATTCTTTGCTCTCTCTATTGGTGGTAGTTGGATCGCTATCTGCTTTGTTTTCTATTGTCGGTGCAATGTATGTAGTCATGGCTGTGTTTGTAACTGATGACTTGTATGGAAAGTACTATTACAAATATTTTTATCAAAGCTCTAACATAATTCCAAATAAGTATGTTTCGAGTATTGTTGGTTTTGTTATTTATTTTTTACTTGCACCGACTTCATTTTGGGTTTCCAGTTTTCTTGACTATAGTTTGTGGCTGCCATTGGTTTTGTTTTTAGCTATACCATTTTTATACTCTTTTTACTTGTTAACTCCAGATAAAAAGTTATTACCTTTGGATTTTTCACAGGTATCAACTCAACAATACGTATTGTTAGTATTTAGTTTTTTCTTTATTAATATATTGTCTAATATGTCATTTGTGCTTTACGTTCAATTTCTTTCATTTACTGAGTTAGTGGTTGACGATCCAGAGTTTTACTTGTCTTGTGTTATCTTTGTTTTCTTCAGCTATATATCGCTTATTCCAGTAAAACCAAAAACAGAATTTGAACAAACAGCAAGTAAATATAGGAAAAATACGCCAATACTTAACTTCATCAAGCGACCTGCTGCTTTGGTCTATTTGCTCGCTGTAATGTTTTGTTTGTATCCTCCAGTGACTTCTAAGATTGCTAGTAGAGTCCTATATTTGCTCGGTGTTGGTGGTAGTTTAGAAAGGTCTTATCACTACACGCCAAATGCTAGAGTTCAAGTTCCACCTGTTTTTGTAAATGAGTGTGTTGATAGTTATTGTGAAACAAAGCCAGTAATTGTTTTGTTAGATGTAGGTGGGACTCTATTCGTTAGGTTGGCGGGTGATGATTCAGCGCCCATAATAGCGTTGGCAGGTAAAAGCATGTATCCAATCATTCCGCAAAAAGACACATAACAAACAATTTAAGAGTGATTCCCCACGCTTGGCATTTTTTGGTTGGGTTCAGTTTAGTGTTTACGGCATCCCAGTTAAGTGTCGTGGTAGCGTGGCTCACACCTTAATTGGGCGTTAACTGGCTTACGACAAAATCACATTCGGAGGTAAGAATGGATATAGATTACGCATACATAAAACAGCTTCTTAGTGAAATCAAAGAGGCTCAAGAACCTTATGCGGACTCGCAGAAGTTGTACATGAAATACCTCAATGTGGATGATGGAACAGATAAAAAATTTGTGTTTCATTGGCATCTAATCGTCGAGAATGGACTTCTATCTACTAACAAAGGTCCGATTTATGACATGAAGAGCAGTGGTTTAGTAGCTTCACCACAAGCTCCGATGAAGTTTATGCTAGTGTGCTCACCAATAAGGCTGACGAGTTCAGGTATCGAATTTTTGTCGTCTCTTGAAGAGCCGAAAGTACTTGATGTGATAGTAGATAAGTTTAAAGGAGAAGGCTTCTCTGCAATTGTAGATATCTCGAAACAGCTCGGCATGAAGATATTGAATAAAAAATTAGAAAGTATCGACTTTTGAGAGCGCCAGTTAACAAAGCATTTAAGAGTGATTCGCAACGCTTGGCAGTTTCGCTTCGCTCAAGTATAGCCAAGCGTCGCTCACACCTTAATGCGGCGTTATGTTTTCGGAG